>JBJLCA010000023.1:0-5798 GCA_045567915.1 Candidatus Poseidoniales archaeon | reverse complement strand
TCTGGAGTCATATTTGCAAGTTGTCTGTAAGTATAGATTCCTAGAGCATTCAATTTTTCTTCAATGAAAGGACCTATTCCTTTGATTACTTGTAGATCATCTTTTGATACAACAATAGAAGCTGCAACAAATGTCCTAGTAATTCCAGCTACGCCTGTTAATTGATCTCCTTGTTTACCTCTCCAAGTAAAAGTCTCACTTCCATCAGCATCAGTAATTGTTGCTGTACCTTCTGTTTCAAACTCCGATGCATTTGCTAATTCAACTTCAGAAGCTCCACCTTCGACTTCGCTAGCTAGTGTACTTTGAGTGGCAACACCAATTACTTTGAAATCAATTGACTCTGATCTAGCCTTTACTCTTTCAAGTTCTTCTTGCTTCTTAACTTCTTTTTCAGCAACTATTGGCTTAGGCTTAGGTTCTGGTTCAGGTTCCGGCTCAGGTTCCGGTTCTGGTTCTGGCTCAGGCTCTGGTTCAGCTTCTTCTTTAACGACATCTACAGCCCATGAAACATACACTGAAGCAGTTCCAAGTTTCATTAGCGCCTCATATTCAGCGCCATCTGTACTTGGCTTGTCATCGTTGAAATTGATTCTGAACTTAATCTTACCATTGTCATCAACTTTCAATGATGAAGCTTTTCCAGAATCATCTAATTCTGAAACTACTGAGAATCTTTTGCCGTTATCCTTGGAATTCAAATCTTTAGCATTTACGACTCCATCGGGCTTTAATCCAGATATAGTCAGAACTTGCTTAGATGAAATTTCTTCACCTGGTTCAAGGCCTTTAGCCGGAGATAGAACGAAAGGATCCATCTTAGTTCCAGCGCCACCAACAAAATCAGGTTTAGATGATGCATCCTCTGGTTCTGGATTAGTAGTTAGAATTACTTCTGGTTTTTCTTTTTTCTCTACTTCTTTACCTTTTTCTGTGACGATAAATTTGATTTCTCCTAAGAATTTACCTTTAGAGTGCTTCATAACAACTTCATTAGTGAATTTTCCAACTTTCTTTGGGTGTCCTGATATAATTCCTGTCTTAGAATCAATATCCATTCCTTCTACGAGATTTCCTGAAATTGCATAGGTTACTCTTCTTAGTTTACCTCTGTTAGTATACTCTCTGAATTTTTGAGCAGTTTCATGTAAAGAAGGTTTCATTTTTATCTTATCTTGCTTTGTTCCAATTGTATATTCTACGATATGAGGCGTGTAAATCAATGCGTTATCATATTGCCTCTTCAGTAACGGTATCAAAAGAAGTAATAATAACAACAAGAACCACCAACAGAATTCATCAAAACTTCTTCCTGAATCTGATGTGGCATTTGTAGATGCAAGTGCCTGACGCATGTCATTGATTCCATCTCCATCTGCATCTCCTGGATTTCCTGTAGTTGAATTAGGATTATATTCATCTCTATCAAGAATTCCATCGCCGTCAAAATCACCGTCTGCATCGACTGGGAGAGGATCCCAAGTGTCTGGAATTCCATCGTCATCGGTGTCTGGGTCTAATGGATTAGAACCAAGTGATATTTCTTCGGTGTCATTCAGACCATCTCCATCATCGTCAGGATCTGCTTCGTTACCAATTCCATCTCCGTCAGTATCTAACCATTCACTGGAATCTAGTGGGAAAGCATCAACTGCAACACAAACATCTACGATAGTTACTGGCCCATCACAATAGCCATCGCCATCTGTATCTGGGTTTAATGAATTGGTTTCGCCATCATCAAAAGTTCCGTTACCGTTTGTATCTTCTTCAATATCAGTAAGACCGTCATTATCGTCGTCGGGATCAACATCGTCTTCAAGTCCATCTCCGTCAGTATCTAAGAGACCACATATTCCTTCAACGGCTATCAGACCATCACAGACTCCATCCCCATCTGTATCTGCTTTGAGAGGATCTGTTTCACCTGCGTCAACAGTTCCATTGCCATTTGAATCTTCTTCAATATCGCTTAGGCCATCTCCATCGTCATCTGGATCTGCATTGTTGCCAACACCATCTCCGTCAGTATCTAACCATTCAGAAGGGTCTAATGGGAAAGCATCTGGGCCTGCTTCACAAATGAAAACATCGTTAATTGTAACTGATACTGGACCGTCACAATATCCGTCATCATCTGTGTCTGGATCTAATGAAGCAGTAACTGGGTCTGATGATGCTTCAGCTGTATCATTCAAGCCGTCGTTATCATCATCTAAATCTTCTACGAGTGCAGGATCTGATGTTGAAGGGCCAGTTAGAGTATCAGGCATGCCGTCACCGTCTGTATCTTTGTGAGCTCCAGCATCTAATGGGAAATCATCTCCACCTTCACAAACTCCAATTACCGTTAGAGGTCCGTCACAGTACCCATCTCCGTCAGTATCTGGATTATTTGGATCTGTAAGTGTTACATTGTCTTCAACGCCTTTTGACAAGCCATCTCCGTCTTTGTCACAGGCATCTGAATTCTCATTCGGTGAACAGCCATCTAATGGATCTGTGCCATTTGCTATCTCATCAACATCAAGGAAATTATCATTGTCATCATCAGGATCTTCGTCATCTCCGATTCCATCTCCATCGTTATCATTCCACTCATCTGGATCTGTTGGGAAAGCGTCTGTTGCGATACATACATCTACTATTGAGATTGGTCCGTCACAGTATCCGTCTCCATCAGTATCGGGTTTCAATGAGTCTGTAGCTGGGTTCGAGTTCTGCTCTTGAACATCTAGTAGGCCGTCTCCATCATCATCTGGATCTGCATTGTTACCAATTCCATCTCCATCTGTATCTAACCATTCGGTAGAATCGCCTGGGAAAGCATCAACTGCAACACAGATGCTTGCAACTGTGATATTGGTATCACAATAACCATCGCCATCTGGATCTGCATCAAATGTAGATAGATTAATCGTAGTCGAATAAACATATCCATTAGATACTGCTTTTACTAAATACTCTGTATTAGGAATTAAATCATTTGGAGTTCCACTTATCGTACATGTGCCTTGAGCCATTGATAAGCCGTTAGGTAAATCTGGATCGATAGTACAGACTGCTCCTGTGACATACTTTGTACCGCTCTTAGTTGCATACTTGAGGGCATTATTTTGACCATCAAAATAAGAAATGTGTACATTATTATTCGAATCTACTCCTATTGAATTATGTTGGCCAACATAATCATTGGTATCTACAGAGGCTGTAGACCAATAGCCAAGGGCGTTTGTTGCATAATTGAGTTTAGTACCTGCTATACCTTTTAGGTAGGAAATGTGTACTCCATCATCTGAATCGATAACAAGTGATGTTTGCTTCGTCGGAACATCAGTGTCAACAGAAGTGATAGTCCAAGAACTACTAATATCTGTAGCATACTTGAGGAGGGCACTATCGCCGTTACCGGATTGTCCATAGGAAATATGTACGTTATTACCAGAATCAACTCCGATTGAACTAAAAGTGCCTACATATCCATCGGCATCAAGTGTAGTGTTAACCCACTCGCCGCTAACATCAGTCGCATACTTGAGGTCTTTATTAGTATGATCAAAGTAAGAAATGTGTAGTTTATCATTCGAATCAATGGCAATTGAAGATTCCAAGTAATTATTTAGAGAATCAATACTGGTGTGGACCCATGAACCACTGGCATCAGTCGCATGCATAAGTTCACCATTAACGTAAGAAATGTGTACATTATTAGCAGAATCAATGGCAATTGAAGGGAAAGCTCCTGTTGAAGGACTAATGGTAGTGTTAGTCCAAACGCCACTGGCATCTGTTGCATACTTGAGGTAATTACCATTTTCATCATGGTAAGAAATGTGTACTTTATTATTAGAATCGACTGCGATCGAAGTGTAAGTGCCTACTCTACCAGATGCGTCAACAGGAGTGGTAACCCAAGAACCACTGGCGTCTGTCGCATACATGAGCTTCTTGTCATCATCACTTTCATCCGTGTAAGAAATGTGTACCTTATCGTTAGAATCAACAGCAATTGAAGTGTATCTACCGTAAAGCCCATCGATATTGTCAAGTGTAATGTTAGACCAATCGCCTGTGTTACCCTCGTCATAATAATGGAATGTTATGTCTGTCATAGGCCCACCTATTGCGAGGTCCGCACTGTCTACACTTGGGAATAAATCACTACAAGGTGAAAAGCTAGATTGTAGATAATCAAATGTTCCGTCTCCATTCAAATCTGCAGGAGTAGTGTAACCATCACTTCCGATTAATGTTCCATTTTCATAGATACCAGTACCATCTAGTTGGCCGTCTCCGTCAGCATCAGTAAAACCAGCTTCTAGAATATCACTACAGCCGTCACCATCTGTGTCGTCATCAAGGTTGTTTGGTATTCCATCTTCGTCTGTATCTGATAACATTCTGCAGACCTTTCCGCCATTAGACAAGTCATCTACGATAACAAACTGACCTATGTCTGCTCCGCCGCCTACCTGCTTAAGTAAAACCTTAGAACCAACAACTTTAAGGCCTGAAGGAATGTTAAAGTCTGCAAAATCAATTAAATGATACATAAAGGCAGCACTACTAGAACCTGTTTCTCCTAAGTCAAAGGTGATATAGTCATTCATCAATCCAGAAGACTGATCTATTCTCACTAAATCATCAACTACATCTGTGTAAGTCCCATCTGATAATCTTAACTGCACTTCGTACTCATCAACGTTCCAAAAAGTGGTGATGATTGCATCAGTACCTGGCCGATCATACCACTCTGAGGAAAAATTACCGTAGACTGTGGTTTCAACAGCATTTACGGCTGAAACAGGATTATCTTCGTTGAAAATTCCGAGTAAATACCCGCTATTATCCCAATGGCTACTTTCTGAAGAGGCACTACTCCAACCTTCGACTTGCTGTAAGTCTGTATCATAACCGTAACTATCTAGGAAATAATCGTCAGATTCTGGCTCACTGCAAACAAAACCAACTTCATCAACATCTAGAATACCGTCATTATCATCGTCAAGATCAATATCGTCCCTGACGCCGTCTCCATCAGAATCTGGAAATAGACTTAAAACTTGCAATTTGAAATCAAAAGTATATTTTAGAGGAGGCGTTTCGAACGTTATGTTCGTAGGATCGTAAACTCGAATCTCTGTACCATTATAGTAATCATTATCTGTACTTGTAGAACACATCTCTCTCTGTCCTGTGTAAATTTTGTTGTTAAGCACAAAAAGATTGTTGTTATCTATCATTAGCTGACATCTTTCATTTGAATAACTCAAGTCCACCGGATAAGTCCCTGAACCGTTTGGTATTCCATCTGTTCGCCACAATACGCTGTAAGTATCACCAGGAGCTTCAAGATATTCTTTAGCCCTGAAAAAGAGTGTGTCGCCTACAACACTCCAAAGTTGATTCGAAGTTTCAATGAACTGACTACTACCGCCGTCTGTAGCAATACAGCTTGCAACGACTACAGTTCCATTGGCAGTCCCATCTGTCTTCCAGAGGGCGTCACTTGGACAATTGTATTCATTAGGTGCGGGAATGTCGGCTGCAAAGTAAGCTTCACCGTTAAAAGTTATACTTCCTTGAAAGCTACTAGGACCAATACCGGTTCCAAAGTCAACAAGTAAAGACGTACCATCTGGAGTTCCATCGGTAACATACAAGTCAAGATCATATCCATCTTGCAGGGCAAAGAAAATAACTGAATCGCCTGCTTTGGTAAAGCCCGGAGAATGTGTGCCCGAAACTCCATTATTTTGACCAGTATAAACATCCATGAGCATCTGAGGATTAGTCGA
>JBJLCA010000022.1:0-5849 GCA_045567915.1 Candidatus Poseidoniales archaeon | reverse complement strand
CCATCATCATTTTCAAATTCCGTAGGAAAGCAGTATGAAGTTGTAACTCTGTTAGTTGTAAGAGATGTTTTCAAGAGATTAGCAGACTTTAGTGCTGACGATGAATGGGCAATTGATGGTGAACTAGGGCTCATATTGCTAGAATGTATGACCTTCATTATTTTATTCTTTACTGCGCTAAGTTACAGAAGATCAAGTGATGTTTCAGAAATCTCTACTGTGGATGATGATGAATTAGACAACTTTGTGCATTCGAAACGTATTATCTCTCTAATGCTTTTTTCAGCTTTCATAATAATGGCTGCCTATTCTTTTGGAACATGGACCCTATCAGTCATTGATGGAAAAGGTGGAGTTGACCGTGAGATATTCTTTTCTGATTTCTTTACAATTTTAATTTTAGCTGATATTCTAATTTTACTATTATCGTATAGATTCACTGTAGATTTTGCAAACCTAGCTAGAAATACTGGATTTATTTTATCGACAGTTATCCTAAGAGTTGCAATAGGCGCTCCAGGGATCTCTGCAGTTGTATTGTTTACACTAAGTGGAATACTTGGACTTGCAATCCTTAGAATTTCTAGTGAATTTGTTAAAGATAAAAAGAGTAAATCCTAATCTTCTAATTTGTGCATTGAAACCAATGCTTCAGAAATAACCGATAATTCTTCTGGAACTTTTTGTCCAGACAAAGGAGCTGCAAGAGAGATACCTTCATCTTTCTTAGTTTTCCAAATTACTGAATTAAATTCAACCAATGACTCTGTTAATTTCGTCCATTCCTCTGTTCCCGTAATTGGTGAACTAGGAAATACGTCAATTTCTACTGATGATTTTTCATACAAAGTAGTGGACAGGTGATGAGTAAAGAATGGACATACCGGAGATAGAATAGATAATAAATCTCTAAAGATTCTGTGTAATGTCCAAGTACCTGAAGCATCTTCGTTGTACAGTCGAGTCTTGGCCATTTCTAGCCAATGTGAGGCAAAGACTCCTGTGCTAAATGTCTTAATTCCTTGTGCTGCAGTGTAAATATCTAATTCAGAATAACCTTTCTTAGCTTTTTCTAATAAATCTGTAAATTCTGCTAATATCCACTTATCTTCATTTTCTAAATCATCTGGAACGGTATCTAAATCTCCATCAAAATCAAATTGAGATGCAAATCTTCCTACGTTGAAAATCTTAGTTAAAACGCCAAAGTATCGTAATTCAATTTGCTCGGGATTAATTTGGAAATCATCTCCTACTTGAGCATCCGCAGCTTTCCAAAATCTAAAACATTCTGAACCTATTTTCTTAGCTTGTAGTGCTACTTGTTTACCTTCGGGCCCTTTGATTTTCCATGATCCTGTGCGCCCACCAAATCCACATTCTAAGACTGAACTTGCATCGATGCCGTTGCCCAGTGATTTAGACATTTTACGGCCCCACGGGTCCATACCAAGCCCATCAATCCAAACGTTAGCAAAACCAGGCTTGTCTAATAACAAAGTAGATTTCAAGAGTGTGTAGTATAACCAAGTTCGAACAATTTCTTTACCTTGTGGTCTAACTCCTGTAGGGAATGCACGTTCAAATAATTCCGGATTAGATAAATATCCTGAAACATAAAGGTTAGAATTTGAAGAATCCATCCATGTGTCAAATACTTTCTCCTCACCTTCTAAATTACCTAATTCCGACTTTAAATCTTCATATTTACCTAATTCTTTGCAAGTTTCTCTGTCTAAGACAATAGAATCTGATGGTGGCAAATCTTTCCATGGCTGAACATAAGTTCCGTTAGGAGGAGTAACTACTTTTGTTCGATCTTCAGAATACCAAATTGGTATTTCTGTATGATACCAGCGACGGCGACTTACTGGCCAATCTATAGTTATATTTTCCATCCAATCTAATAGAAATTGTTTATTTCTGCTTGGAACAAAGTTGATTTCATTGGATAATTCTTTGATTCTTTCTTGGATGTGTGTTTGTCTAACATACCATTCTTTAAGCAAAATGATTTCAATTGGATTTTTACCACGCTCTGATACTGGAATTTCTTGATCTCGTTCAACTAAATTTTCTATTTTATCCTCAGACTCAAGAATTTCTATCGCTTTCTTTCTAGCATCTAAAACAGGCATTCCCGATAAAGAAGCACCTAATTCTGTAATTTTACCCTCTAAATCAATTGCCTGGAATGGAGATAGACCTAATTCTCGGAAAACAGATACGTCGTTTTGATCACCAAAAGAACAAACCATCAAAACTCCTGAACCGAATTCCATGTTAACAGTTGGATGAGCTCTGATTTCTACTGATTTTGAACGGCCTTCAGTAGGCAATGGTAAATCTAAACTTTTACCAACTAAATGTTGGTAGCGAGAGTCATCAGGATGAACAAGGACTATTCCACATGCGCAAATAAGTTCCGGTCTTGTAGTTGAAATGATAACTGGGTCGTGATTGGAATCGCCTGTAACTGACCAACGAACATCTACAAGTTTGGTTTTTCGTGATAATCTTTCAACTTCAGCTTCTGCAATCGTTGTTCCTTCTACTGGGTCGTACAAATTAGGCCTTAATTCTTCAACAACTGCTCCTTTTTTGAATAAATCAATGAATATAGATTGAGTTACTGCGCGATAATCTGGAGCATCTGTTAAATATTCTTGATCATAAGCACAAGATAGGCCCACTCGTTTTGCAATATTTCGCATTTCTTGAGTATATTTTTCTATTTCATCACGACATAAATCAAGAAATTCAGCTCTATCATATGTCTTCATTTTACGGCCAGTCTTTTTCTCAACCGTAAATTCAATATTGATTCCATTTCTATCAACACCCCATGGAAAATAAACTTCCTTACCAAGTAATCTTTGACTTCTAGCAATTACGTCAATCATTGAGTATTGAGCCACAGCACCAATATGCCAAGTTCCAGAGGGATAAGGAGGTGGCGTATCGATAACAAAAATTTCTTTTTCAGAATTTGGATTAAAGGAATATCTTTCTTTATTTGAAAAATGTTCTTCCTGGATTTTTCTCTCTAAATCAACCGTCCAGCGTTTCTCTTTAATTTTTGGTTTAGCCATGTCTTCTATGTTAACACCTCAGTACGGCTTTTCTTAATACTTGCGAAGGCCTTTTACTAACCCCTTGACACTGTAAATTTTACAATGCAATACCCAAAAGATGTCGTAATCGTAGCAGGTGCGAGAACTGCTCATGGAAAATTCAAAGGTTCTTTGTTCAATACTTCTGCTGTTGATTTGGGTGCACTTGCAATAAAAGAGACTCTAAAGCAAGTTGAGTTAGATGCTGAACTTGTAGATGAAGTAATTATGGGAAATGTTCTATCGGCAGGAATTGGACAACATCCTGCAAGACAATCGGCCATTAAAGCTGAAATTCCTGAGGAAGTGCCTGCACTCACTGTTAACAAAATGTGCGGTTCAAGTATGAAAGCAATTATGCTTGCTGCCAATGCTATCCGAGCTGGTGAATCTGAAATATTAATTGCTGGAGGAATGGAATCAATGTCTCAATCTCCTTTTACTATTGCTAGAGCTGACGATGGTAAAGTGAGTATGGAAAAGCCAACAGACAGTATGATGCACGATGGCCTAATTGATCCATTTAATGGAATGGTAATGGCTCAAACAGGGAATCGTATTGCTGAACAATTCGGAATTACTAGAGATGAAGCCGATTTATTTGCTATTGAATCTCATATTCGTGCACATAATGCACATAAGAAAGGAAAATTCAAAGACTATCACATTGCTGTGGAGCATGATAATGGTGTACTAAAAACCGATGAAGGAATTAGACCTAATTCTAGTCTTGAAAGTTTGTCCAAACTAAAACCTGTTTTTGATGAAAATGGTATTGTTACTGCTGGAAATGCAAGTCAAATTTCTGATGGTGCGGCCGCTTGTTTAGTCATGTCTAGGAGAAAAGCTGAAGAATTAGAATTAACGCCTCTAGCAACTATAACTGGATACTGCGCGACCGGAGTTGATCCTGCTGAGGTTATGTCTGCTCCAATACCAACTGTGCAAAAATTATGGAAGATGAATAATCGAGAAGGTGAGAAAGACTATGATTTGTATGAACATAATGAGGCATTTGCTTCAGCTTGTTTGGGAGTGATGCAGGGTCTAAAGCTGAAACATGAGAAATTGAATGTAAACGGAGGCGCTGTTGCTATGGGCCACCCATTAGGTGCTTCTGGATGTCGCATTGTACTAGCTCTAATTCACGCACTTCATCAGAATGGAGGAAAACGTGGATTTGCTACGGCTTGTTTAGGTGGCGGTATGGCTACTGCAATAGAACTTGAAATATGAATTCAGATTTAGAAGGTAAAGTTGTCTTAGTAACCGGAGGTGCTGGAGGAATAGGTAGCGTTATTTCAAAATCCTTTGCTGAGCAAGGTGCAAAAGTTATTGTTCACTATAATAATTCGAAAGAGAATGCAGAAAAGATTTCTAAAGAAATTAATGGATTTGCAGTTAATGCTGATTTAACAGATTCCGAACAAACTAAAGAACTTTTCAATAGCATTCTTCAAAAAGAAGGGAAAATTGACATCTGTATCGCTAATGCAGGAAAATATCCGAAAGATTACGCTCCATTGTGGGAAATTGATAGTGACAGATGGAACAATACCATCTCTACCAATTTATCTTTAACTTACAACACTTCTCGCTATTTCCTAAAGCATGCTGCTGAAACAAAAAAAGGATCATTGGTTCTAATTGGATCAACTGCTGGACTCTATGGAGAGGCAGGTCATGCAGATTATGCTGCTGCAAAGGGAGCTATAACTTCAGGGTTATTACGAACAATGAAGAATGATGCCGCACAAATTGGAAATGGCGTTAGAGTCAATGCTATTGCACCGGGATGGACTGTTAGCCAGAAGAAAATAGATGAAGGATTAGATCAAACACGTGTAAACCGAATTACTTCAACTATGTCTTTGAAAAAACTAGCTAAACCTGAAGATGTTGCAAATTCTGCTATTATGCTAGCTTCTGATTCCCTCTCTGGACATATAACTGGCCAAGTTATAGAAATTGCAGGAGGGATGGAAGGACGTCAGATAGCTGGGACAAAATAGGGTTTCGAAACTTATTGTTAGGAAGTGTAATTCTATCCATAATTATTTCCTTAATTATTAACTTTGTTTACGGAATAGGATTTAATTTAGTTATTTTTGTGGTGATACAAATCTTTGTTACAATTGCTACAACAATGATTTGGCCCGCCCTTAACTCGAAATAATTATAAATAGAAAACGAATAACGTATTTTTGTGGATGATATACCAAAGAAAGTAAGGCGTCATGATATCGACTGGCTTAGGGTTATTCTTTTTGCTTTGTTAATCCCATTTCATGTAGGTATCGGAGTTTACTGGGGCGCATATGATTTTGTAGAACCTGAACATGAGTTTGAAGGCGAAAGAAACAGAGAAGCCTTAGATGGAGATGTAGGTGAAGAAGCTACAAATGTATATTCTTTTGCTGGAGATGGTCTCATTTCATACATTTTAACATGGATGCATGAATGGAGATTAGCTGCTCTGTTTATGATAAGTGGAATGGGGACGGCTTTCGCGTTTAAACGGCGTACATGGAAACTATTTTTGAAAGAACGATCTAAAAGATTACTAATTCCAATGTTTGTTGGAATATGGACTGTAACGCCTCTGACTTGGATGATTATTTTAAAATACTTTCCGAGCGGATTGCTAGAAGGAATCTTAGCTTTTTTAGGATTCGGAATAGTGATGACATTAGCAATGGCCATACCATTGGTTAGTAGATATTTATCACTGGGACA
>JBJLCA010000021.1:0-5874 GCA_045567915.1 Candidatus Poseidoniales archaeon | reverse complement strand
AGATGACAGTTCCAAGTGGATTGGCAGCAGGTACAAAGCATGGATTTACCATGACAGTTACTTCAGACGGTGATTCCACACAAACTCAAACACAAGAATTTAGTGCAACAGTAGTACAATGCTATGGAATTTCAATGACTGTTGACAAGACAACAGGCAGTGCAGATCCTGGAGCATCTTCAGACTATACAGTTACAGTTACAAACGATGGTAACGGTGAAGATACAGTAGCATTCATGACTATGGGTGCACAGGCTTGGAATCCAACCCTATCAGAAATGAGCTCAACCATAGCATCAGGTGAAACAGGTCAAGTTCTTTTCACTTTATCTGTGCCTGCAGATTCAAGTTCAGAAGCTAATAGCGGTATGGCAATGGTTCATGCTTATTCTGAAGGTTGTGGAGAAGATACTACAGATTGTGATTATGAGGCACATGTGTCCGTCACATTATCTTCAAATCAAGTTTTTGATATTAGTGCAGGATATTATTACAATGCCTCAATGGGAAGTGCTTCAGTTCAGGAAGGAATGGCTTTGCAAATGAAATTCAATATTACAAACAATGGTAATGGTAACGATAATGTAGGAGTCGCATTGGCTAACGCACCGTCTTGGATAACTTTATCTCAAGATACTGTTTTAGTTGGGCCAGGGCAAGCATCTACAGTTACAATTGATGTGATGGCTCCAGCTTCTGGAGGATTAGGAGCTAACACATTCCAAATAGTAGCAACTTCATCAGATGGATCAACAACTTCAACCACTGGAGATTTCACATTAACAGTCGTTGAAAAATCAACTGACACTTCAGGGCCAACAACCGAAGAAGTCGATGATGATGATGGTGGTTTACCAGGATTCGGATTCCTCTCAGCAATTGCTGCTATCGGTGCAGTATTATTGTTACGTCGCAGGCTTTAAGGAGAAAATTGATGTTAGTTAGTCGGCAATTTCTGCCAATCTTCGCAATTTCCTTACTATTAGCTTCAGCTTTGGTTTTCGTTCCAGTAAGTGCAGCTTCATCAATGAATATTGACGTCGAGGGTGATCACAATGAATACTCATTTGCATCTGTAAACGGCACAGCTTCTTTTGTGATGACTTTACAAAATGACGGCGACGTAGATTTTGATTCTGTGATTATTGCAGCATCATTTGACGACCCAACTTGGAATGATTTTGTTGACGATAATGTAACCTTCACTTATTCAGGTTCAAATGCAACAGGTTCAATCGATTTAGGCACATTGGCAGCAGGTGCATTAGCTCAGGTTTCAGTTGATGTAGTTGTAGGATATGGTGCAAAAGTAGATATGTCCAATTTTGTATACATGAATCTTGATGTGACTGCAGATGGGCAAGATTATGAAGTCTCAGACACCGTTATTGTAGTTTCAAATTGGAAAGCTTATCAATCAGAGTTTCCATCATCTCCGGTAGAAAATACTTATGATATTGGAACTAACTTTAGTTACCAAATTATGGTAGAAAATATCGCAGTTGAGAAACTACCTGGTGGTGGTACTCAAGCTGTAGATATCATGGATTCGATAACCGTACAATTTGGCGGTTTAGGAGGTTGGACAATATACAGCGATGATCCTGCTTGGGATTCATTTCAAGGTGGAGTTCTTCAAGGGCTAACTGCAGGTCAGACTTACACTTGGGATATTAGAGTTGAATTAAGTAGTAAAGTTAAAGCAGGTAGCGCAGATTTGGATTTCCAAGCTTTTAGTGTTGATCCGGACGATCCTTTCGGTTTCCCATATTACCAGCCATTTGGAATGATTAGTATTCCTGTTTCAGCCTCTGAAATGTTTGGTATTAAGTTAGATGGTGCAGGCAGTAGAGATGTAGATCTAAGTGCAGGAGCATCAGTAGCCGATTGGACAGTTAGAGTAAATAACCTTGGAAACACAGATGATGATTTTACAATAAACTGGGATGCTGCAGGAATTCCATCAGGTTGGAATTTGAATGTAGATACTTCAGGCCCTATGGTAACTGATTCTATTAGTTGGAGTGGTTTTTACCAGTTTGAAGTTGTTTTAAGTGTTCCTAGTGATGCTTTAGCAGATACTACAGCTACTTTTTCCATGAGTGCTTTTAGTAATGGAGACAGTACTCAAACAGCTACACAAGATTTTACAGCAACAGTAAGTCAACATCATGGTGTATCTTTGTCTGTAGATTCAGAATCTAAAGAAAACAGCCCAGGACAAGCGGTTGATTTTATTTTCAATATAACTAATACAGGTAACGGACAAGATACTTTTAGTATCACAGTAGAGGGTCCGGCAGTTTGGAATCCAGTATTAAGTCAGGACAATATTTCAGTTGACGCAGTCAGTGGTTCTCAATTTACTTTGACAGTTTCAATTCCTTCAGATAAGGATGCTGGAGCAAATAGCGGAGATATTGTAGTAACAGTTCTTTCATCAGATGACGAATCAACTGCAAATAGTACTGTATCAGTAACTACTTCTCAAGTGTATGACATAGGATTGGGTTACGTTAGTGGTTCAAATGGTACTGTTAAAGTTACTCAAGAAACTCAAATTTTATTGAAATTAAATGTTACAAATAATGGTAATGGAATTGATACTTTGGCATTAGCTATGGCGAATGCTCCAAGTTGGGCTTCATTGGGTGCGGAAACTATGCAAATAGGTCGCGGACAAACACAAGCCATAACAATTACGTTATCTCCAGATGCAGCAGCGTTATCTGGAAGAGATTATACTTTCCAGGTTGTTGTAACTTCAGCAGACGGTAGTGAATATACTAGCCCAGATTTCTCAGCAAATATTGAAGTTAAACAAACAACAGGTGGAGGAGAAGTTGAGGTTGAAGACATAGAGTCTGACGACGATAGTTCTACACCAGGTTTTGGATTAATAGCTTCATTATTGGCATTAACTACATTAGTAGTTTTACGTAGAAGAGCTTAAAGCAACAATCTAAGCATTAGTTACAATGCAAGATAAATTGGATGAATGGTTTGCAGAAGACTTAGGCAGAGGTGACTTTACTACTAAAGCAGTAGTTAGTAATGAAAGGTGTGAGGCTAGAGTAACTGGAGGTCCAGGAGTGATTTCAGGTCTAAAGGTAGGTATTGCTCTTTTAGAGCGTCATGGTGTTGATTACATTACAGATTATAGCGATGGAGATACAATCCTTTCTCCTCAAATTTTCTCACTTAATGGCAGAGCTCATGATATTTTAGCAACTGAACGTCTTTTACTAAATCTGCTAAGTCATCTTAGTGGTATATCTACACATACAAATGAGATAGTAAGAATTGCTAAGCAAGTTAATCCTAAAGTGGAAATATTGGCTACGAGGAAAACAGTTCCAGGTCTTAGAGAGTTTGAAAAAGAAGCTGTAGTGCACGGTGGAGGTGCAACTCACCGCATGCGCTTGGATGATGCTATATTGATTAAGGATAATCATCTTAAATTATCAAAAAGTATAAAAGAATCTATAGAATTATCTAGAAGTAAATATCCTGAATTAATGATTGAAGTTGAAGCTGATAATGAAGACCAAGCTATTGAAATTGCAACTCACGGAGCAGATAGAGTAATGCTTGATAATTTCACACCTCAGGAAGCTGTAAAAACTATAAAAAAATTAAGGCAAATTTCAGACATCGAAATCGAAATATCTGGCGGAGTGACAATTAAAAATGTAGCAGATTATGCTGAAAGTGCAGATTTTATAAGTTTGGGAAGTTTGACAATGTCATCGTTACCAGTGGATTTTTCATTACATGTCATATAGCGTAAGAATTCTTTGCTTTGATCAAGATGACCCTAAAAAATGTACAGCTAAAAGATTAGAGAGATTTAACCTTTCAGATAATCATTCTACATTTAAGACATTACCACCTATGGGTATAGTTTTAGATCCTTTTTCAGATAAAGTCCTTAGTGAAGAAGATATTCCTCTTGCAGAGGTAGGTGGGATAGTGGGTGTTGATTGTTCATGGAATAAAGCTCCAGAAACGTTTTCTCGTTTAAGGTTGATGGGATTAGAACCTCGAAGTTTACCTTCAGTAATTCCTGCTAATCCCGTAAATTCAGGTAAGGTAGGTAAACTTACTACAGCAGAAGCTATTGCTTCAGCGTTATTAATTTGTAAACAATATGAGCAAGCGGATAAAGTAATGTCTGTTTTCAAATGGGGTCCAGCTTTCATAAAAATTAATTCAAGTATTTTGTAATAAGTTCTATAAATGCAGCCAAACTAAGTAAATATGGTTTCAGTAAATATCCGTGAAGAAATCCCTAGTTTTAGTTTTTCAGGTGAAAGTCACAGAATATTTATAGAAGGAAGAGGTTTTGATTTTATATCATTTGATGTTTATAATAACAGTACAGCATCGTTGAATCTTATAAATTTGGATGATCCTTTATTTACAATTTTAGATTTTCAGGAACCTCGGGTTATTTACGTAGTTTCAAGATTAGGCCAAAAAGATTTAATTCTTCAAGGTTGTATTTTCAAATCGATTGATGGAAGTAAAAGTCAGTTGTCTTATTCTAAAATTCAAACAGAGTCGTAAACCTTAATTTAGAGCATTCGAGATAGTAATCTGTGGAAATCGTAGATGTTGCAGTTGTAGGAGGCGGACCTGCAGGTTCATCAGCTGCTCGAGAAGCGGCTGAACGAGGCTTATCAGTACTTTTATTTGATCATGCACATCCCAGAAGAAAAGCTTGTGGAGGAGGTTTGCCAGTTAAAGGGATTGAATGGATGGATGCACCCGATGAATCTATTGAGTGTGAGATGTCCTCAATTTCGTTTACATATAATAAGACTAAATTGAAAATTCCAGTAAATAAAGGTAAGCTGATTAGGAGAGACGACTGGGATTTTCATTTATTTAATAGAGCTAAAGAGGCTGGTGCTGGCCATGTTATTGAAAGAGTTAAATCTTTAGAATTGGTTGATAATATTTGGATAATTAATGGCAAATATAAATCAAAGTATATTATTGGGGCAGATGGTGTGAATGGCTTTACTCGTAAGCACTTTATGGAGAGAATACCTAGAGAACACCTTTTTGCGGCAGCTGGATATTATTTAGGGATAAAGCCAGATGAAAATGATGTGGAATTTATTGTAGGTGCTTTGCCAGGTGAAGAGGGTTATCTTTGGGTATTTCCTAAAAGTGATCATTACAATATAGGCTATTGCTACAATTCTGGAACTCCAGGTATGCGCGAAGCTCTAGACAAGCTTCTTGCAGAGAGGTGGCCGGGAGAATTTGCACGTAATGGCAAATGGAAATTGAAAGAGACAGGTGAGGTCGTCGATTGTAAAAAGTTTGGTTCAGTTATACCTTCTTATAATGATCCAAAATTATTCGATGAGCCAGTTTCAGGTAAAAATTGGGTTCTTTGTGGCGATGCAGCAGGTCATGTGAATCCTATTCATGGTGAAGGTCTTAATCACTGCGCATTGGGCGGAAGGCTTGCAGCTAAGGCTATTTCTAAGGGAGATCCAACTTTATTTGAACAATATTGGAGATCACATTACAGTAGAGATATGTACCGTGCAGCAAATACTAAGCATAAAATTTACAAACCGTTTTTTATGAAAGTAGGTTTTGCTTTGGGAAAAACTCCCGCTCTTTTTGGAATGTTAGCAGACTTAACAAGAGGGGAATACAAGGGAAGAGCTACAACCAATTTCTGGTTTAAGCTTCCATTTGCAATAGTACAGGCTCTTTTTGGGTTTAAGCATAAAGAAATTAAAGCATTGAATTGATTTTTTGGATTAGCTTTATTAAACCCTTTGGCTCGGAGCGTTTCCTGAGGACTCAGGTATCATGAAAATACCACGAAAAGTTAAGATGTACAGCCCT
>JBJLCA010000020.1:0-5916 GCA_045567915.1 Candidatus Poseidoniales archaeon | reverse complement strand
GTGAACTTAATAGAGATTTAGAATATGAACTGTGGAGAGAAACTAATGCTGTAGAGATGAAAGGAGCTGGAAGATACGGCGTCTGCGCACCATTATCTGTCAGAGGGCTTTATCCTCATATAATCACAGATAATCCAGGTCTCGGACTCATTGAAAGAGCTAAAACTTATATCAAAAGTAATGGTGGAAGTGAGCATTACCTAGAATTTTTCCATGATATGCAAAAAAGAGTATGTGCACTAAATGGCACAACACAGGAAATACGAAAACCTGAATTAAAGGACATTAGAGATGCACTTAATGCAGATAGAGTGATGATGGCACTTGTTTCTACTATAATTTTTGAAGAAGAAGATGAAGACATTCCACATTGGATATTAATAACTGGAGAAGACAATGGAATTCTTACAGTTAATAATCCAATAGATGATGATTCAGCTAAGGCCCATAGGCCGATATATTTTGAAGATTTATACACAAATGTAGAGATGTATCAAGAGACAACATTGATTAGTGTAGGAACAAAAGCTATCAGTAAAGATCTAGTTCCTGAACCGCCTCTTTCAGATAAATATTTAGAGTACGTTCGTTGAAAGATAATAATAGACTAAGTAAATTCCCACAATTATCATAATGACTCCACCAGCCATTTCAATTTGGCGTGTAGAGGCTTTTAATTTGTCTACAATAGTTGTTTCAGAAGCAGCAACCATCATGGTAAACGCTACCATTAGTGAACCTGCAGTTAAGGAGAAAATTAAGAAAACTAATAATCCCGTAATAATTCCTTTACTAATACTTGCAGTTAGCAATCCTATTACAACTGGTGCAACACAACCAGCAGCTGCAGATCCATAAGCTACACCATACCAAAACAATCCAGTCTTCGTTCCAGCTTCTTCACTTGCAAAACTAAAGGTTTCCATTGCTGGATTATTTAATTTTTTACCGGCAGATTGAATCCCGCCCTCAACGGCACCTGCAACAGAAGCTGCAAATTGGGTATGAAAAATATAATCGTTAAGGAATTGGCGGAATGGTTGGACTATTTTTTCAAAATCATATTCCATTAACATTGAAAATCCTAAGGCAGCAATCATAATTCCAACAAATAATTCTAGATATCCCAGATATCCTCCAATTATGCTTACAAATGGAACTAATAATATTCCAATTAAGAGTAAAACTCCAGTTAATCCAGCAGCTGCAGCCAAACCATCAGGTAACGTTTCTCTTGCAGCAGTTTCATCAAATTTACCAGTACGTTGCTTCTTATTAGTTAAGTAAAAAGACATGTATCCTGGTAACATTGGGAAAGAACAAGGTGAAAAGAAAACCATAACACCAGCACCTACAGCAAACAGATAGATTGAGGATTGTTTCAAATTAACAACACCGCCTTGGCCAGTTAGAGCTTTATCAACCTCAGAAGTAAGCTCACTTTCAGAGATGGGACCTATGTGAGAATAGGTTATCTCACCGTTTTTATCGATAATAAAGATCTTTGGAGTTCCAATTACATCATATGCAATTTCAATATCTCCTTCGCTGTCTCCGAGTGCATGCCTCCAGCCATAGCTTTCTGCATAATCTCTAAGCTCGTTTTCATCATCGTTTGCAAATACGCTTACAGAGAGTATAGCTACATCATCGCTATCCATTTTTTCAGAATAAGGTTCCAGTGCTTCTTTAACGAATTTCTCACAAGGTTCGCAAGTTGAAAACATAAAATCAAGAATGACTACCTGCTCTCCTTCGTAATCAGAGAGAGAGAAAGTTGTACCATCAGTATCTTTCAAAGTAAAATCGGGAGCACTGTTATCTCCACCAATCATGCCATAAAGAATAACAGCTAAAATTAGAATACTCACAGTTCCAATTGAGAATAAAACTTTATTTTCAGAAACTGTAGTTTTAGTTTTATCTACTAAAACATCCCAATTTGTTTCTTGTTTCTCTGTGGCCACTCGATTTCACCTTAGTATTTTCTTCGACTTAATCCAATTAATAAAGCTACAGTCGCGGTAAAAACACCAAAACCTGGAGTTTCTTCACTATCATTACCTCTTCCTGTACCTTCAAATTGCTTTGCATCACTGGCTGCGAATCCATTCTTTCCATCAACGAGTAAAATACGATACCATACAGGATCTCCGCTACTAAATTGAATAGAGGCTGTAGCCATATTATTCTCATCTAAAGCCATTGGCATTACTCCCCATGCTTCATCATCATATGAACCATTGTGGAAATTGTAAATGACGTAAGCAGATCCGATTCCATCTTCGTCTTCCAGCATTGCACTAACTTTAGCAGTATTGCCAATTAGATTTTCATCATAGGTTACAACCTTAGGAGGTTCATTTTGCTCATCATATGCAGTAGATTCTGGTGTTGCAGAATTAGCTGCTCTTGGAGTATCTGCACTATTTCCTGTCTTTCCAGCAGTAGTAGTTCTTGAGGTATCATCGTTGTCATAAACTACAGCTACTACGGAAACTTTTGCAGGATTTATTGGAGTAGGTATTGGATGTTCTCCCTCTTGTGGATTTCCATCCCGATCTTCGTGACCACTAGGATACATGATAGTTTCGGGAATAGTCCACTCTATCTCAGAGGTCCAAGTCTCTCCAGGTAGTAATTCTACCTGTTCGTTATGAAGAGCAGTTTCTCGGAATACATTATGAGTCATAACCTCACCACCTTCTACGGAACTCCATGCCATTATGTCATCTTCTACTACGAAAAGATATACACTAGAATCTAGAACATCAGGATCTGTTGGTAGATTAAATCCGCCTTCTCCGAGATAGGTTAGATTAACAGTAAATATGAATTTATCTTCTTGGAATTCTTGCCAGACCCTTAGTTCAGTTGGTTTTACATCTCTTTCACCACTTTCAAAGTAATGATCTTTGTACGTATCGTAAGTTCCATCTCCTCCACCTAATTCTTCGATGTACCCGCCATCAAATTGAGCGTCAGGAGTACCTTGAACTGCATAATGTCCATATCTATCTTTTGATTCTTGACTAACAAATTCATCATCTGAACTTCCACCATTTGTCTGATGGAATGAGATAAAAGTCACAGGTTCGGAAGGATCTTCTCTAAATTCTTTCCATAGCTTAGCTACGTCAGGATCTATACCCATGCAAGGTGAACATCCTAAGCTGGTAAATTGTTCCATAATAGGTCTATGAGTCCATCCATTTGGATAGTCATCAGGTTCAGGGTTACTAGTTTCACTAGATACAGGAATTGATGAGATAACAAATAGAAAACAAGTTAAAATGGCTAGTAGATTTTGTCTTTTGTACATACTATTACCTTATCTTCAAAATGAAAGGGATATATTTTACACTTGTGTTTAGCCAGAAGCAGGTTTTCGAGCCCAGTAAGCAAATCCAGATAATGCTGCCAAAACTAAGGCTCCGATGCCAATTAACATCATAGGCAATTCTCTTTCTTCAGAAGGCGGAGTGCCGCCGTCGGCTCCAACAAATACTAG
Source organism: Candidatus Poseidoniales archaeon (assembly GCA_045567915.1). GTDB lineage: Archaea > Thermoplasmatota > Poseidoniia > MGIII > CG-Epi1 > CG-Epi1. The sequence goes on along the minus strand of JBJLCA010000020.1, from coordinate 2,405 downwards.
CACATCAGTTCTATCCGATGTTTTATTTCCGTCCGAGAAAATAACTTGGTAATAAATTTCACTATCTCCAGAATAAGGGATTACAGAAGTACCGGTCGCTCCAGAGTAAGCATAACAAACGCCATTTTCGTCACAAACTTCTTCACCTTCAATTTTCATTTCATCAGTAAACCATTCACCAGTGTAATTACTTGATTCATAATTGTAGACAACAAAAGATGCTCCAATACCCTCCTCAGCATCAAACTGGGCTTGAACTTCAGCGCCTTCATCTAAATATTTTTCAGTTTTTGTAGTTATTTCAGGGACGTCTCTCTCAGGATTATCATACTTAGTTGATTGAGGCGTAGCGGATTGAATTGACCTTGGAGTAGGATAAGTATCATCACCATTGGAGTCTTGATCATTTCCGGAATCAGTATCATCAGTGTCAAACACGACTGCAATTGGAATAATTCTTCCGGGATTAATGGGTATCTTGATATCTCCATCAACGCCATCTCCATCGAGTTGAGTTGTTGGAACTTTCCATACAGCACTAAATGTAGTAGATTCATCCTGTGCTAAAGTAAACACTTCACTTTCAATTCCGTATTCTCTGAAAACCATTCTATTATTCCAGATTTCCTCAAGTTGTGAAGAATATGCAGGCACTCCATCTTCAACCATAAAAACAATCAATTCGCCATTCAAGTCTGGACTTTCCCCTAGTATGTCATCAGGTTCAGTAGGTACTCCATCATCTCCTCCAGTCTGTCCGAAGTAGGTTACATCAACACTTAATTTGAACTGGCCAGCTTCTCCCTCAGATTCAGAACCAATAAATTCGCTGTAAATATCTAAATCCACTATTTTGAAAGGTTCATCATTTCCTTCACCTTCTCTCTGTCCAGATTCGGACAATGCTGTTGTATAATCTTGATAATTAGATTCTCCACCGCCACCAACATAGCGATAGTTACCGTCAAACTGTGCATTTGGAGTACCTGTTTGGCCATAATGATCTCTCATTCTTGATCTTGAATCTTGTGTGTGGAACGGATCATCGCCAGCACCTCCATTTGTTTGGTGAAAGACTACAACGTTGAAAGGATTGGTTTCATCCATTTCACCATCATGAATCACTTCTTCCATAGCAGGGTCAGCGTAACTCATACAATAAACACAACTTAAACTTGTGAATAGTTCACCAAAGGGCCGGTGTGTCCAATCATTAGGGTATGTTCTTTCAGAATCCTTAGTTTGAAAATCGATAGATTCTTCAACAAAACCAGACGAGCAAGGCGAACAAAAAGAAAGTGCGATAGCCATCACTACAGCTAGTTTAATTGATTCTAACATATCCTTCGATTAACTTGGGAATATATTAGGTTATTGTTTATCAATACATTATATTTATTTGGAGCCTTCTACACTAAGAATTTAGTGATTAAAAGGCACTACATGACTAAGAGATTTTACCGTGATGCTCTTCAATTATCTAAAGATAAAAAAAAGCAATTAATGGTAATCGGTGATCCTTGCGGAGGAACATATTTTCAGTTTATTTCAGACTTATTTCCTAATTGTGAACACGGCGATGTAACTCTTGATTTGTTTGGCTGTTCAAAATGTAATAGAATGGATATTAATGATATGGACGCTTGGTCACAGTTTGAATCAAACTCATTTGTAGTTATGGAAACAGGCACTTTATCATTTTCAAAAGATATTAGAAAAGTCTTGACTCAGATAAAAAGAATAAGTGGGGGAGATTTTCTTTCGGCAGGAGGAACTCACGGATACCTTTGGGAAAATTACTTGCATAAAACTTATGATAAAAATTTGAATTATCTAACTCATCCATTTGATTTTAGAGAAGATTCTTTTCACAAATCAAAGACTTTGGCTGGCAAAGAAGTTTTAGAACTAGAATTTATGAAATTATAATGGCGCGGGGAGGGGGATTTGAACCCCCGTGGGATAAATCCCATTGGATTAGCAATCCAACGCAATGGCCAGACTATGCGACCCCCGCTAGAATTTTCCGACTAACCGGGCATATAAGGTAATTACGTCGAAATTAATCAAACAAAATAATTAAACAACAAAGCTATCTTACAGAACTATGCCTTCAGATATAGAGTGGGATGTTGCGGATGAAATTGAATGGGGTATTGAGGAAGAGATTGTTTGGGAAGATACAGATAAAGACGAAGAAATTATTTTAGAATTGCGGAATGACTTTCAGCCGAGTTTTTTCGTTAGAAAATTCGCAGTAGTATGGTGGCGTAATGGCTTCTATAAAGCAGGGAAAGTAGATGGTACAATTCGTGTAACTCCCTCACGGCTATTGTTCTTTGATGAGAATGGTAAGCTTAGATTAAGTATCAATAATGCAGACATTAATGAAATAAAGTTACATG
>JBJLCA010000019.1:0-6521 GCA_045567915.1 Candidatus Poseidoniales archaeon | reverse complement strand
GTAATATTTGTAACAGCTGGTATTGTATATGTTTTAGTCAGTCAAGCAGCAGGTTTTTTTGTATCTGTTGGTTGTGGTCACCCTCCACTAGATCTTCCCCAAGATTGGGATGAAGACATGAAAAAACAAATTAGCGATTCTAAAATAATGGATGGTTTGTGTATAGTAGATTGGAATCGCAATAACATAATTCAAGTAGGCTATCCAGTTGCTGATGACGACTTCTTATCGGAAACTTATGGCGAGGGCTCTGGAGGCAATAGCATAGAATTTCAGGGAGATTACATTGCTGAATCATCTTTTAATCTTGTTCAAAGTAATAAAACTTCAAATCCTCCAGATATATTTGATTTAAGTTTTTCAGTAACTCATAATGATGAAGATTTTTATACTGGACCGCTTCAAATCTCTATAGTAGGTCCAAATTTTGAAATAGATTTAACTTCTCCAGAGATGGGAGGTCCAATTAGTGGAGAAACACAAACTTGGAGTCAAGAATTAGATTTAACTCCTTATTCTCAATTTGGTTCTCCAGCAGGCAACTGGTCCTTAGTTATGAGTTCAGATGGGGAGTACATTTATTCTTATTCAGTTACTTGGAATGCACAATATCTAAGAAAAGAGGCATCTTTAGGTGAATTAGATTCAGAAATAAGTCAACTAATCCTTCCTGAAAAAGATAAGACCGAAGAAAGAGGATGGTTTAATCTCTATACTGCATATTGTGAAGATCCAGAGGAGGAGGCATTAGTACATAACGGCGATTTAGGCTATTATCCAGAAGGTTCAGATATTTTTGTCAATGTTAATGAAAAGGATTGCGATGAGCTAAGTAACAGCTATAGATTATCAAATCCGAATGAAATTAATCCTGATACTGGTGAAGTAAAGGATTATAGGTGGGTAACGGTAGGTTCAGATTCGTCTAATTATCAGGCTCTAGTAATTTGCCTCTTTAGTTTAATATTTTTATCTCTCATGCTAGCAGTTCCTTTCCGTGATAGTAAGGCTTATCAAAGTTTGCTAAACCCAATAGTTAAGGAGAGAACAGAAGGATTAATTTGGGGTTTTGCTCAAATATTTGCACTAATTAGTGCTGTTGAAATAATAACGGATATACCTATGTGGTTTGCGGTTGTCACTATTGCCTTTTTAGGCTATAATTGTTTTTTAAAGGTTTCAGATTCAGGCATTTCTAAAGGTGAAATACAATTCCTTTTATCTTTATTTTTAGTTTTCTCATTATTTGCAATAGTACAAAATTATTCGAAGACTACAGGGATTCTTTTACTACTTGCTGGTTTGGCAATTTCATTTGTAACAATGGGCCATAATTTCATCAATCCTAAAGAAGTTGGCGTAGTTTCAGCTACAGGATCTCATTGGCTTGCCTCGGGTTGGGTTCTTGGTTCACTAATGATGCTTGGTGTTGTTGATTCAAATACACAATTTCATTACTTAATATTGGCCACATCATTAGGAATATTTTCAGGAGTTCTAGATCGCAGTATGCCTTGGAAAAAAGGAATGGAAACCAGTGCAGGTTCGTCATTATTTATTTCAGCAAAAAATACCAGGGCTTTACTTATCGGATTATTTTTGATTATAAGTGTTATGATAGGGCTAATTTTAGTTCCTCATTTTGATGGGTCTATCGGTGAATTTGTAATGGATACTACTTGGAAACCAGATGCAGGCGCAGATGAAAATCGTCGTGGATTAAGTACAAATATGGAATTTGGCGTTAATTCCTTGTTTTTGGCAACTTTACAAGTTTCAGTTGGTGCATTATTAATTGCAGTTCCTTTAGGATTAGGAACGGCAGTTTATCTTTCTGAATATGCAAATCCTAGATTGGTAGCCATACTAAAGCCCGTCTTAGAACTGTTAGCAGGAATTCCTTCAGTTGTTTATGGTTTATTTGCGATTATATTCATCTCTCCATATGTTGTAGATTTTGGAGACTGGATGTTTGAAAATGGTTATATTGATGAGGAGCCAGAGTTATTTAATCCTCTCAACGGAGCTGTTGTAGTTGGAATAATGGTTTTACCATTAATTGCTAGTATGTCTGAAGATGCCTTGCATGCAGTTCCCAGAAATTTGCGCGAAGGATCTCTTGCATTAGGAGCTACAAGAATAGAGACAACATTTAGAGTTACTTTTCCAGCTGCCTTATCAGGAATTTTGGCATCGATTGTTCTTGCATTTAGTAGGGCCGTTGGTGAAACCATGGCAGTTACCTTAGCTGTAGGAACTATGGCTATTTTTTCTCCAGATAATCCATTTATTTCAGCGCAAACAATGACGGCATATATAGCGCAAAGAATTTCAGGAGATTTAGCTTATGGAACAATACAATATTACACAGTTTTTGCCGTTGGAATTTATCTTTTTGTAATTACTTTGAGTTTGAATCTTTTAGGTAACAGAATATTGGAAGCGTACAGGGAGGAATACTAATGCCATTTGAATCAAATCTAAAGGATATAGAAGAAAAAAATAGGAACAGCCGCCTCTATGTTGAAAGATTTGGTTCTTTAGGTCTTATTTTCATGGCAATAATAGGTTGTTTCGTCTTAATTATTTTATTATTTCAGATTTTTTCTGCATCTCAAGCAGAACACTGGGAAACAGAGGTTGAAGGAACAAAACCTTGGTCTTATGATTTAGGTGCCAATTCTACTACATCACAAAGATGGGAATTCCCTACGTCGGATGTAACTTATCAGATTTCATATGAAACTGGCGAGACAGACTGCTCTAACTTTTTTAGCTCAATTCTAGAAACAATTAAGGTGAAAGACTGTAAAAAGGAAGTAAAAACATTTTCAGGCTCAGTTACAGTTGTAGATAATGGTCCTGTAGATCAAGTTATCACATTAACTGAATCAGGTTTATCTTCGTCAAGTATAGAAATTGCGACTATGGAATATCTTAAAGTTCAAAATGATTTAGATTTGCCAGTTGTAATTTCTCAGACAAGCGGAGAACATCCGTTTCAGTCGGTTAAACCTAATACTCAGCAAAAATGGAACAATCCTACATATTCATTACAGTCGGATTATGAGTCTATTCAATCAGGTTCGAATATTACCTACACAATTTATTGGCTTCCTGAGGAAAAAGATTGTAACTCATTAAGGGCATTGTTTCATTTTATCTTTCCTTGCGACTATGAACATCAATTTGAAGGAACTATTTCAGTAGTAGATGATGGCCCTGAAGAATCAATGATTATTATTGATGAAGAGGGCATCAATTCTAATTCTCAACAGATTACTCACATAGAAGTAACGAAAGATACATGGTTAAAATTTCAACATGAAATGGTTCATACAGTTTACATTGAGCAAACTGCAGGCCCAGTTCCTAATGCTAACGAGGAAGGTTGGCCTTTGACAGGAGATTTTGTGGTAACCGTTGACACTGAACTAAATTCAGATTCAATAGGAGATGGTACTATGTTTGCCTTTTTACTTTTAATAATTTCAATAATCTTATTGTCACATTCAGGTATAAAATATATCCTTCCAAAGTTATCCCAAATCACTGGAGATATAAATTCACCAAGTAATCAAGCTACAGCCTCAAATATTTCAACTTCTTTGGCAATAACTTTCCAATCTCCTAGACATTCGTTTTCAGAAGGATTAGCTTGGAGAAATGGAGAATTTTCGTTAACTAATTTAGAAGTGAAAGAAAGAGCCTTTAGTTCAGGTATATTTATCTTAGGATTAGTAATTTCTTTTTTCTTTCTTTCAAAATATATTGATTCCGGTTTAGATGAAAGAAAGTATTTTGCAGCAATTATCTGTACATACATTTCTTTCAGGTGTTTTGATAAATTGTCTACGGCAGCTGAAAGATTAAGACGTTTAAATATTTCATCAGTTAATGAGGATAGATTTTTTAGAATGATTGAAGGAAGAGATGGTATTTTACTAGCTGCACAAATGGCATTGATTTTTTCGATATTCTTTATTCCGCTTAGATTTTCAATACCATTTATTTTTGATAATTACTCTGATGTACTTGAGCCATATAATGCAGGGCTTAGAGCAGCATATTGGGGTACAATATACGTTGTTCTTTATTCGTTATTTTTTGCTGTACCATTATCTATAGGAGCTGCAATTTGGTTAGAAGAGTACGCTGGAAAGAACAAAATAACCGAGTTTATTCAAGCCTTGATAGCAAACTTAGCAGGTGTCCCTTCAGTAGTTTTCGGTCTCTTCGGTTTAGCTATTTTTGTCCAAGAGGCAGGTTTAGGATGGAATCTTGGTAGAACAATTCTAGCTGCAGGCCTAACGATGGCTACGATGGCTATGCCAACAATCGTTCTTGCAGGTCAGGAATCACTTAGATCAGTTCCAAATCCCCTCAGAGAGGGGGCCTTTGCGGTAGGCTGTACAAAGTGGGAAGTAGTTAGAGATCACTTAGTCCCTTACGCACTTCCAGGAATGATGACAGGAACAATATTATCTTTTTCTAGAGTCATCGGTGAAGCTGCCCCCCTCATAGTTGTTGGAGGTGTAACTTTCATTACTTTTGAGCCAAATGTGTGCTATTGGACAGAATTAGAGTTAGGTGGAGACCAAGTTTGTAAAGGAGAAGGGTTCCTCGAGTCAAATAAGGATGAAGGAAAATTTACTGTTATGCCAGTTCAAGTTTATAATTGGATGGGTGAAGCTAGAACTGGCTATGAAACTGTAGCTGCAGCTGGAGCTGCAGTACTGCTGGTACTTTTATTGGTAGTTAATTCAATTGCCATACTTTTGAGACAACACTATAGGAAACAACTAAAATGATAGATGAAGAAGAAACGAGTCAAGAAGTTAATGAAAAGGAAACGGTAGTTTCCCAAGAAGACTCAATGGTTAGCCAAGATTTAGTAAAATCTACTACAGATCTAGAAATATCTGGTAAAGCTGCAATCGATGTTAAAGATATTAATTTGTGGTATGGTCAAATTCAAGCTCTGTACGATATTTCAATACCTTTCAAAGAGAATGCAGTTACGGCCCTAATAGGCCCTTCAGGTTGTGGCAAATCAACTTTACTTCGTGCACTTAACAGAATGAATGATTTAATTCCGATTTGTAGAACTGAAGGAGAAATAAATTACGGAAGTATTAATGTTTTAGACGGAGATACTGATTTAGTTGAATTAAGGAAAAAAATAGGTATGGTTTTCCAAAAACCTAATCCATTTCCAAAGAGTGTTTATGAAAATGTAGGTTATGGCGTTCAGCTTCACTATAAACCCACTCGTCAACAATTAGATTTGGTTGTAGAAAAAAGTCTGAAAAAAGCAGCCATTTGGGATGAAGTTTCAGATAGGCTTCATGAACTTGGCACTGCACTCTCGGGAGGCCAACAACAAAGACTATGCATTGCACGTACGATAGCGATTGAGCCAGACATAATTCTTATGGATGAGCCATGTTCAGCTTTAGATCCTATCGCTACAGCGAAGATAGAAGATTTAATCTTAGAATTAAAGAAAGATTTTACAGTGATAATTGTTACACACAGTATGTCCCAAGCAGCTCGAGTTTCTGACTATACCGGTTTCATGTATCTTGGAAAAATGGTTGAATTCGGAGAAACTAAGCAAATTTTTGAAAATCCCAAAAATGAGTTAACCGAAACATATATCACAGGAAGGTTTGGATAAATATGAGAATTGGTTGCGTTGACATAGGTTCAAATGCAGTTAGAACTCAAATAGTCGAGTTTGGCAACGATTACCATTTCAAAACACTATATCAAAAAAGATATCCAATTAGACTTGGAAAATCAGTTTTTACAAATGGCAAACTTAAAAAGAAATTAATTGCAGCAGTAGCACAAAAAGTGCTTAACTTTTCAAACAAATTAGAAAAATATTCAGTAGACACTCATCGATTAGTAGCTACTAGCGCCTGCAGAGAAGCTTCTAATGTCCAAGAATTATTAGATGTAGTTTATGAATCATCAGGTTTGTTAATTGATGTAATTGATGGAGCGGAAGAAGCTAGATTAGTTCAATCAGCAATTTCCAAATTAATTAATCCTAAAATCAAAAATTGGTTATTCATGGATTTAGGTGGAGGTTCCTTAGAGATAGGAATTGCAAATAGAAACAGGCTAGAGAGGGTTCATACGCTCCCATTAGGTGCTGTTAGAATAATGAGAGAATTCACTAATCCTATTTTTGATTTTAGCGGAGCCAAGAGTCATTCAAAAAGAGTATTGAAGGAAGCACTTAATCGGGATTTAAAATTATATAGTGACTTCAAAAGGATATATGCAACTGGAGGCAATGTACAGTCTTACAGTCGATTAATTGATAATTCAATAAAAAATAAGAAAAGAGAATTTGTCAAAGAGGTGTCTTCAATTCCTGCAGCAGGTATAAACAGCTGGACGAATAAATTAGCCTCAGCAGATTCAATATTGAGAAGTGTGAAGTACGGAGTTCATCATTCCAGATCCGATGTTATTGTTCCAGCAGGGCTTGTTTGTTTAGAAATAAT
>JBJLCA010000018.1:0-9654 GCA_045567915.1 Candidatus Poseidoniales archaeon | reverse complement strand
CTGAAGACAATGGAAGTCTAAAATTGGTTGGAAAGAAAATAAGGAGAAAGGAAAAGGCATTAATCGGAACGTGGAGAGCCCATTTGAGAAATATGGTTCAAGGTGTTTCTACTGGATTCTTCATAGAGATACCAGCCCCTTGGAGAGTACTTTTCATCATGCATATACAAAAATTGATCTCTAGGAAAATCAGAATTTTCATAATAAGCTCCAAAAGCCACCATATCTGTGCGCTTAGGTCCTGTAGAAAGAATGTCGCCCGCTTTTGGTTTGGGTCTAGATTTAAATTTAAATTCAACACCTAAATCTTCAGCCTCTTTAGCAAGGCCTCTCTCTTTGAAAAAACTAGGCCATCCAGTTCCTGAATCAAATTTGTGTTCAGATTTAGGAGTTTCTGTAGATGGTCCTTATAAACCTGAATCTTACAGGTATTAAGGGTCATGTATGAGTGATAAGCGAATATTTACATCGGAATCAGTAACAGAAGGTCATCCAGACAAAGTATCAGATAGAATTTCAGATTCAGTTCTTGATGCCTTAATTGCTGGTGATAAATTTTCACGTGTTGCGTGTGAAACTTTAACAAATACGAATTTAGCAGTTATTGCTGGAGAAATTACTTCACAGACAAATGTTGAATACCTTTGGACATTTGCATTTTATTTATTATTAGCAGAAGATGCATATCCTTGCAATACTCTTCCTGATGGACTAAAGACATGTACACATCTAAATTTTTATGGAGATTTACAGTATGGTGGAACTAGAATATTTTTGGTATTAATCGCCGCCGCTGCAAGTAGTGGCCTTATTGCTAATGATTTAACAGACAAATCAATACATCTTTACCTTTCGAGGCCAATCAGCAGAATAGATTACCTAATTGCAAGAATCATACCGATTTTCTTGCTCATGCTTACAATTACTCTAATCCCAAATTTGGCAGTCTTCATTTCACAATTTTCAAAATCTGGACTAAATATAGACTTTCTTAGCAGTAATATGTGGACATTAGGTAACCTAATTCTACAGGCTATTTTTTATTCAATTTCATACTCAATAATAGGAATTACTTTTTCAGCTGCAATAAATCGCGAATCGCTAGCTTCTGCAGGTTTCTTCGGTACTGTATATGGAGTTTCCCTAATAGTTGAGATTTTTTACGTAATGATGTATGGAATGGATATTGAAAATGCAGAGTATATTTTACTTTTATCAGTCATTCATTTCTTGGACATAATAAGCTATAGAATTTTCAACGTTGATTATTTTGTGACTCTCTTTGGAGATCCCGTAACCATCGAATACTCATTTAGCTTAATAGTTGTTTTATATGTTCTAATTTTTTCCTCACTGTTGTACCTTGTAAATTACATTATTTCAAGGATGGAGGTGACTAAATGAACACCATTATTTTTGAAGAAGTTACCAAGAATTACGGTAGAGTACAAGGAATTTCAAATGTATCTCTAAATATTGGACCTGGAGTTACTGGAATATTAGGTCCAAATGGTGCTGGAAAGTCAACTACAATGAAAGTGTTACTTGGATTGGCAAGGCCATCAATAGGCTCTGTACGCGTGAATGGAGTAAATCCTTTTGATGATTTTGATCTAAGAAATAAAATTGGCTTTGTTCCAGAATATGATTGCTTTTATGAGCATATGAGTGCTGTTGATTACGTTTCATATTTCCTAATGATTCACGATTTTAGTAAAGAGGAGGCTGTGGAAATCGCTCAGAATTCCTTAACGGAACTAGGACTGCAGGATTCAATGCACCGAAAAATACGCACATACTCCAGAGGTATGAGGCAGAAAACGAAAGTTGCTAGGGCAACTGCTTTCAATCCCCAAATTTTGGTTTTAGACGAGCCGTTTCAAGGAGCTGATCCGACAACTAGACACTTACTTATGGAAAAAATTAAATCATGGTCTGATGAAGGAAAGACTATTCTGATATCCAGTCATATTTTGCATGATGTTGAGTATTTAACAGACAATATCATATTGATTAATAATGGAAGAGTCTTGGCTTCAGGTAACAGGCATGAAATACGAAAGTTAATGTCGAATATACCAATTCAAATCAAAGTATCTCCAATCGATAAAGAGCAATTAAGACCACTAGTCAAACGTATGCTAGATGAAAAGTGGATAACTGCAGGCCGATTGTTAGAAAGCGAAGGGGAAATAATACTGGAGACGAATGAGTCTGAGAAATTTTATACTAAATTTCCACAAATCCTTGAAAATGAAAAGATTATTGTCGAAAGAATAGTTTCTGAAGACGATACATTAGACTCATTATATTCTAAATTAGTAGAGGGAAAACAATGGAAGTAAGTAAGATGTTCAAACGATTTCCAACGCTATTCCCTCCAATATTCAAAGATTGCTCTTACAGATTAGTTACAAACAAATTAACTTGGGTTTTGGTAGCAATCTTGATGCTACCATGTGCCCTAGGATTGCTTGTTTATTACGAATATTCAGACGATCGTATTTCTGACGAAATTGATGGGGAAAAAATATATTTTACAAGTAGTGGTGAATTACTACATGAAGATTTGAGAGACATATTTTTAGACTTATCACAATTTTTTGGAATTGGATTTATCGCCTTGCTTTTAGGTATTATGTTTAGTTCCGAACTGATTAGTGAAGAATACAATTTGAAAACAATGCAAATATTAAGAACATCGCCAATCCACCCCATAGAAATTTTTACTTACAGGTACATTAGTGGAATTATCACTGGAGTAGCCTTACTTGGACTATATTCTACAATATTTTACATAATAGTGATGATGGGGGCTGGACTTCACGGAATACTTGAGGAAATCGGGCTTTTAGCTTTAGTGATTAAGATAGTAATACTTAACTGGATTGGATTTTTATCCATATTCTGCGCGATAAATGTATACTTTGAAAGGCCTTACTTGATATGCTTCATCTACTGGTTATTTTGGGAACAAATAATATCCGGGCAAAATTATCAACAACTTACATTGACACATTATATTAATTCAATAATTTATGACTCACTAATTGAAATGGGATGGACTGTAACTGCTTCAGACTATGGCCTTGTAAATAGTAACAATGATACTATTGCCACAGATCCACTAATCTCTATTTTTATCATATTGATTGTTGGAATATCTTTCATATTAATTGGATCCAGAGGCATATCCTCGAAACAATTCTAAAGTTTTATTAAAAGGCCAAAATAGAGCAATTAAATGGCTAAGAGAGATTATTACGAAATTCTTGGTATCGAAAAGAGTGCCGATGAAAGAAGCATCAAAAAAGCTTATAGGAAATTAGCCAGAAAGCACCATCCCGACGCAAGTAGTGAAAGTCCTGAAATTGCTGAAAAGAAATTTAAGGAAATCTCGGAAGCTTATGAAGTTTTAGCTGATAGTGAAAAGAGGAAGAGATATGACCAATTTGGGCATAAAGGAGTAGATTTCGGAGGTGGTGGCTTCTCATGGGATCAATTCAGTCATGAAGGTGATATCTCTGACTTATTCGGTCAACTTTTTGGGGGAAGACAAGGAGGAGGGGGTGGAATGGGTAGTATCTTCTCGCAATTGTTTGGTGGAGGTCAGAGTCAACCAAATAATAGAGGAAATGATCTAAGATATGATATTACTCTTGATCTTAAAGAAGCTTTTACAGGCATAGAAAAAGAAGTCACTATACCTAGAGAAGACTCATGTAAAAAATGTAATGGCTCAGGAGCTGCGGAGGGAGGAACTGCGAGAACATGTGGTACCTGCGCAGGACAAGGTATTGTCAGAAAAGTAATGCAAAGAGGATTCATGCAAACCGTTTCAACAGATAATTGTTCAGACTGTCGAGGCTCTGGAAGTGTGATAGACAAGCCGTGTAATGACTGTAACGGAACTGGTACCGTATCAGTTGACAAAAAAATAAAACTAAAGATTCCTGCCGGAGCTGATGACGGATATCGATTGAGAATGAGAGGACAGGGAAGTGCAGGACCTAACAATGGTCCAAAGGGTGATTTGTACATTGTCGTAAATGTGAAGAGACACGAAATATTTCAAAGGCAAGATAACGAAATTGTTTTAGATTTGGAAATTAGCCCATCACAGGCTGTACTTGGAGATAGTATGAGAGTACCCACTTTAGCAGGCAATGTTAAGTTAAATATTCCCACAGGAACTCAATCCGGTGACGTTTTAAGACTTAAAGGAAAGGGAATGCCTGACATTACAAGACCATCTTTCAAAGGTAGTCAACATGTAAGGATAAACGTTAAAGTGCCAAAGCCTAATGGAAAAACTAGAAAGTTATGGGAAGAATTAAAGAAATTAGACTCAACAAAACCATCTTTCATGGATCGTATGAGGGACACCTTTGGCTGAAGATGAAGATTTAGAGCAAGATAGTGAAGCATACCGCAAGTGGAGGAGTGGTAATGACAATGACAAATATGCATCATCAAAAACACCTTCTGAAACAGGTTCTAGAAGCGGAAGCTATTCAATACCAAAAGCTGATGATGAGTATGCACTACCTGGAGAAGAAGATAACTCTGGAGGTGGTTCTTGGCTAGATGGCGATATGAATTGGCCAGTAATCATTGCTGCATTTCTTGTATTTGCTTTGATTAGCGCAGTAGTTTTTGCTACAGTAATATCATCATCTGAATCTGATTCAAAACCATCTGAATGGCCTGAAACTGAAGGAACTATAGTTGAGCAATATGATGTGAATACATTCATAACCGAAGAATATTGTGAAGATCAGAACGATGATGGATATCTAGATGATTGGGAATGCTGGAAAGATTTTGTATATCAAATAGGTTTAGTTTATAATTATAATTTAGATTCACCTGCCTCCGTCGCTTTGGCTAGCGAAAACTATACGTTAAATGAAAATATTGAATTTTTTAGAAGCGAGTGGGTAGATGACATAAAACGTGAGGGAGAAGAACAATTATTCCAAAACTTCATTAACGAAACTGATGAACGTGTAGCTCTTAATTCTACAGTAAAAATCGTATATAATCCTGAATCTCCTAATGAGGCATATAGTGAATTTATAGAATCACCTGGTGACCCACTTGGATTCGTCGGATATTTCTTCATGTGCTGTGGAGGGATGTTATGTGTTCCTCTAATCATAGGTGGAGTTATCATAAGCTGGGCAAAAAATGCTTCAGGTATGAATGGAGGATATGGTCGAAATCGTTGGGGACCTTTTGGAGGATTTGGATACAATAACCATAGAGGAGGAAGAAACAATAGAGCAACCAGACGAAGTGGAGGGACTAGCCGTAGTGGCGGTGGAGGTCGAAGCGGAAGTGGAAATAGAGGTGGCGGAGGCCGAAGCGGCGGCGGCGGTCGAAGGCGTTGATTCTTAATCCATTCAAATATTATTCCAAAAAATACAAAGAACGAAATTTAAATTCAAAACAACTAGCTAAGATGATGAATCGGTGGCCACCTTCTATAGCAAATAGAATCAAAGTTGTAAATGTTAGTGAAGACTTTATGAAAGCTAAGATGATTATTACTCAGTCTTGGTTGAACAGTGCCTTTGACAAAATAATGTTTGGAGGGACTACATATTCTGGAATGGACATGTATTATGGAATGGCTCTGCCCCTTATTCTAAGTCAAAAAGGCCTTGAAGCATATGTTTTCACAAAAGAAGCTAACATAAAATATTTGAAAGCTGTGAAAAGTGATTTAACTGTAATATTTGAATTAACAGAAGAAAATATTCAAGCATATGTAAAAGGCATAAGTGAGAATAACAAACACGAGGAATGGCTAACTGTTAAAGGTTACAATAAAGAAGGTGAACTCTGTGCAGAAACAAAACTATTAACTTACGTTAGAAATTGGCCAAGAAGTAAAGACAATGAAAATTGATATCGATGAGGACATTTGCAAAGCAAGAACAATGCCATCTAAGTTTTATCACAGCCCTAAAATTTATAGAAAACTTAAAAAATTATTCAACCGAAGCTGGCAGTTTGTCGGCGACACTAACCTTTTAGAAAAAAACAATGCACATCCTGATATTTTGTTAGAAGGAATGGTAGATGAACCTTATGTATTAACTAAATCTGATGAGAATATTCAATGCTTATCTAATGTATGTACTCATAGAGGTACGATTGTTTGTGAAAAAGCTACAAAAACTAAAAATTTGATATGTGGATATCATGGTAGGCAATTTCATATAGATGGTAAAATGAAGTTTATGCCTGAGTTTAAAGATGTTGAAAATTTTCCATCTAAATCTGATGATTTACCTTCAATTGAAATGAATGTTTGGAAAGATATGATATTCATAATTAATGACAAAAAATGTGAGATCTCTGAATTAATTAAACCAATGAATGAAAGGGTATCTTGGTTGCCATTAGAAGAATTCAAATACAAGCCAGAGTTATCAAGAATTTACAATGTAAAAGCTAATTGGGCGCTCTACTGTGACAATTATCTCGAAGGCTTCCATATTCCATTTGTTCATAAAGACCTAAACCAGACTCTAGAATATGATGAATATTTCACGGAAGGTATTGATAACACTGTTTTACAAATCGGAATAGGTAAAGATGACGAACATACATTTGACCTACCTAAAAATCATCAAGATTATGGTAAAAATGTAGCAGCCTACTATTTCTTTCTTTTCCCAAATATGATGTTTAATTTTTATCCATGGGGACTTTCTGTAAATGTAGTCAAACCAAAATCTCCTGAGGAAACTCAAATCCAATATTTTACTTATGTTTGGAAAGAAGAATTAATGGAAAAAGGAGCTGGAAGTGGCCTCGATAAAGTAGAATTAGAGGATGAAGAGATTGTTGAATCTGTACAAAAAGGAATTAAATCAAATGCATATGACAGAGGAAGATATTCTCCAAAAAGAGAGATTGGCGTGCACCATTTTCACAGATTAATACAAAAATATTATTAATTCTAGCGACGCTTGAACATTCTAAATTCCATAAGTCTGTCTACTAGATATATTGAACCTGGATACTTTTTAGGAATTCGAAGACTCAAAAACGGAATGGTTCCTATACTTCGGCCTATTCCTGAAATAATAAATATAATAAAAATAGCTTTCCAAGTATCATTGTAAAAATCTTCAAGATAACCGGCCATGTAACCTCCAATCAAGGCTCCGACGAAGGTAGTTATTCCAACACGAGTATTGTAATAGCTAAAATATGCTGCCCTTTCTTTGTTAGGTGCAAGATCTAGAACCATTGCGTTAGAAGTTATCAAAAATGCACTGAAACATGGACCTAGAATCACTATTTGAAGAAGTATCATAACTTCAATAATAGGGAAAAATGCATAAATGAAGGGCAAGATAGCAAACCCTATCCTACTCATTATTAGAACGGGTAAAGGCCCGACTCTATCAACTAACCTGCCCATAACTGGTTGAAAAGCCATTTCAGAGACTGCTCCAACCAAACTAAAGGCTACTAGTACAATATTGTCAACTTCAAGAACTTGGATTAAAATCATTGCAAACAAAGGCCAAATTAGTGACATATTCAAAGCATAAAATGCCTGTGCACGCACATAACTTTGAAAAGTGTCTGAATATTCTTTTTTATCAGTTTCTGATAAAACTAAATCCTTTGTTTTTTCAGGATCTCTGTAGGGTACTCTGATTAAAATTAAACCACCGATAAAGGTAGCAACAGATGCAAACGTGAATAACGGTCTGAAAGGATCTGCAGAATTGGAACCATCTGTATAAACTGAGTAAACTGCAATTAAGGAACCAACTAGCCCAAGTAGACCTCCAATCACATGAAACTTACTTAGTGTACTACCTCGCTTAGATGGGTTCATCCAATCCCCTTGTAATGCCGCCCAAGTTGGGTTTATAATCGATAATGAAACTGAGTAAATTATAACAAGAAATAGCATTTCATTCGGATCTTTAACAGTAGAAAGAAGATACAAAGAAATTGCTCCAAAAATAGAGCCCCCAATTATCCAATAAGTTCTTATCAGCTTAGTATCTGAAATCCAACCCCAAAAATATTGCAATGCATTTGGTAAAAGATTCATTAATGATTGTATCCAAGCTATTTGTTCAAAAGAAGCCCCTAATCGTACAGCAAAATAACTCAAATAAGGCATTGAGATATCATTAGCAAATGAGCTCGTAGCATGATATGCATATAATTCAGCAGGAGGTTCTATTTCCTCATCATTAATGTTCGAACTCAATAATTTAAACTACAGTAATGCAATATAACCTTACGCACTGCATTTATGCACTAGAGAGAAATCATTTAAATACTTCACGAGAGGGGATAATGTGCCTGGAATAACAAAATTAATCGGAATTTATGATGCCGATGGAGGAATCTTCGGTGAAATTAAATATTTTGCAGGCAAGATTTTTGCTAATCAACACTGTTCTCTTTGTGACATTACACATGGAAAGGCCAAAAGTGAATGGGCTAAATGTGAAAAAAACTTGCCAATAACTATTGATTTCATTCATCTGAATGAGAGAAATGAAACAGTCAAAAAGTATACTAATGGAGTTACTCCTTGTGTCATTGGAAAAACTGCAACCGGATACGTCACTGTTGTTACAAAAAATGAAATGAATGAAACTAATGGAAATGTGGCAGAATTTGAGGCATTGATTAAAAAGAAATTGAAAAACCAATAGTATAACTCTTATAGACCTCTAAGGAAGGACAATTGTGCCTGAACAAAAAGAATCTCGTCTAAGTGAATTTTTAGAAAATCCTGAACGTTCACTTTGGTCTATTGCAATACCTGTTATTGCTGGAATGGCCATTCAAACTTTCTATTCCATAGTAGACATGCTATTCATTGGGCAATTGGGGGGAGACTCGATAGCTGCAGTTGCTTTCAACATGCCTCTATATTTTTTTGTAATGGGAATAACTTTTGGCCTTGGCACTGGAATTACTGCTACGATAGCCAGAGCAATCGGAGAAAGAAATAAAGAAAAAGCTGACAATGCTGCAAAGCATGGTTTACTAATAGCACTAGTGATGGGAATAACACTAACTGTATTTGGTCTTCTAATAGGTAAAAAAGTACTCACCATGTTGGGTTCGCCTAGTGAATTAATAGAAGAATCTTGGAGTTATCTTGAAGTTACGTGCTATGGCATGATGTTCATTGTTTTTTCTATTGTATTCCGTTCGATACTGGCTGGTGAAGGAGATATGAAATTTCCAGTAATGGTAGCTGCTACTGGAACTATATTGAATATAATTTTAGACCCTATTTTTATTTTTGATCTAGATGAATATGGTGGCTTCGGGTTAGATATGGGAGTTAGAGGAGCTGCAGCTGCAAGTGTTGTATCTCAAATGATTGTATTTTTCATATTTGTTTTCATGTTGTTTTTTAAGGACCATGCATACATCTCATTTGATCTCCAAAATTTTACATTCTCTAGAAGCTTAATGAAAGAAATACTAGTTGTTGGTATCCCGTCTTCAATTTCAATGATTATCATGTCATTTGGACAAGGTGTGTTTAACTATATTCTGATTATAGGATATGGATCTAACGCTGTAGCTGCATACACTATCTCAAGTCGACTAGATATGCTAATGTTTCTCCCTATAATGGGAATAGCT
>JBJLCA010000017.1:0-10232 GCA_045567915.1 Candidatus Poseidoniales archaeon | reverse complement strand
CTAATATGAGATGAAGGTCTAGAGGTAGTAACATAAATTCCACCTAATTTTTTACCAACTAATACAGAAACAAGCTTTACAGTATCTTCATGAAAATTTTCAGCACTTAAACTAACGCTGGTTAATGTGTCTCCATCGTTAATACTTTTGATAATAGATTGAGCAGTATCTTTGATGCTCATGTAAACGCTTGTCCTCCATCTTGTCCCCACTTGAGGAGAGGAACGACAGCCAAACCGACAGGAGTCAATTCGATAAGATGTCTGGCACGAGAGTGTTTAGTTCCACGCATTTTAACAACTTGTAAACTTCTCAATAAATCTCCTTGTCGTATGATGTTACCCATAAGGATTACACCATCAGCAACAGCTTCTTCAACTCCGAAAATGGAATAAGTTTGAGTATTAGAGTCAACAACAGTTTCTGAAATTAACATGGTTGTACATCCAAATGTACTCAAAAATTGACTTAATCTGAATATGAAATTACGGATACTACCCTTGTCAGGTAATTGGTAACAGATAGCTGTAATAGAATCGATAACTAATCTAGTAACTCCCAATTCATCTACGATATCTTCGAATGCACCTAGTAAAGCTTCCATATCTTTTGAGGAATAAGTACCATCTAATCTTTCAACACCCAATCGATCATTAATAACGGTCAAATCAAAAATATTTAATCTTCCATCTTTGACTAAAGCATCATCGAAGAATCCATAGGTTTGTAAATTTGATAGCATCTTTGACGAAGGTTCTGTGACCGAGATGTAACAGCAAGTTTCTCCATTTTTTGCTCCGTTGATTAAATATTCCATAGCTAATGTAGTCTTTCCAGAACCTACAGTTCCAGCTAGAAGTACAATATTTCCAATTGGAAGTCCACCGTTTAGAATACGGTCAATTCCCTCGATATACGTCACACATTTCTCTCTTGGACGGCCACCGCGGGGGTCTAGGCTGATTGGTTTTGTTATGTCTTTTTTAGCCATTTAAATCACTCGTCTATGATAAATTGGTCAACAAGGTATTGTCGAACCCTCTTTTTCAATGTTCTCTCTGTAATACCTTCACTGTCTGCATTGTCATGCATAATTTGCATTTCGCGTTGAATTTCTACAGGCAATTCGGCCCAATTAACAGGAGGCTTCTTTGGTAATAATCCTCTGAGGTCTTTTGGATTTGCCTGTGCAAATATTTTTTCGAAGCGTTCTCTAATCTGTTTTTCGAAGAAAGCATCTGCTTCTCTTTCTACTTCATTGTAGGCTTTAATCAGTTCCTCTTCTATAATTTGACCTAGGTCTTCTAGGAAAACGCCTTCTGGTAAATATTGGTGGTACCAGCTACCGTCTTCATGGAGAGCATCCATGTGAGTTCGGTTGTAAACATCAATAAGCGGAGTTTCATATTCTTCTTTTGCCATTAACTATCCCTAATCTTTCAAACTGAGGCCTTATAAGATACTTAGCCTATAATCTAAGCAGGTGTAATTTCATATTCAAGAAGCACGACTTCGACTAAATATTCTACTTCTTCTCCATTATCTGTATGGTTACATCCAGCAGCATTTCCACTTTCAGCTTCTACATTTATTTCTAGAAAATGCAATCCTAATCCAGCGCCCATTGAATCCAGTTCATTTTTAATTTGAGATTCAGACATTCCTGTAGCATTACCAGAAAGATAGAGAGAAGAATTATACCATTCAACTAAAACTTCATGCGAAGAACTGCCTTGACCTTGATTTTGTCCGCTTTCAGTTCCGTTAAAATCATCATGAGTTAACGTTCCTGTGATTGTATCTGGATCTGGTTGAGAAGCACCAGGTGCGGCACAGCCAAGGCCATTGCTTGTTTCATCCTCACCGTAAGTAAGTAAAACTCTAACACCAACTACATTTCGGTTATCACTAGTCCATTCAATATCGTTTGTATTGAAATCTACAAGAATAGTCTCACCATCTCCCACATATTCGGTATTATTTCCCAAAGTTTCGTAGGAAATAGTTCCAGAAATAGAATAATCGCCTATTCCTCCCATTGAATCTGAGGATTCAGGAGCTCCAAACAAGTAAGTAGCTTCCACAGCACCAAATGGAATAATGATTGCAGCTGCAATAGCTCCATATTGACTTCTTTTCGGCAAATTAAATCGTCCGAGAGGGGTAACTTTTGGAGTTCGCATATAGTTTAGCGTAAAGTGTGTGGCGAATGCAGCCCCCATCCCTGGAACTGAAGGAAATATTCCGTCAGCACCATCGAATCCAAGTACAGTCCAAATGAAAACACCGCTGAAGGCAGCAACCATCATTGAGATAGAATGAGTAGTATCAGGTTTGTATCCTGCCCACCTAATGATGAGTAAAGGAACAAACACTCCTCCTAGGCCATAGACTGCGAATACAACAAGTTGGAATACAGAATCTCCTCCTGGAACATATAATCCTCCTATTGATATTAAAGTAGCAAATGCAGCAACAGCAATCGTAACTTTTTTTGTCGTTGCATGATCTTGATTCCACTCAGGTTTAATGTCGTCAGTTATTGCAGCAGTACAAGCTAAAACTTGACTGTCAGCAGTAGACATGGTAGCGGCAAATATTGATGCTAAAATCATTCCAACACCTATTGCAGGCATAGTTTCCATAGCCATCATGGGTAAGCCAAGTTCAGCGTCAAAATCGCTTTCAGTAAATAACACGCGGCTCGCTAATCCAATAATCAACATCAAAACTATGAAAGGTGTTTGCCATACGAAAAACCAGATCATAGCTTCTTTTCGATCTTTATCATTTCCTAAAGTCATAACTCTGGAAACCACTTGGGGCTGTCCAGCAACGCTCAAACCACCTAAGAAAAAAGCAGCTATCCAAAGAGTCAAACCAAACATCAAGTTAGGAGGCAATAGATTAGTCAAGGCAGGATCTTGCGCATTCAATCCACTCTTAAGTCCTGATAAGCCTCCAACTTCTTGAATACTTATCCAGCACAAAATGGTTGAACCAACAAGCATTACACATGATTGAGCCGCATCAGTCCAAATTGAAGCTCTAATTCCACCAGCGTAACAATATGCTACAACTAGTACGAACCCTATTAAAATTCCAACAATTTCAGGCCACCCCATCATTACGAAAAGAGCTTTTCCACCAGAAGTAAGCTGTGCTGCAGCGTAAATACTTAAGAATAAAACAGAAAGTACAGCAGCGAGTTTTGCTTCAGGAGCTCCTGCTTTTTCAGCTACTAATGAGGATAATGAACGAACGCCTCTCTCCTTTCCTTCTTTTTGAATAAATTTATACAGCCACATCCAAGCAACAAATTGTCCTATTGTTGACATGAAAGCTAGAAAAGCAACAGGATATCCTAGAGTGTAGGTAAATCCAATAAAACCTATAAACATGTAACCAGAATTCCAAGTACTAACTGCAGATAATGCAGCGAGTGAAGGACTCATTCCTCTTCCTGCAACGAGATAGTCATCAGTTGTATCTTTTTTGACTCTCATTGAAGCAAGCCCAACACCTGCAAAAATGGTCATGAAAAAAATAAATGAAAGTATTACTGCAATATCCATAATTTATCCCGTAATTAGAGGAAGAACGTAGTAAATGGCTAAGAATGTTCCGAGTAATGCTTCACCTACAATACATCCTGTTGCGATCATATAGGTATTAAGCAATCTCATAGTTCGTTGTTTTTCACTTAAGCCTTCTTTTACAACAGCGATATCAAGGAAGCGAGCTTCCCAATAATCTCTCAAAGCTCCGCCAACTACCATTGGGAGCGTAACAACCATGGGCAAATACATTCCAAGTCCGAAAGCAGTACCCATTCCAGTCAGTAATTCCATAAAAATCCCAATAACGATTCCAACAGCTAAAAGTCCCCACGGAGTTTGACCTCCTAACATTATTTGTGCAAATGCAGCGAAAGCATTTGCCTGAGGAGCATACAAAATCAAATCGCCTCTTGCTAATGCAAGTGAAAGTAAACCTGCAAACAAAGCAGCAACAATAGTTCCAGGAACAATCCCTACTAACTCAGTCTTCATGATATGCATTGGTCGATTTCCAACATATAGCCCAGGTTTGTAATCGCCAATAACAGTACCAGACATTGAGATTGCACCACCAAAAACAGTAGTCCCTACGAGGGCCAGAATTGCAGTATCGCTCTCATTCAATCCAATCGCTTTGAAAACTAAAACAAGCATCAATAAGACAATAAAACTAGTTCCAGAAACAGGTTCAATACTAGTTTCTCCCATCACTTTTACGGCAATTGCCCCTAATGCAAAAGTTGTCAAGCATAGGACTAAAGAAAAAATAAAAGATGCCAAAAATCCAAACTGAGTTGCAAAAGTAATTGTAATCCCAATTAGAGAAACAATCAACAGAACCGGGATGTGACTGATTGGCCATTCATACCACCCTTTGCCTTTAACATAATCTTTTCTTGAAGAATCATCACCTTCACCTTTGAAAATATCAATTACATCTGAAGCTGTAGTCCTGAACACAGGAGCCATCTTCAGTAAGCCTGTAATTCCACCACCTAAAATCGCTCCAATTGCCATAGGTCTTGCAACATAACTGTAGGCATAGATAGATCCGATGGGATCATATTGACTTATGGAATGATAATTTCCATCTAATGGATAATAGAAAGGATAATCATATTGATATGCAAGAGGGGTTACTACAAACCAAGTAAAGAATGTTCCTAAACTAACTAGGAGCGCCACTCTAAATTTCATAAACCAGCCAATGGCCAGCATCATTGGAGTTAATCCAAAACCAAGCCAAGTATAATTTGTCAGAGAGCTATTCATAGGAACAGTCAAATCTCCGCCATCATACCATTCAGCACCTTCGAGAGTAGAACTTAGAATAGAAGTTTTAATCTCCTCTCCAGCAGCATCGTTAGTACCTGTCCCTAACAAAGGCCAATCTCTCAGAAATGTAAAAAACATAACAATAGCAGTTGAAATCCCTACTAAACGGATAGAATGCATAGCACTCTCCATTCCGCCTTCTTTGGAAGTTTCCCCTGCTATATCCATTAGTTTGATGTTAGCTTCAAAGCCAGGTAAAGGCAAAGGATCTTCCACTAACCAAACTCTTCTGAAAATTATAAAATATAAACAGCCAAGAAATCCACCTAAGATAGAGGCAACCATTGCGACACCGGCTAAGGCCCATGAATCAGGCAAAAGTAAAGACGAATCAATAAGTTGTTCACCGTTCATTTCATATTTTGGAGAATAAGCTAGCAAATAAATTGCAGGATATGTGAAGACAAATCCAGTACAAACCATTGAGGCACCTGTAGATGCTGATGCTGAAAGATTAACTTCTCCTGGAGTCCATCTTAATGCCATTGCAGAAAGATATGCAACATACCAAGAACCAGATACAATCATTCCAACTTTTAATCCAACGTACTGATTGATTATAGCAAAAACAATACCAATAGCCAATCCTAGTAGCATTTGGTTCCATTTCCACTTTGTTGTACCAAAGCCATCTCCTCGATTTTTTTCTTCTAAATACTCTTCTAAAACTTCAGTATTGAAATTAGCATACATTTCAGTATCAAAATAATCTAGAGTTCCATTTTCAATTGCTTTTAGACCTTCAGGAGTAGGAGTTTGGCGATAGGCTGAGGTCCTTACTTTACTCATTTAGCAGTTTCTGCAAGTTGGCTGGGTTTATACAATTGTGTTTAATTTGAAGTCACTAAATCAACATATTTCTTTAGAACTTTCTCGGCTTCTTTTTCCCAACGGTATTTTTCTTTAATTAGATTAGGCCCAGTTTTAACAGTATTTTCTAAAATGGAATCATCTTTGATTACCTTCAAGATTTCTTCAACAAGACTTTCAGAATCTTCTGTCTTAAATAGGAAGACAGGCAATTTTCTATCTACCCATTTTTGATTAGCAGGAATATTACTAGCTACAACAGGAGTTCCACTAGCTACAGCCTCAAGGATGGTTAGCGGAATACTATCCGAAAGCGATGGCGACAGTACAAGTTCAGCTTTTCCTATAATTTCAGCTAACTTAGTTTCACTTATTTGCCCAGTAAATTGAACATTCTTACAATAACTTAAAATTCGTTCTGATTCTGGCTTCAAAGGGCCATCTCCGCACAAAATAAATTCATAATTGTCAAGTTTAGAGCTCAAGACTTCAATCGCCTTTGAAACAACAATAGGATTGTAAACTTCCTTAAAACCGCGTGCAAAAACAATAGTTTTAGTTTTTTCTGAGGGTTTGAAAATAGAGCAATCAATTCCAATAATATTTTCGTTTAGTTCGGTATTCAAATTCCATTTTTCAATCTCATCCACCAGTAAAGGCGGTCCAAAAATACTATCAGAATTTTTTATTGCTCTTTTAACAATCCAAGATAATAGCTTAGATTCTTTTGGCGCAATCAAAATATCTGAACCCATTGCAGTCATGACTTTAGGATACCCTTCAATCCTAGAGGCATACATCCCATGATTAACTAGGAAAAAGCCGTGTACAATATCTGGTTTGAATTCATCGATTTTTGATTGTAATTCACTTGTAGTTTTTCTAACATTTTTTCCAAGATTAAAAATCAAGCTCCGATCAAGAGGAGGTTCTGGGCCAAAATAAATACAATCTTCAGCTTCATTTAATGAAAATATAGTGACTTTATGTTCTTGTTGACGTAACCAATTCACCCATCGAATGGTGTGAATGCTATTTGCATTAGCGACTACAGCGATGCGCAGCTTAGAACTCATGAAATGAATACGAAATCCATAACATGTGAGTTTATAACCTACTCCTTTCTCAAAAAATAGATGGAACCGTCACGAAAAATCATAATGCTCATCTACGGAAGAGCATTTTCTTTTCTTTTAAGTCTCTTAATTCCATTCTTTTTGACGCGTATTTTATTGAAAGAAGACTACGGCTCTTATCAACAATTAGTGATGATTTATACGATAGTTCAAGCTGTATTGATCTTCGGAATGCCTCAAGCTCTTCTTTACTATTTCCCAAGGAAGAATGCAAATGAGCACCCATTATTAGTCAAGCAAACTTGGACAATATTATTCTTTTCAGCTATATTAGTCATGAGTTTCTTTTGGCTAGGCTCTCAAATTATTGATTCACACCATTTGAAAGAATATTTAGTTCTTTTAGGAATTTATACCTCTTTAATGATTTTTGTAATGCCTATTCAGAACTTGTTAATTCTAGAAGGAAAAACATCTACGGCGATGTGGTCCATGGTATTTTTCACGACAATTGATATTGCAATCCTCCCTACTGCAGCATGGCTCAATCCAACAACTCTCGGAATATTACACGGAATTATTTTTGCAGCTTCTTTGAAAGTAGTAATGGTTTTATTCCACGTTTATTCAACTTATTTCACTAAGCAAACATTAGGTAATTCTTATCTTAAAGAGCAATTAGCTTATGGAATACCAGTTGGTTTGACGGCCATGGTTTACGTTATCAATGTCAATGTAGACAAATATTTGGTAGGTTTCTTTTTCTCAAGCTCAGTTTTTGCGGTTTACTATTTGGGTTCGCTTTGGGCCCCTATTTTTGGATGGATTACCCAATCTGCTGCTCAGGTTGTAACTCCTTTAATGTCTAAAGCACACAAAGAAGGCAAATTGTCAGAAATTAAAGATTTATATCGTTCGAGTATTGGTAAATTGGCCTTTATTTTTCTACCTGCGACTATTCTTTTAATTTTTATTGCAGAACCATTGATAGTTACTCTATTCACAGATACTTACAGCGATTCGGTTCCAATTTTTATGATATATCTGATTTTGTTACCAACATATTCACTAAATTTAGGTTGGATTTTAATGGCAAGTGGTCAAACTAAGTTCTTGCTAAAATTAGCACTTTCGATGTCTATTATCAATATAATTTTGAGTTATTGGTTACTAACGACTTTAGACGGAGACAATCGATTATTAGGAATTCCATTTTCTACAGTATTGGTAACTTGGATATCAACAATTATAGTTATGAATAGATCTTTAGCGACTATAGAGTCTAGCTTTTTAGAAACATACCCCGTAGAAGAGATGTGGAAAATAGCGTCAGTTTCAGCACTATCAGTTTTACCAGTTATCTTGTTGTCGGCATTAGAACTGTCTAATCCTTTAACTTTAGTTTTATCAATAATTACCTTTGGAATTATGTTTTTTGACACTTTCCTACAAGCTAAAACTAATTGGCGATGACGAAATTAAATTTGTAAAGTCGTTTCTTCCTTTTTAAGAAATTAATATATAATCACAGATAAAATAGAATTATGAACAAGGCATTCTTGTTGACAATTTGCTTGCTTTTCGCTTCCTTCACTGGATGCGTGGATAATTCTGAAGATAACGACGATTTGACTTCAGAGATAGAAAGATTAACTGAAGAAAATAAAGATTTAAACGAGCAACTAACCAATCAAACTGAAGAAAATGAAGCTACAATTGAACAAAATAATAATTTAAGCGAACAATTGCAAAATAGTGCTGAAGATAATAGTGAATTAGATTCTGAGATAGCTAATTTTACCGCACAAATCCAAAGCTTAAACGAACAAATACAAAATGAAACTGAAAATAATAACGAATTACTTTCAGAAATAGCTAATTTTACCGCACAAATTTGAAAACTTAAACGAGCAAATACAGAATGGAAGTCAAGATAACGATGCTTTAATTTTTGAGTTGGGCAATTTAACTGCACAAATTCAAAGCTTAAACGAACAAATACAAAATGGAACTGAAGATAATGATGATTTAACTTCTGAGATAGCCAATTTGACTGCACAAATTGAAAACTTAAACGAACAAATAGTAAACTTAAATGAAGAAACTGAAAGATTAAGCGTTTATCAACCTCGAAACAAGGTTGGACTCAAGACAGCAGTAGATGAGTGGATAGCTGATTCAGATAGTGCAAATTCAATTTATGGACATATCAGCACTTGGGATACATCATTGGTTACAAATATGACTGAATTATTTTACTATAACCAGGCATTTAACGATGATATTTCAAATTGGGATGTTTCGAGTGTTACTGATATGAGTTATATGTTTAATGGAGCTACCAGTTTCAATGGTAATCTTTCAAGCTGGGATGTTTCAAGTGTAACTGATATGAGCGGAATGTTTAGCAATGCTAGGAGTTTCGATCAAGATATTTCAGATTGGGATGTTTCAAGTGTAACTAATATGTATGGAATGTTTCAATATTCAGATAATTTTAATGGGGATATTTCAAGTTGGGATGTTTCAAATGTAAATAACATGTATAATATGTTTTGGGGAATTAGTTTCAATCAGGATATTTCAGGTTGGGATGTTTCGAGTGTAACTTTTATGGGTTGGATGTTTAAAGATGCAGAGAGTTTCAATCAGGATATTTCAGATTGGAATGTTTCAAGTGTAACTGATATGTCTGGTATGTTTTCTAATGCCGATAATTTCAACCAAGATATTGGAGATTGGGATGTGTCAAGTGTAACTAATATGCAGATTATGTTTAGAGGTGCATCTAGTTTTAATCAAGATATTGGAGATTGGAATGTTTCAAATGCCACCATTATGTATAATATGTTTCATGATACTGATGCTTTATCAGACGATAATAAATGTGCAATTCATACCTCATTTGATTCCAATAGTAATTGGCCATATGGCTGGGAATCATTTTGCTCTGACGAGTAAACTTTTACAAATTAATTACATTGAACAATTTCTAGCAAAACTCCACCAGTATCCTTAGGATGGAAGAAAGCAACTAGTGTATTATCGGCACCAGGACGTGGAGCTTCTCCAATAGGTTCTAGACCGTTCTTTTTGGCTTTTGCTAAGGATTGTTCAATATCATCAACTTCCAGAGCCAAATGATGGATTCCAGGGCCTTTTTTGTCAATAAATTTACCAACCGGAGTATCTTTTCCCATCGGTTCTAGTAATTCAATTTCGTAACCACCGACTTTGATGTGTGCAGTAGTTACGCCTTCTGATTCAACTTCCTCAGTATGATCTAGTTTTAGACCTAGAGATTCCCACATAGGCAATCTTTCCTCGATAGAATCTACAGCGATGCCAATGTGTCTTATTTTCACAAATCGTAAACAAAGCGATACTATTTCAAGATTATCAATATTTACCGCCTCCTTAGTAAACAATAGTGTCTCACAGCATAACCGTA
>JBJLCA010000016.1:0-10259 GCA_045567915.1 Candidatus Poseidoniales archaeon | reverse complement strand
GTGAAGGAAACATAATGACTGTTGAAGATTATCAAAGGGAAAGGTCTCAAAACGAAGAGGACCATGGGAAAATAGATGAAGAAATCGTTAGAGAAGAACCTGAACTGACTGAAGAACTCAATGAAGATCAGGGAAACATTGATGAGATTATCAATGAAAGCAATGGTGCCGATGAAATGAAAGAAATGCTGAAGAAAAAGGAAAGGACTGATGCGTGGATTATTGAGAAAGCAACCAATGGGTCAAAAACAAATGAAATACTGATATCCGAAGTTAATGAATTAAAGCAAAGAGTCCACAAACTTGAAAAAATTTTAGAAAAAGTCAGCGAGGCATTAAAATAATTGGTAGTTAAAGAAAAAAGAGGAAGAAAGAGGTATATTCTCTTTAAACATACTGAAAAAGCAGATAAAAATAATATTAAAATATTCTTAAAAGAAAATTCTGAAAAAATAAATGGGAAGATTAGATGGAGAATTATAAGTTTTGATACGAAGCAAAGTATTCTCTTAGTTGACCATACAAAAGCTAACATTGCAAGAACATTGATAGAAGATAGTAACACTGATTTGGGAATAGAATCTATTAAAACAAGCGGAACCTTGAAAGCTCTGAGAAAATAGAGAAAATATTATTACACCTTTAGGAATGGGTTACTAATGGATAGTGAAGAGTCTAACGAATGGGAAGAAACTGAATATGAATCTTTAGACTGGGGAGACTCTGAAAATGAACCGGAAACTAGTATTGTTTCTTTATACCCTTCAACTAACAAACCTAACGTTGCTGCACTTTTGCTCATAATTGCTGGATTTGTTTTGTTAGGTACTGCAACGACTATGAATGGGATTCTGAACGACGGAGATAAAATTCAAGGTGTTACTGCAAAATATAACGAAGTTATGCAAGAAATGGGTCTAGAAATTGAAGAAGAGGGTGAAGAAATTGACGAAGCTTTTGTAAGTAATGTTATAGAAGTGGGAATGATTTGGGAGCTAGTCTGTGCTATCCTTTCGTTTGTTGGAGGTGCTCTCTTAGTTATGAGGCAAAATTATAATCTTGTTTTGGTTGGATGCGCCGCAGCCATTGTTGGTTTAGGTGGACTTTTACTATCTACACTATGTGGCGCTTCTGCTCTTTATTTCACTTTTCAAAGTAAACCTGAATTTGGAATTAATGAACAAGACGAGAGCTGGTAAGGTTGCTTGAACAATTACTAGATTATCTCAATATTAAAGAATTATATCCACCTCAAAAAGAGGCTATGAAAGTAATAGAAAGAAATGAATCCTTGCTAATGTCTGTACCAACTGCAGCGGGAAAAACTGTTGTTGCTTATAATGCCTTAATGAAAGCCGTTAAAGAAGGTAAAAAAGGAATATTTTTAGTTCCACTAAGGGCTCTTGCATGGGAAAAAGTTAATGAATTAAAGGATATTTGTCGAAATATTCTAAATGGTGCTAAAATTGGTGTTTCTGTAGGTGATTTTGATAAAATCAGAGGTCTTTCAAAATATGATATAATTGTAGCTACATCCGAAAGAGCAGACTCACTAATTAGACATAATCCTCCGTGGTTAACTGAAGTGGGGTGCTTAGTATCTGATGAGATACACCTAATTAATGATTCAAACAGAGGGCCAACATTAGAAGTCACATTGTCCAAATTTAGGGAAATTAATCCTGAAATACAAATCATAGGATTATCTGCAACAGTTTCAAACTCAAAGGAAGTTGCAAGTTGGTTAGATGCTACTTTAGTTGAAAGTGATTTTAGACCAGTACCTCTCAAAAAAGGAATATGTATTGCTAACGAAATTGAATGGGACGGATCTGAATTTAAAAGAATAGACATAGAAGGTACTGAGGGAATTGCTCTCGATAATTTACCCGATCAATGCTTAGTCTTCGTAAATACTAGAAGATCTGCTGAAGCTCAAGCAAAGAGACTTGGTATGCTCATAGGGAAAAGACTGACGAATGAAGAAACTGAGGGATTGAAACAATATACCCGTGAATTAAAGAGCGGAGCCGATGAGGTTACATCTGTAGATTCAAATCTTACAAAGTTAATTGAAAGGGGTGTAGCATATCATCATGCAGGTTTAACAAATAGGCAAAGACAAATTATTGAGAAAGGATTTAGAGAGAAACGAATTAAGGCATTATGTGCAACACCTACCCTTGCTGCAGGAGTAAATTTACCTGCTAAAAGAGTCATTATCAGAGATTTGACTCGCTGGGATTCAAGTTTCCAGTCAAACCAGCCCTTGCCAGTTTTAGAAATTCAACAAATGCTTGGAAGAGCCGGAAGACCTGGGTTTGATGTAGACGGTGAAGGTGTACTAATTGCAAAAAATAATGAGCAAAAAGCCCAAATTGTAGAAACTTATTTTGAAGGTGAAACTGAACCTGTACTTTCAAGATTGGGCAGTGAACCGGCCCTAAGAACACATTTACTTTCTCTAATTGCTTCAGGAACTATTAGTACAACTGAAGAAATGCATTCATTCCTAAAAAGAACTTTATTTGGAGCACAGGGTGAACTCTGGAGAACTCAGCATAGAATTAACAAAGTTTTAGATTTTCTAGATAAGGAAGACTTAATTGAAATAGAGGGAAAAGTCGACGGTGAATTTATACCTGCTAATGCTACAATTCAGGAGAAATTGAGAGCAACACCGTTTGGTAGAAAAGTTTCTCAGCTATACATTGATCCACTTTCGGGAGTTATCATAAGACGAGCTCTTGAATCTGAAGTCCCTGCCAATTCATTGGGTTTACTTCACACAATTACGAGAACACCAGACATCTACTCACTCTATGTAAGAAAAAACGAAATGGAAACTTATCTTACTCATTTAATGCAAATGGAAGCTGATCTGATGTTGCCTCCGCCAGTAGAGCATACAGAATTAGAATTTTATCTTTGGGATCTAAAAACTGCTTTACTCCTAATGGATTGGGTTGAGGAAACTCCAGAAGAACATCTAATGAAAAGATATTCAACCACACCTGGAGATATTCGTGCTAAAGTTGAGACTGCTGGATGGCTTCTTTACTCAATGTCAGAATTATCTGAACTAGTATCGCCCAATACCACAAAAATGATTGCCGAGTTAGAAATACGAATATCTAATGGTGTTCGAAAAGAATTACTACCTTTGCTAGAGATTGATTCCATTGGAAGAGTAAGAGCAAGATCTTTGTTTAATGCTGGTTTTACAAGTCAAAGCTCAATACGTGATGCCAAACCTTCTGAATTAAGTGAGATAGCTGGAATAGGCAACAAATTAGCTGAAAAATTGGCTGGAAGAAAGGATCCTGAACAAATGCGCTTTGAGTTAGTCTAATTAACAGCTCTCTGATAGTAGAATTAATGGTAAGGTTTGTTAGAGATCAACCAGACGCATACATTTACAGTAGTTTTGGAACTCGTATTTTCATCGCTGGCTTTCTGCTTGCTTTACTGTACATTGGACAAGGAATATTAGTTTACACTAGTACTGACAAAGTTCTCTCACTATCTTCGTTAATAGGTAGAGATTCTAGTGGCGACATAATGGGTCAACTAATTGGTGGACTAATCTTAGTTACTGCAGTTTTTGTTCCTCTAGCCTCAAGTACTATGGCCATTTCAAGATGGGTTCTGAAAAGAACTTATAAGAAATTAGAAAAATTAGAGGTGGACAGTGGACGTTCCCAGTTATTACTCATGGTTGCAAGATTTGTCTTTCTAGGTTGCATTGTTGCAGCTTATGCCCCCATGCCAATGATAGCGGAAAGTGCTATGTCTGGAGGATTTCCTACATCTACAATTAACTATTATCAGACCAAATTTATGAGCTTATTCTTTACTTTATTTGGAGTCGCTTTATTTTTGACAATTATATCTCCAGTACTACAATTGTACCAAAGAACTGGAAGTCGATCTCTAATATTTGCCGGATTCCTAGCTCTAATGGTTGGATCTTCACTAATCTATATGGGAAATACTGATTGGAACATGTCCGTTTTCAAACTTAATAGCCAAGAATTTAAATCTTCATTTGGAACTACTATGATATTTTGTGGAACGTGTATTTTCTTCTGCCTTTGGATTGTAGCAAGAAATGCTAAGTCTATACTTAGATATCAAAAAATGCACTTTACAATGAAACTGGGGGAGTAATGGAATCTTGGGCTGAAAAGTATAGGCCTGAAAGTCTTTCCGACATCATTGGAAATACGAAAGTTATCAACGATTTGAAAACTTGGGCTAAATCATGGGGTGACAAAATGGTGAAAAAGGGAGTAATACTCTCTGGACCTCCTGGTTGCGGTAAAACCTCAGCTGCTATTGCCTTAGCTAACGATATGGAATGGGAAGTAATTGAATTGAATGCTTCTGATGCCCGGTCTGGAGCCGTTATTGAAGGAACTGCATTAAGGGCTGGACTTTTCCAAACATTTGGAAGTAAAGGATTAGCTGATAGAAATCTTATACTTTTAGATGAAGCTGATAATTTGTACGAGAGAGCTAGACAGTCTAAAAATAAAACAAAGAATTATAGTGATAGAGGTGGAAAAAGGGCGATCACAAAAACACTTGAACAAACAAAACAGCCTGTTGTAATTACTGTAAATGATCTGTATAATCTGACAAAGGGAACTGGAGCTAAGATCAAAAGATTATGTCTAAACTTAAAGTTTCAAAGGCCTTCTGTTGTATCTATAGCTACAGTTCTGCAGAATATTTGTCAAAATGAAGGTCTTGAGATTAGTAATGAAAGTATAAGATCTATGGCTGAAAATGTTAAAGGTGATTTAAGAGGAGCAATCAATGACTTGCAATCATTGTCAGAAGGAAATAAAAAAATAGGTCAAGAGGATTTAAACAAATTAGGATCTAGAGATCGTGAAGCCGAAATGTTTGAAACTCTGAATACTATTTTTCATGGGACTACATTTGATGAACCAAGAACTGCCATTTTTGATCTTAATGAGCAACCTAGAGATGTTGCAACGTGGGTAAGTGACAACATACCTATAGTTTACAAAAACCCAAGTGATATCGAAAGGGCATATTCCAAAGTAGCATATGCTGATTTACTACTTGCAAGAGTGATAAGAAATCAGAATTATGGATTATGGGGGTATGCATCTGAGCTAATTTCAAGTGGTGTTGCTTTATCTAAAATGCACCCAACAAGCGGAAGGAGACCTCAATTCCCATCCTACATTCGAAAAATGGGAGCAAGTCGATTTCAGAGAGGATACAGAGATTCTTTAGCTAAAAAAGTAGGTGGCGCCACCCACCAATCAATCAGAGAGTCAAAAATGGAGCAAATAGGAGTAATCTCTACTATTTGCCAAAATGATGGAAACAAGGCTGCTGAGATTGCTGGAAATCTAGACTTAAATGAAAATGAACTTGCCATTTTACTTAATACAGACAAAAAGAATCAAAAACTTATATCTATAATGGAAGAATCACAACAATATAGACAGGAAAAAGAAGTTGTAACTATTGATTACATTCCTAAAATCGAAGAGAAAGGGGATGAAGAACCAAAGCGAATAGTGCCAAAGAATGATAGTAAACAAAAAAGTTTATTCGAATTCTAATTTTAACTTTTGCTGATCAGATACTCCTAAGCGACTTGCGGAAACCCCTAACAGTCTTATTGGTTTACCAGGTTCCCAATTTTCATACAACAACGATTTTGCTACCTTGTAAATATCTCCGGATTTATGTATTTCACCAGGGACTGTTTTTTGTCTAG
The DNA here is from genome assembly GCA_045567915.1 of Candidatus Poseidoniales archaeon. Taxonomy (GTDB): domain Archaea; phylum Thermoplasmatota; class Poseidoniia; order MGIII; family CG-Epi1; genus CG-Epi1. The sequence goes on along the minus strand of JBJLCA010000016.1, from coordinate 4,495 downwards.
TTATTGTTGTAAAATTTGACCACCTAATTTTGATAGTTATCGTTCTTGCTGACTTACCCATTTGTTCGATACTCTCTGACACTTCTTTGGATAACTCCTGCAAAGCTAACTCTACTTCCTTAGCTTCTTTAATATCTGATTCAAACGTAGTCTCAGTGCCCTGCTGTTTAGCAATCCAAGGAGAGGGATCAACTGGCCTATTATCGATGCCCTTTGCTTTATTTTTCAAATTGACTGAATACTGACCAAATAATGGCTGTAATTTCTGAATATCTATTGAGACTATGTCTGAACATTTTTCAATACCTAGGCCGTTCAAAAGAGAGGCAGTCTTTGGCCCAATACCATACATTTTCCTTATTTCCAGAGGTGCTAAGAAATTAGATTCCATACCTGGAACAACCACTGTAAAACCTTCTGGTTTTTCAAAATCTGATGCAATTTTAGCTACTAATTTCGAAGTTGCTAATCCAGCTGATGATGGTAGTCCTGTCTTTGATTTGATACGCTTCAGTATGGTCTTAACTAAAGCTTCAGGATTTTTTTGAAGTGACAAGTCTACAAAAGCCTCATCAACACTCATCCTTTCTAAGGTGCCATACCTCGCTAAAATTTCCATAACTTGGATGGAACAGGAACGAATCATAGGACGGTTTGACGAAACTAATTTTAATTCTGGACAAAGTTTCAAGGCTTTACTCGAAGCCATAGCTGAACGTACTCCTTTTGCACGAGCTTCATAAGAAGCTGAGGCAATTACTCCTCGCTGTCCTGGCTTACCTCCTACGGCCAATGGAACTCCTTTATCTTCTGGATTTTCTAAAATATGAACATTCACGAAAAATGCATCCATGTCTAAGTGCAAGATTGCTCTTGGCCATTCCAAGCGATTCACAAACCTGTAACGGATAGGGAAAATAACAGTAAGTTTGATGGGAATCACCTTTAAGTCCCCAAGCTTTGCGTAAAATAATGGAAATTGACCCTTGGGCAAGTAAAGGAATTAAAAACTATGACGAAATTTGTGAAAAATTTGGTCTGGAGAAAATAGATTCTACAAAATTACCAAACCCTACTCACCTCCATAGAAGAGGAATAATTTTCGCCCATAGAGATTTAGATTCCATACTAAATGCAAAGAAGACTGGAAAACCTTTTGGAGTTTTATCAGGACTTATGCCTTCTGGACAGATGCATTTAGGGCATAAAATGGTCATTGACCAAGCTAAATGGTTTCAAGATTTAGGTGGAGACGTAACTATTGCTGTAGCTGATTTGGAAGCCCATGCAACAAGAGGGCTAAGCTTAGAAAAATGTAGAAAATATGCTATTGAAGAATATATCTCAAATTATGTTGGTATGGGATTAAATCCTGAAAAAACTTCAATCTATTTTCAATCTGAAAGACCTATTGTCCAAAAAATGGGGTTCACATTAGGTACAAAAACTAATCTATCTGAAATGGAAGCAATATATGGATTCACAGGAAAAACCAGCCTAGCGCATGTTCAGTCCCCATTAGTTCAAGCGGGAGATATTGTGCATCCTCAATTAGATGAGTACGGAGGTCTGAGGCCTATTGTTGTTCCTGTAGGCATCGATCAAGATCCACATATTAGATTGACAAGAGGAATGGTATCAAAAACTAATTGGTTCAATGTAAATCAAAATAAAACTGGAAATCTGACAATTGGATTATCAATACAAGATAATAATCAAGAAATTATGGGAATGAGAGAAGATGGAGGTATTGATAAGAACCAAAGAAAAATGATTGTTGACAAAGCAATTAGTGCAATTAATAAGGCAGGCTACAATGAACTTAATTCAAATCCAAAACACGGTACTATTGACATTAAGGACGCCACCTCTGAAAATCAAAATGAAATTCAACATCAGTTGTTATCTCTAGAAAGGCAATTGGGAGGTATGGGATTAATGCAACCATCCTCAACATATCACCAATTTGCTGTAGGAATGACCGGAGGTAAAATGAGCTCAAGCCAACCCGAAACTACAATATTTTTGAATGATTCTATGAAAAGTATTGAAAAGAAAATTAAATCATCATTCTCTGGAGGTCAAGCTACTGTTGAAGAACACCGTGCAAAAGGAGGAGATCCTGATGTGGATGTTGCATACCAATACCTTCGTTACTTCTTTGAAGAAAATGATAAAGAATTAGGCAACATTAGAGAAGAATATATGTCTGGAAAGCTTTTAACTGGTGAAATAAAATCTATATGTGTAGAAAAAGCCACATCTTGGATGAAAAAGCATCATGAACTTAAAGATCAAAATCAACATTTAATCAAAGATTTTCTAAATTAGTAACTTTTTTGACTTTTCTTCCTAATATCTTTGGCATTTTACTAAGCAATGCGTTTTGCATTTCTTTGATAGAAATATTGTAACCAAAATTAGCTAAAGATGTGTGTTTACCCAATGGTAGTCCACAACCCTCAACTGCTTCTATTCTACCTTCTGGAGTGTCTAAATTAATGTCGAATCCATGTCTCGATACCCATTTACTAAAGGCTAAACCAATACTAGCTACTTTATGCTGTTCAAACCATACTCCTTGCATAGAGGGGTCACGGACTGCATTAACGCCAAACTCAGATAAAGATTCGATTATCCATTCTTCAATAGTAGTTATTACTTTTCTAACCGATTCTTCTTTCCATTGAAATATAGGATATCCAACAAGTTGACCTGGACCATGCCAAGTAAGTCCTCCGCCTCTATCAACATGCGAAGATGGGAAATTTTCTGGAGCTGTAAGGCCATCTAGCATTCCACGCCTTCCTACCGTAACTATCTCGGGATGTTCAACAAAAATTAATGTATCTCTGATCTCATTACCTATACGCTTTTCCTGTAATTCAATCATTAGACTATCTATCTCTTTATGCGAGGAATTATTTGCCTGAATTATATCGATGTCAATCAATTTGAAATATGAATAGCATGTCCCAAACTAGCAAGTGCTGATTCTGCAAAAGCTTCAGTCAAAGTTGGATGAACATGTATTGTACCTGCTATATCATCTAATCTTGCTCCCATTTCGAGAGCTAAGGCAAATTCTCCCGATAATTCGGAAACATGTGAACCCACTGCGTGAATTCCAACAATTACTTGGTTATCTGCCCTTGCTGTAATTCTTACAAAACCTGCATCTGAACCTGCACCCATTGCCAATGCCCTTCCACTGGCTGCAAATGGAAATTTACCTACTATTGTTTCTATTCCTTCTTCTTTCGCTTCGTCGGGAGTTAAACCTACACCAACAATCTCTGGATCTGTAAAACAAACTGCAGCTATTGAAACTGGATCAAACTCTCTTCGATGCCCAGCAATTATTTCGGAAACTATTTCAGCTTGAGCTGATGCCTTATGAGCAAGCATTGGCTCTCCAACTATATCTCCAATAGCCCAAACATTCTTCATCGATGTACGGCATTGTTTATCGACTTTGATAAATGGCCCGTCCATATCTACAGCCATCTTTTCTAAGCCCCAACCTTGAGTGTTTGGCTTTCTTCCAACTGTGACAAGAACTTTATCGGCTTTAATCTTATGATTTTTGCCTGAAGAGTCAACATATTCTACTGTTGTTACTTTACCTTTAGTTGCTGCACCTTTTGCCTTAGCTCCCAAATTAACTGTTACTTTATGCTTCTTAAGCCATAAATTAATAGGGCGTATCATTTCAGAATCATAAATTGGTAAAATCTGATCTAAGGCTTCAATAAATGTTACCTCAGAACCCAGTTTTCTATATGCAATTCCCAATTCTAACCCAATATAGCCTGCACCAATTACTACTAGTTTCTTAGGTACTTCTTCTAGTTCTAAAGCTTCTGTTGAGGAAATTATATTCTTATCAAACGGCATAAATGGTAATTCCACTGATTGTGATCCATTTGCTAAAATAACATGCTCTGCGTTAATTATGTACTCTTTTTCTCCACCACTAACTTCACATGTTTTGGCATTTCTAAATTTGGCCCAACCAGATATCAATTCAACTTTTGCAGCTTTAAGTAAAGTCTCAACACCTTTGTTTAATTTGTTAACAATCGATTCCTTCCATGAAACTAGTTCTTTCATGTTTACTTTTGCTTTTCCAGATACACTAATTCCCATTTTTCCTTTACCTGAATGAGACTCCAAACTTTCAAATGTTGAAGCTGCATGTATCATGGCTTTTGATGGGATACAACCTCTAATGAGACATGTTCCTCCGGCCCTTGAGCCTTCAACAATAATCGTATCTAAGCCAAGTTGACCTGCTCTAATAGCAGCTACATAACCACCAGGTCCTGCGCCAATAACTAAAACTTTACAATTTCGTATTTCTGCCATAATTAATTCACATAAATATTTTAGCAGGATATTCAAGCATTGATTTCAATTCTTGAATTAATAAAGCTCCATCGTAGCCATCTACTATGCGGTGATCGAAAGAAGAAGTTACGTTCATCATTTTACG
>JBJLCA010000015.1:0-10824 GCA_045567915.1 Candidatus Poseidoniales archaeon | reverse complement strand
TGTTGATAAGAAAAAAAGTCTTGGAAATTCAAGAAGAGGTTGCTCTATTGACCAAGCTGCTAAAGGAATTAAAAATCCTAAGCTGATACCATTACTCAATATGTCTAATCCTGGTTTTGATTTAAACCTAAAAGGTTCCATATTGTATACAAAAGATATGCCAGTTAGTCCTAAAATACAATAAATAAATTCTAAATTAAATTTAAGTGATAAAATTAAACAAGATAACTGTAATATCCAAAATAATAACCATGAATTTCTAAGACTAATTGTGCCACGTACTAACAAGCTAAATTCTTTTCGAGGGTTTCTTTTATCTAAATCAATATCGCAAATATGATTTAGTACAAAAGTAGAGGATGTTAGTAAAGCTATTATCAAAAAACCGTAAAACAAATCAAAGCTATATAATTCTCTGGATGAAATTACATATCCAATAAAAAAGGGCATAAAACCAACCATCCAAAATTCAAAACCTATAAACCTTAACCAAGTTAATCTAGTAAATAGTTGATTATTAATTAAACGATTAAATGTTTGATTTGCCATTTTATTTACTTCAATTGGAAGGACCCAAACTTAATATCTTTAGGCCAGATAATAAAATATGAGTAATGATTTTAATTACGCACATAGCAACAAAAATGTTATTTGGATGTCTCAAAATACTAACCATTTACCAACACATGGAGCAATTCAAGACGCTATAAAGAAAGCCGCTGACGAGAAAGAATATACTAAATATCCATTAGCTTCAGGGTTACCTGAATTAAGAAGTTTAATTTTAGAAGATTTGAATTTACCTGATCAAGATTTACACATTACAAATGGAGGAACTGAAGCTCTTTATTGCTTAATGAGACATATTCAACCTAAAGGGAGCGAAATGATAACATCAGATCCCTCATATTTTGTTGTTCATAAATTTGCCAAATTAGGAGGCGCTAAATGTACAGATATACCAATTTATCACGGAGACTATAGATTTCAAATTGAGGACATCAAAGAAGCCATAAATCCAAAAACTAAATCTATATTTCTAATTGACCCTATCAATCCACTAGGTAGTACCTATCCAAAAGAAGAAAAGAGAGCAATATGTGACTTAGCCGAAGATCACAACTTTTGGATCATAGATGACATTACATATCGTGATTTTGCACCAAATCATGTATTAGCTGCAGATATTTTACCTGAAAAAACTATTACCGGATATTCTGTATCAAAAAATTGTGGGCTTGCTGGCCTAAGAGTAGGATCACTTGTAGGACCAAAAGAATTCATCTCGGAAGTAAGAGGTACAATGGTATCCGATTTAGGAATAAATGTAATTGGCCAAAGAGCTTCAATTGCTGCGCTTGAGACTAAAAAAGATTGGCTACCTGGTTTACTGGAAACTGCACAGAAAAATCAAGAAATAATAAAAAAGGCCGTTGACAAAATTGAAGGGGTTTCGTTACCTGTATATCCCTCTGCAGCAAGTATGATGGTCATAGATATTTCAAAACATAAAGCCGATCCCCAAGCAGTTCAAGATAAACTTCTATATGAAAATGATATATTTGTTAGAGCTGGAAATTACGTTTCTACACGATTTGGTGAAAAATTTATACGAGTTTCATTTTCAATACCTACTCCGCAAGTTGAAAAATTTGCTGAAGCTTTCCCAAGAGTTATGGAAGAACTAAACATCTAAATTGGCTACGGCTGTAGCATTAGCTTCAATGTATTCCCTACGTGGCTGAACGTCATCTCCCATAAGCTCAACAAATGCCTTGTCGGCTAGTTCTGCATCTTCAATCTCAACTTGTAACAGAGTTCTTCTGGAAGGATCCATTGTGGTATCCCATAGCTGTATTGCGTTCATTTCTCCAAGTCCCTTATAACGCTGAACCGAACTTCCTGAACCATATTCAGACAATAATCTTTCTAATTGTACGTCATCATATGCATAAGACATCTTTTTACCTTTACTAACCTTGTACAAAGGTGGTTGAGCAACATAAACATATCCTGCATCAATCAATCCTTTCATATGTCTATACAAGAAAGTTAACAATAATGTACGAATATGGGCTCCGTCTACATCTGCATCAGTCATTATTATTAGTTTATGATAGCGAGCTTTCTCTAATTCAAATTCATCTTCTTCGTCTACACCTGTTATGCTACATCCCATTGCTGTGATTAAAGCCATAACTTCATTGTTAGCTAGAATTTTATCGATTCGGGATTTTTCAACATTCAAAATCTTACCACGTAACGGTAAAATTGCTTGCGTAGCCCTATCTCTACCTTGCTTAGCAGTTCCACCTGCTGAATCTCCCTCGACAATGAATAATTCTGATACAGAAGGATCTTTGCTTTGACAATCTGCCAATTTACCTGGCAGACCACCTCCCTCTAAAATTCCTTTACGTCTAGTTAAGTCTCTTGCTTTTTTTGCAGCCTCACGTGCCTGGAATGCTTGTATACATTTAGAAATAATGATTTGTGTATCTGAAGGATTTTCAGCAAAATAATTAGACAATGCTTCAGTCATAATTTTGTCTACAATTCCTTTAACTTCTGAATTACCTAGTTTGGTTTTTGTTTGACCTTCAAATTGAGGATCTGGAACTTTAATTGACAAAATTACAGTTAAGCCTTCTCTAACATCATTACCTTCCAATGCAGAATCTTTCTCTTTCAATTGCTTTCTTTTCCTAGCTACACTGTTTATTGTACGTGTCAAAGCTGTTTTCAATCCAGATAAATGCGTTCCACCCTCACGAGTAGCTATATTGTTAGTAAATGTGTGTATATTCTCTCTAAAAGCGGTTGTCCACTGAAGTGCAGCTTCAACTTGTATCTGATCTTTTTCTCCAGTAACAAACATTGGATTTGACATCAAAGAGGTCTTACCTTTGTTTAAAAATTTAACATATTCAGAAATACCGCCTTCATAGAAAAATTTGTCTGATTTTCCTTTTTCCGTATCTTCTCTAAGATTTATGGTAATTCCTGCATTAAGATAAGCTAACTCTCTTAGTCTGTAACGTAATATTTGATAATCAAAATCTACAGTTTCAAAAATAGCATCATCGGGTGTAAAACGAACACATGTTCCATTCTTATCACTATCTCCTACTCTTTTTAGATCTGAATCTAAATTACCTCTCTTGTAAGACTGTGTATACATCCCACCATCTCTATGGATTTCAACTGAGGCTTTAATTGAAAGTGCATTAACAACTGAAACCCCTACTCCGTGAAGACCTCCTGAAACTTTGTATGTATCACTATCAAATTTACCTCCTGCATGGAGTTTGGTCATAACTATTTCAACTGCTGGAACTTTGTAAACAGGGTGAGGGTCCACAGGAATACCTCGACCATTATCTGTAACTGAACATGAACCATCTGTATGTAATACTACATCAATTGAATCACAGTGGCCATTCATCGCTTCATCAACAGAATTATCAACTACTTCGTAAACCAAGTGATGCAAACCTGCTTCGCTCGTTGAGCCTATGTACATTGAAGGCCTTTTGCGTACCGCTTCTAGCCCTTCTAGTACCTGAATCTGGTCTGCTTTATAATCTGTTGATTTTTCTGACATAATAATATACTATGTTATAGATGGAAAAGGGGTTTTAAGTATAACTCACGATTGAGCTAAAAAATTATCATTTAGATTGTTTTTCTGCCTGGTCTCCAACCTGCTGGACAGGACTTACCAGATTGTAAGGCTTGCAACGTACGTACTACTTCATCAACGCTACGCCCAACCTGAGCTGGATTTACTGCCATTGACATCAATATTCCTTCTTCATTTATAATAAAAGTCCCTCTCAATGCCTGACCTAAATCTCTTTGAAGAACACCATAAGAAGTTGTAATTCGCAATGAGGGATCTGCCATCAAGGGATAGGATAATTTGTCTATTCCTCCTTTTGTACGTGGTTTTTCCATCCAAGCTTTGTGCGAATTCTTCGAATCCGTTGAACAGCCAATTAGTACACAGTTCGCTTTTTCAAAATCCTTGATTCGACGATTGAACGAATGAATGTCAGTAGGACATAAACTTGAGAAATCTCTTGGGTAGAAAAAAAGAACTGACCATTTATTTTCTTCTATAATTTTATTTAATGAAATTGTATCAAAAAATATTTGTTTCTTACGCGAATCAAACCTAACTACATCTCCCTCAAAAAGTGGAGCTGGTTTACCTAATCTTGGAAATGAATTTGACAAAATAATACCTTACACATACCTATTTTGACAAAATGTATAAAGTTATGCCCAAAAAAGGACATATGATTACCTATAAAATTAAATATTTAATCTATATCTCATTCAAAAAAAGCTTTTATTGAGGAAATTACTTCAAAAACATCTGAATTTGAAAGAGCTGGATGAACTGGTAAACTTAACACTTCATTAATCAAATTCTCTGCATTTGGACAACTTGATTGATAAGCTGCCATAGATTGATAATTGTACAATACGCTTGGATAATAAATTCCGGTATTAATTTCTCTATTCATTAAAAATTCTCTTAATTCATCTCTTGCACTACTGCGGATTGTATACTGATGAAATACATGACCTCTCCTATTTTTTGGAGTAATTACTAAATCTGAAAGCTCAGAATTATACATTTCAGCAATTTCTCGACGGCGGACATTAAAATTTGGTAATTTCTTAAGTTGCTCACGACCAATTGCTGCAGAAATGTCAGTCATGCGATAATTGTACCCAAATTCAGTATGCTGATATTGTGCTGACATTCCGTGAGCACGAATTATTTTACATTTATTTGCAAACTCTTCATCGTTTGTTGTTATAATTCCTCCTTCTGAAGTAGTCATATTTTTTGTTGGATAGAAGCTAAACCAACCTGCTTTACCAAAGCTTCCGGCATTCCCTTCCCAAGAATTTGCACAGTGTGCCTGTGCAGAATCTTCGATTAAAAGTAAATTATGCTTTTCTGCTATTTCTATAAACGAAGGCATATCTGCTAATTCACCATATAGATGAACTGGGTGAATGGCTTTTGTTTTATCAGTAATTGCTGATTCAACTTTTTTAGGATCTAAACAAAATCCATCATCTTCAACATCAACAAAAACTGGCTTTGCACCTGCCATCATAACTACTGATGCTGTAGCAAAAAAAGTAAAAGGCGTTGTAATTACTTCATCACCAGGACCTATCCCGCTTGCCAACATTACTAAGTGACCTGCAGTTGTCCCATTACATGCTGCAACAGCATGTTTTACTCCACACACTTTTGCAAATTCTTCTTCAAATTTAGCTACTTCTGGACCCTGTGCAATTATTCCTGACCGTAAGACTCGGTCTACTGCCTCTCTTTCCTCTTTACCTATCTGCGGACTAGCAATTTGAATCATATTTTCATAGTCACAAGTAGGTATTAAAAGCAAGACCCAATGAAGTCATTAGATTACATGTTTGAAAATACAAACTGGAAAGCTGTCAGCGCTGAAATTATGGGAACTTTTTTCTTAGTTTTTTTTGGAGTTTCCTCGTTAGCAAATAATGTCGGAGTAAACAATGATGAAACTGGAAATCTCTTTCCAGAGAGTCTTCATCTTCTAATCGGACTAATTACCCTCACACTTACTCTCTTTGTTCTAGTCCACATTCTGGGCCCTGTCTCTGGATGTCATCTTAATCCAGTTATCACTATTCCTACTTTTCTTTCAGACAAAATGGATAGAGACACCACAGTGGCCTACATTTTTGGACAAATAATTGGGGCATGTCTTGGATTTTACTTATTCGACTTGATTAATCCAGGAACAAGCGATACCATACTTGATGGCGATTCTGCGTTATTACTAGCTGCTTTAGTTGGAACTGCATTCTTTGTAACTTCACTATTAACCTCACAAGATCCTGCTTCAATTGGAGCCACGCTCTTCGTTGTTTCAAGCACCGCTTTCGGAGATGTAAATCCAGGTGTTTCCTTAGGAAATATGATTACCAACGATATTGATTTTATGTTCTTTGGAATCGTAGGATCTTTAATTGGATGTATAATTGGATGGGCAATTAAAGAAAATATTATTGATCAATAACTATAGTAATTGTGTAACTTCTTCAACTGAACGAAGTTCTTGGAAATAAATTTGTTCTATTGAATCGTACATTTCTTCATCATCTTTAATCAAAGCCAATACTTCTTCATAGCCTTCAGCTGCTTTCTGCTCTGTTTTGAGAGCTTCTTTGAGCATTACTTTGTAATCCGTTGTATGAACTATCTCAGTTGTATCTCTATCAGTTACTGCTGTACCACCTAGCTTAACAATTGCTAATCTGACCATTTCGGCATGAGTATGTGATTCACTAGCTTCTTCATCGAAAAAAGGTTTTAGATGAAGCCTATGTATTCCTTTAACATATGCTGAATAATGTGAATAAAGGGCTGCAGCACGCAGTTCCCAACCGAGTCCACCGTTTAATTTTTCTATCAATTTACTATTTGACATATTATCTCATCGATAGTTGGCATAAAAAAACTTAGCTAACTATTCAAAGGTGAGATTTTTATTTTAACGTGGTAGAACGGGTAAGACTGCAGTTCTTGTCATAATAATCTTCTGCTTAAGCTCATTGTCAAGATTAATATCTACGTCTTTCGCCAAATTAGAAAAATCATAATTGTCAATTGAAATAACTGAGTCATCTTCTGTAATTATTTGTGATAAATCAGGAGAAACCTCACCAAAAGATACCCAGCCCACACCTTTTGTATTTTTATTAACTCCACCTAATTTTAATGCTTTTAATATTTGTCTTTGAAAGGTTAAATATAGTAAAACTTCTGTAGATTTATCTTTTGAAAGATTAAATATATTATCATGTGATGACAATGAAAGAGTTGCAGCTTGGCGTAAATGTTCAATCCCACAAACACTTCTTGAATCGACAAGTGCTAAATTTGGATTCACAAAAGATAAAATTTGGTCTAAATCGTTCGTCTTCAAATAACCTGAACCTACTTCTATTTTCACAATGTGTAATCGACAGAGGAGATTATATAATAGGTAGCGTGGTCTCAAACATAGAGTATTAGTATGAGCGCTGAGTTAGAAGAACAAATTGCACAGCTTGAAAATAGCCTAGGCCTGGAACAACAGAGACTAGAAAAATTGTGGGATGCTTATGAACAGCAAGAAAAAGATTTGAATGCATCTTTAGATCGAATTAATTATCTAGAATCTGACATCGAAACTAGGCAGACTATGATTGCTTCTTTACAAGAATTACTAACCGAAAGAGATGCAAAACTTAGAGATCTTGAGATTCAAAGGCAAAGACAAAGTAAAATCGCTGCTGAATATGAACCTAAAATTAAAGAAATGCAAGGTATTATTGAAGATCAAACTGAAAAATACGAAAGATTATTATCAATCACTCAAGAAATGGAAGATGAACTCGACTTGGCAAGACAATCGTTACACGCAAGAGATGGTTGGTTTAACGCTAATATTAGTAGCTTAGAATCAGTTTCTGAGATTATTAAAGAATGGCGAAATATACAAGGCGGAAAGTTCCCTGAAGTTAAAGAATCTAGTGGGCCTGGTGGCGGAAAGAGCGATTTCGTTTCCTCTGTTGCTAAAATAAAAGGTCTTGGAGCTGTAAAAGCTGAAAACTTGTATGATGCTGGATTCCACACTGTTGATGATTTGAAAAGCGCATCTACAGAAGATATTGCAAGTGTAGTCGGATTTACCAATCTAAGCGCAAGTAAAGTAGTAAAAGGCGCTAAAGAACTTTAAACCAATAGAAAATTAATTATTATTTGCTCGTTTCTTACCTCTGGATGAAATGAAACTCCAAATATATTCCGTTTTTTATGTGAGACAAGCTGCACTGTTTTATCACTTTTAGCTAAAACATTGAATGAAGTTAAATCTGCTACTGAAAAGTTGTGCATATTATATGCTTGAAAATCTCCACTAACTAACGGATTAGACTGTGTTGTACTTACACTCATCATACCTATCTCCTCCTGCTCAATAATCTTCTCATTAAACATAGAGCATACTATTTGAAAACCTGAACAAATACCTAAGATTGGCTTATTCAACTCTTTTAATTTTTTGAAATGATCTAAATCATTTAAGTAATCATTATCTTGCAATGAAGTACCACAAATTATAATCTTATCATAATCTAGATACAAACTATTATCCAATTCTTTGTAGTTAATAATATCATACTCAAAAGATTTAAGAATTTTTGCAATAGGATATACAAACTCATATTCACTTAATTTTTCCATGCAGGTAGAAACTAACAATATTTTCATTCCAAAATAGCCTCCTTAATTTCCAAACGCCCCGAATAATTTGAATAATGAATTTTTGAGGAAATTACTCTAATTTCCTTTTCAAACATTGGTGCATCTATTACTAAAGATTCAAATTCTCCTCCTTCGCCAGCTGGATTAATTCTATACTCTCTGGAAAGAGATAGTAGTTCCTTCACTGTAGAAGAATTAATCCTCTTTCCAAGCCAAGAATCGTCGAATGGTTCTGCTGCAATTCCTGTGATAATGGAATGTATTTGGTACTCTCCAAGTTTTTCTAATAATTTTTCTTGTGGTAATTGCCAGAGTGGATTAAAGCACCACAATCCTAACTCATTACAAATTTTTTGAATCCTGGTAGATTGGTACGTTGATGCTAATGCACCAGTAACAATTCCTTCAATTGAAAATTTAGCCTTAGCATTTTTAATTAAATTGAACAGATCTTCTAATTCTTTATCTTGAATACCTTGTGTTTTCTGAATTATCTGCGGAATTCCTATTGATTCACTTTGTAACTTCGTCCACTTTATTGCTGGAGTATGAAACATCCAACTATCTTGATTAGAAGAGTCTATTGTTAACAAACAAGATATATCATGAGTTTCCGCTGCCATTTGCATAGCGAGATATGAATCCTTACCTCCTGAGAATAAGATTCCTAGGTTCATCTACGTTTCCGTTTAGCTATCAAATATACTTCACTAGATTGTTTACGTGAAGCTTCTGGAGATAGAGTCCTAACTGAGCCAAATTCATCAATAACTGCTTTACGGTATTCTTGGAAATCCGCACCTTCAAATACTTTAACAACAAAAGCTGAAGCTTTCCTTTCTGCCGCTATCTCTAAAGCAAGAGATGATAACTCTACAGAACGTGCTTGGTCTACAGAATAATTTCCTGATAAATTGGGGCTCATATCTGAAATTACCACATCTGCTTTAGGCATCAATTCTTGCAGCTGCTCCCGAATCTCCTTTTCACGTAAATCACCTTGAATAAAATTAGCCCCTTTCAGAGGTAAAATGTGTTGTAGGTCTACTCCAACTAATTTTCCTTCTTCCCCTATAAATTCTAGTGCTACTTGTGACCAACCACCAGGTGCCGCCCCTAAATCTAATACCTTATCTCCACTTTTGAATATGCTACTTCTCTTCTGTATATCTTTCAATTTATAAGTGGATCTAGCCCTATACCCCTCACGACGAGCTTTTCTCTGAAATGCATCGGTGCGGCCTTGACGTCCCTGCCCTGGCATCTATTTTCCGCCAGCTTTCTTGTAAGCCCATTCTGCAGCTTGACAAATATTTCTGTCTGCACCAGTAGTTGTTCTATTTTTGATAATTGGTAGATGTGGTTTAACTAATGTAGGCTTGTTCGAACCAATATATCCTAATGCTTTGACCACTTCAATGTGAATATACCAGTCATCATTCTTCAATACTTTCGCTAATTTAGGAACTGCGTGAAAAACAATCATGGCATCCTTACTACCTATTCTACCTAATGCCTTAGCTGCCGACTTACGTAATTCTGAAGATTTACTCTCCAATCCTTTAATCAATCCTGGAACTGCACCTTTTACTGAATGAGGATCTGCTAAACCTAGCATTCCTAGACAATCGGCCGCCCTTTCCTTCAATTTATCACCAGAGTTAAAAGCTGATACTACTTCTGGAGCTAAAATCACAGATGGTTTTGGATATTTCTTAGAAAACTCTGTCAATAATACTATAGAATGATAGACTACTCTCCAATCTTCATCTCGAAGGGCTTGTTTCAAAGCCGGCAAAGCTGCTTTAGGAATTGTATTCATAATCTTTGAAAGTGATTCTTGGGTTTGATATCTTACATCTTTATCATCATCACTCAGCATTTCGAATAAATCAGCAATAGTATCACTGTTCTTTGCTTTAGATTTTAATGAAAAAGTAGTCCAAATATCTACAACCTTCGAACGAACTTTAGGATAAGGACTATCTAAAGCAGATTGCATACCTTCAAAAATTTCCTTCGCTCTTTTTGGCTTTACCTTTCTTAACTCCATTAAACCATCAATTAGAGCATCTTGTGGCGATTCCATTTGATCTGGTAAGACTCGAAGAAAAGAATCTATTATTGGATCAAGCCATTTGTCATCAGTTTGAGCTTGAATGACTAAAGCTTTGATTGCAGCTGTTCTCTGGATTTCAGTTCCTGCAGACATTTCTGTAAGGTTTTTTTCTATTTTTCGGTCTAACGAACCTCCGCTAGCCGTGTCTGCCAACTGACCTACTGAATCTTTCAAGTTCTGTAATCTGTCTAGGAAACCCACAGTTACCTTATGGGGATGATAGTAATAAACCTCGCCTCAGTGAAGGATTATGCCTAACTTGGCCGAGAAATTTATTAGTGATAATGGAGCAAATATTTACGATAGAGTAAAAATTACCAATAAAGACCAAACTTTAGAAGGAATTATTATGCCCAGAAACAAATTTTCTGGTGAACATGTTATT
>JBJLCA010000014.1:0-11327 GCA_045567915.1 Candidatus Poseidoniales archaeon | reverse complement strand
ATCAGTCCAATTATAGGTACAGTTTTGATATTGGCCATCATGGTTTCAATAACTGGAACTATGCTTGCTTGGGGTATTCCTCAGATCCAGGAAAGTGAAGCTTATGCAATCTATACTTCAGGGCAACTCGAGTTTAACCAAGGCGATCCTTGGGATGTAAGAATTTGGGGTGATCAGGCAATTGTTGAAGATAATACATTTCAAAATGGTACAGGCGGTTTTATACTTCATGGAAATTTTACGAAAGTTGCCTCAAATATCTTTAAGGATTATTATTACAGAGGAGGTAGTTCGGTTTTAACCTTTGGAAATGCAAGTACAAACAGTACTCTTTCTAATAATCTTTTTACAAATTTAACTAGCATCCATGCACTGCGTCTTCATACATCTGATGATAATCTGATTAATAATAATACATTCACAAGCGCAGGAGTTTATTGGCATACTGTTGTTGATCGCAGCGGATTTCGTAATAATTACAATAACAACACATTCGAAAAGTGTGCTGGAGATTTTCGTAACGAAACACCTTGGTACCAAACTTGCCTTATTTTCTTTTTTTGGTCTTATCCCGATGACCATTATGGTGGAGAACATTTAATAGAGAATAATAGTTTCGAAAATTATGAGATTTTATTTGCTTAATGGACATTACAGGTCTCCCACAACTTGATAGGATTGTACATCTTTGACCAGATGTCCCTACTGCACCAAATAATACAGCCCTAAGAACTAATTCTGGATCTGAGTCAGGCATTACAATTATTGCATTATTCCCTCCCAATTCCAAAAGTGATCGTCCTAAACGTTTAGCAACTACTTGTAACCATTATCGCTTGCCCATTCAGCTCCGGTAGAAAGTACGGATGAATCTGTTGATTTGGTGATAACTGGTGCAGATATGGGTCTTGGTAAACAATTAGAGAAAGAAGCTTCAGAAAAAGGAGTAAAAATGCATCGTTTAGGACATATTGATGATGAAACTTATCGTTCAGTACTTGCTGCGGCAGAAATGTTAGTTTTACCTTCAGAGTATGAAGCATTTGTGGCCTTTATTTTTTGCTCACGGCCCCATTCATCCTTAACAATTATATCGTCTCCACTTGGTGAAAATATCATAGAAGTAAAATATCCTGACTCTGCTTTAAACTGAATTTCGAGGCTACGTTTGGACCCTTCACCTTCCCAAGTAACAGGATATCCCAAGTCATTGTAGTAATCACTGACCTTTTTCATAAACCTATCACTGGCTGTCATTAATATTGTATCAAGAGACCTTTATTAATTGTTGCTTACGGGGGACATTTCTAAAGAGACCAGTCTCTAGACCTTTGAAGCCCCGTAGTGTAGCGGTCCATCATTCAGGCCTTTGGAGCCTGAGACCTCGGTTCAAATCCGAGCGGGGCTACCACCTTACAAATTATATATCTTCGAATATTTAGAGGTTAAATATTTGATAAAATCATCACTACTTGGTTCTTTACCTGTAGCTTTTGTGATTAAATCTGCAGGTTTTAATTTAGAACCATGAACATGGATGTGACTTCTCATCCAATCTAATAATACGCTAAATTCTCCTTTAGCTATCTTACTAGGAATAGTTGGATCATCTGCAAGTGCTGCAGCATAAAGTTGAGCTGCATACAAATTACCAAGAGTGTATGTTGGGAAATAACCTATTGCACCCATGGACCAATGTATGTCCTGAAGTACTCCTTTCGTATTATTTGGAGGAGTCACTCCCAAATATTCTTCCATTTTAGAATTCCAAAAATCAGGTAAATCTGAAACATTGATATTGCCATTGACTAATTGCTTTTCAATTTCATATCTAACCATTATGTGAAGATTGTAAGTTGCTTCATCTGATTCCACTCTTATTAGAGAGGGTTTGACTGTGTTTACAGCTCTATGAAGTGTGTCTACATCTAAATCACTTGGTAAGTGAGGAAAGCATTCTTTGAAATCTTCAATGTAATATTGCCAGAATTCTTTACTACGTCCAACCATATTTTCCCACATTCTTGATTGGGATTCATGAACTCCTAAGGAAACTGCTTGGCCCATAGGTGTGCCTTCATGCTCTTCTAACAATCCTTGTTCGTATGTTCCATGCCCTGTTTCATGCATTACACCATACAAGCATCCAAAAGGAAATTCTTCATCATATCTTGTTGTAAAGCGAACATCGTTTGGTCCGGCCCCTGAGCAAAATGGATGAGTAGAAGTATCCATTCTTCCAGCCTCAAAATCAAAACCTATTCCTTCAGCTACCTTAAGAGAAAATTCTCTTTGCTTATCTTCAGGAAATTGTCCAATATCCAAGAAACTTGTGTCTGGTTGATTTGGGCTTTCTCCAACAGCTTTTACCAAAGGAACAATAGCATCTCTCAAACCTGAAAATAAAGGATCTAATTGTTTAACAGTCATTCCAGATTCATAAATATCTAAAAGTGCATCGTAAATGTTGTCTTCATATCCATAATATTCTGCAGTTTTACATGTTAATTCTACTGATTTTTCAAGATATGGAAGGAACTTACCAAAATCATCTTCCGACCTGGCTTCCTGCCAAACTCTCAGTGAATTTGATTTATGTCTTGCTTTTTCTTCAACTAAATCACCTGGAAGCTTAGTTGCTTTATCATATGATTGCTTAACTTCACGAATATTTGCAGCTTGCTCTTCTGTTAAATTTTGAGATTCTAACGATGTGAGTAAATTTCCCATTTCTGGATCTGTTATTCTGGAGTGAGCTTGACTTGAAAGAAAAGCCATCATCTCAGAACGTAGTTTTCCTCCTTTAGGAGGCATCATAGTTTCCTGATCCCATCCCATTATTCCTGAGAGGCTACCAATTAAACTCAATTCTTTGACTCGACCTATGAAATTATCATAATCTGACATATAATCATAGAATGGTGGGAGAATTAAAGAGTTGAGTTTATTCTAATCCATTATTAGTTAAAACAAAACTTTCCACTAATTCTTCAGGAAGTGATCTATGCTTTTTCAATCTAATTTGCCTAAAGCCCGCTCTCTTCGTTTTTTCTAAGTGAATAATGGTCTTGGAAAGATGCATTAATGATTTACCAAAATAAGGCCCTATTTCTCCATCTTTTTCAAATACTTGTGCTGAAATTAAGACGGGATAATCGCCTTTCTCAGCTAAAGGCTGTAGTATAGAAGTCATTTCAAGGAACTGACGAGAGGAAAGCTCCTTATTTTTAAGATAAGACAATCTAACATATGCATTTATTGTGTCAACTACAATTAACGATATTTTTGGATGTTTCTCTAATTTTCTAGTTAGTGTTTGATGTAAGTCAGTCAAACTCGAAGGACGAATCATCAATAGTTTTGAAGGGTCGATATCTCCAAATATTTGTGCCATTCTTTCTAAAGATAAACCTTCTGTATCTACAAATAATACTACATGATCTGATGAGGATTTGATTGCTTCACGTGACAATTGTAGAGCTAAACTTGTCTTACCAGTTCCTGCTTCTCCATATACTAGGGAAACTGTACCTTGTTCAATCCCTCCAGCTAAGAGTTTGTCAACTCCTTCACAATTGGATGGAAGCCGTGGAATCATGATTCCACAGTTCCGTACGTCGTTAAACTACTTAGTGTGTTCTGCGTCTTAGAAGTGTTATAGCTCCAAGAGCTGATATTACTCCTAAGAAACCGAATCCTGGTAATCCACTATCTTCGATTTGCTCAAGTAAAGCTACCGGAATGACTTCAGTTCTGCAAGTCTCTCCACCGTCTTCATCAATTGCACAGATTATAATTTCGAAAGTATCACCTGATGCGAATTTGTGAGTTGCATTACCATTTTGTGTAATTAACTGAGCTGTTCCATCACCGAAATCGAATGTGTAAGTTATGGTATCATCACCTGGATCTGTTGCAGATACTGTGAAATCCATAGCTACACCTTGTTCACCTTGTGAAGGTAGAATAAACTCAGTAAACGTTGGAGCTACATTCTGAACTGTAATCATCCTTTGTTCTATACTTGAACCACCATCATCATCTTTAACTTCCACTGAAACTAAGAATTCTCCATCGTCAGCAAAGGTATATTGAACAAAGTTACCAAGTAATACACCATCTGGGAAAACCCACATGACTGAAATATTATCAATATCCATTGGAACATCTTGATATTGAACATTAAAAGAAACTTCATCTCCTTCGTTTACAACATCATCCATCATTATGTTCAAAATTGTTGGTGCTATATTTCTTACATTGATTTCGAAGTATTCTTCAGCAAAATTATTATCGTCGTAGACATATACCATTATCTCATAGTTTCCTGAATGTTCGTAAGTATGGTATACGTTGAAAGTATTCTGGTAAGCCATTCCATCTCCCATATACCACTCTACTACTACATCATTTGTACCAGAAAGTACTAATTCTAATTCAATATTTTGTCCTTCGAATACGTTATCTCTACCTATTACGTCTTCAATATAGAATTCTGGTTCAGACTCTTTGTGAGAAGTGGCTAAGTAAAAGGTTTGATAATCTTCATCTTGAACTATAATTTCCCCTTCAGTATTTCCATCAACCAAGTATTCGAGTACTGAATGAAATGTAATGTTACCTTCTGCATGTGTGTTATTCCAATCAAAGTAAATTTCCATAAATTCATTCGCTGGAAGCATGAAAAATTCCTCAAAAGTACCAACCATTTCACCATTTTCATCATATATGTCAAGAATTAAAAGAAGATCCATTTCATCTGAAGAATTTGAAGTTATAGCATAATTAACTGAAGCTGAGTCTTCTCGATTATCTGAATTAGTGTCATCTAAACTGTAATACACACTATCGAACCATGCATATGCATCATTACTATCTTCACAATTGGCATGCACGAAAAAGTCTCCAGAAGAAATAATATCATCTTCTAAATGAGCTTCCCAAGAGAACATACCACAGTGTAAGTTAAACATCGCTGCATAGCCACTTTCGTTAGTATATGTTGTACCATATTCTTCCCAAGTATTATTATCTTCAATATAATATCGGACGTCAATTGTAATATCTGAAATTCCACTACCCCAAGGGCCCATGTAAGCTGCAAAATATGCATCGTCACAGGGTGAATCACAATCTACGTTTGGTTCACCACTTTCTTCTTCATCCTCTAGAATGGCTTGTATCACATTTATTACTCCTGAAGAATTACCTGAGGAATTACCATATGAATAAAACGAACCTAGCTGGAAGAAAGCATCATCGTTTCCAGTTACAGCAAAATTGTAATATCCTTCAGATAAATTAACTGAGAGCCAAGGTGAATCGGAATCGGAACTACCTGAATCAATTAAAGATTCATCATCTGTAAAAATTTCAAAATATGCGTAATTGCTAGATATGCCAACGAAGTCGTTTACAAACGCATCCTCATCTATATCAGTCACGAATCCATAATAAGCTATTCCATTATCTGAATTATTATCTTCATTATCATCTGCAAGGTAAATATCATTTATCCAAAAGTCATCTTCATAATTGTCTGGACCGTCTTCTCCGTCAAATAACACAACATAAAAGTCGTAATAATCCTCTTCATCTGCAGACCAATCCTGTGAAAAGGAATCTCCGTTCTCGGAATATATGTAGTAATCTTCGGATATTGTGTCTATCTTGTCATTGCCTTGATAAACATCAATGTAAACCCACACTCTTACTTCGCAACCACAACTTGTATCTGGATCATAGCGTATCTCAATATCTGAAAATTCTACATGATAATCCCAGTTTGAGAAAAATTCTTCACTATCATCATCTGTTCCGTTGCTTTCCGAACGAACATGTAATTCAACATGATTATAATGTACTTCATCTTCTAAATTTCCGTCCTCGTCATAGAGCTGAATATGTACATCAAAAGTTCCATTGTAGTCTGGCGACCATTCATCATAGTAATCATCATTATCATCTCCATAAATTTCATCTTCAACATCAAATGAATCTACAAAATTTCCAGTTTGATTATCATAGAAATCAAAGTGTGTTGTTATGTTAACGTAACAGTCACAAGTTGTGTCTGGATCGTAATTAAATTCAATAGTATCATTCTTTCCGTCTTCATCTTCATCATTGATGAAATGATAAAAAGTATCGAAATATTCATCCTCGTCTCCAGGTCCGCCTGCACCACTAGTTTGGTACAAGTATACATCATAAATCCAGAATGAATCTTCACTATTCCATTGATCATCATACAAGTAAAACAAGAAATCATAAGAAGAACTATTGGAGGAGGTCCAATCCATTTCAAAATTGTCGAATTGAGTGCCATTGATAGTAAATTCCTTGTAATCGTTACCAACGTAACTGCCTGATGAATTATCATAAACATCCATGTAGACTCTAATATCTACCTCGCAATCACATTCTGTATTTGGGTCAAAATCAACTACAATAGTATCGTCTAGATTATCGCTATCTTCATCTTCAGTTGCATAATCCCAATCTTCAAACCATTCATCATAATCACAATTTGAATTATTGTTTTCAGTATCACACTCAAGATAAACTGTGAAAGTGAAATTATCTTCATAATTATAATCATCATCATACATATTGAAAGTAAAAGTATAGTTCCCATCTCCGCTAGGATAGAAAATATCTGTTTCAAAATAATCTATTTCTGTTCCAGTAATATTATGTTCAAAATAATCATAATCTTGATCATTAGTCTCATTACTGAATGCGTTATAATTTACTCGAATATCAACTGAACAGTTACAATCAGTATCTGGATTATATTTTACAAATATGTTATTGGCTACGCCATCTCCATTGGTATCATTAGTATTTGAACTCCAAGATTCAAAGTATTCATCTGAATCACAATATGTATCGTTGTTTTCACTATCACACTCTAGATAGACTGTGAAAGTAAAGTTATCTTCATACACCCAGTTATCGTTATCTGTATCATACAGATAAAATTCAAAAGTATAATTGGCATCTCTTGGTGGATAAAATATATCTGTTTCAAAATTATCTACTTCTGTACCATTAATTTCATGATCTTCGTTGTCATAATCAACGTACATGCCAGTATCTGCATCATAAACATTGTATTGAACATTAATGTCTACTGAACAATTACATTCAGTATCAGGGTTGTATTTTACAAATACATTATTATCTATTCCGTCGCCATTAGTATCTTCAGTGTGGTTACTCCAAGACTCGAAGTATTCTCCGTAATTTGTATTCAAACTTCCATATGAATGCATCCAACCAGTTTGCAATAAATCACCGTCTGAACTTCCATTATACATGTTAAAAGTATAATTCCCTTCATGCACATCGTTAAAGATAAGAGCTTCATCTTCACCGTCACCACCATCTTCTGTATAAAGCGTATTATTTTCTGCGTGGAATAACTCTACATAAACACCATTATCTAAATCCAAACCTTCACTTCCATTCCCCATTATTCTATAGAATGCAAAATCATCAAAATCATCGTCACCATCAAAATCATCCATAAAACCAACGTGGCCAATATTTTCATCTGAAGTAGGACTGTAGAAAACAAAAGTGTGACTTTGAGCATCTATACTTTCTCCATCATATGTTGCGAACCATCTGTATTCTCCAGAGGTCATGTTCTTGAAAATTAATTCACCCTCCTCATTAGTTTCATCACTTCCTGCATCTACCCATTGTGTACCTACTTTTCTTTCCAAATCAATAGTTACGTTTTCTATCTCATAATCTTCCATGTGTGCTAAAAAAGCAATATCATTATGATAACCATCAACATCGTATGCAATTACTCCATTCTCAACTTGAACTATACCTTCAGGAATTAATGTAGTTTCGTAAAGAGAAATGTTTGATTCTGTAAAATTATCTTCAAAATAAGTATATCCATTTATATTTTCATAAAGATAAAATTCAAAATCAAAAGGTCCCTCACAATCGCTATCCCAGTCGTCACAATCATCTACAAACCATTCCATTTCAAAACTATCTTCTTCGGTCCAATAAATTTCATAATCCTCATTATCTCCTCCAACATAGTTTCCGTTGGAATCCCTAACGTTCATATTAACTTCAACATCTACATAATCTGATACATTAGTATTAGGATCAAATATGAATAATATCGTGTCATATTGATCGTCCCCATCAGTATCAGAAAGCTCATAGCTCCATGATTCAAAATATTCATTAGAACTTTGATCTGCCACACTGTATGGAATTATAGTTAGTACAAGGGCGAAAACTGCAGCCCATGCTAAGACTTGCTTACTTATTGAATTTCTATTTTGAGACATTGGATACCTCGGACACTCAAAGCCTCTAACTCTTTATTTAAAGAATGGGTTTATAATTCTGAAACAAGTTTTTTAGTGATTACTGATAACGAATGTGATACAAAATATGCATCTTCCCAAGGCTTCAGGTATCCCACATCTATAACATATTGTAAAAATTCTTCCTGCATTTCCGATCCTTTAGAAATTAAATCTTTATCATTACTGCTCATTCCCTTTGCTACGAATTCAATGGGATAACCTTCTCTATGAGGTTGATATAACAAATAATCTGGAATTATAGAGCGACCGTGCTCAGCTTCGTTGATACATAATTCCCAATCCTTAACCAAAAATGCATTTTCCATAAGTCCACTTCTAGCTTGTCTTGCCATTTTGAGAGGCTCTGTTGCTACATCTATCGCCACATCGTCAGGTAAATCAGGCAATGCTTTTTCCAGCTCATTTTCAAATAATTCTTTGGCTCTAGATAAATATTCATCGGCATTTTTCTCTAATAAAATATTACCTACGCCCCTTGCTTGAAGTTCCCTGGCCAATTCATTACCCTCTAAAGGCGGTTCTTCAGATTCTATAAATTTAGTAATAAATAAATCTCTTTTGTCAATATTTTCAAGAAGTGCATGACCTAAAGCTGAACCCCGCATGATTAAACCGTCTTCTGAATCTTCTTGATCCTCTAATTGTTCCAAAAGAGGAGGTCTGAGATGGTCTGGAATTTTCATTTTATTGAACGAGAGGTTATTGATTCGCCTTCTTGCCAACGTGCCATAGCCCAAAGTAAATCCGATAAACGGTTAAGATAAGCTACAGCCAATGATTCTTCAATATTACAATTAATAGCACGTCTTTCAGCTCTTCTTACTACAGTCCTTGATACATCAAGCAAAGCTGAAATGCGGTTTTGTCCTGGTAACACAAACTCTTTTGGTAATTCAAAACTTGCTGTAATCTCATCAATGAAATCTTCTAGGAATTTAATCATTTCTTTGTTAACTTTATTTTTACCAGGTTCCAATTTATGATGATTTGAAGGATCTGTCGCTAATTCAGCCATTAAAACGTAAAGATCTCTTTCAATGTGGATTATTTTATCCTCTAAATCACTTCCTTTATCGCACTCTGTACGAACTAATCCTAATATTGCTTGAGCTTCGTCAACGGTTCCATAAGCTTCAGGAAGTACAGAGTTTTTAGACACTCTATCACCGTAAAGTAATCCTGTTTGACCTTCATCGCCAGCCCTAGTGTATATCTTCATAATATTGATAATATAGTGTGAATTATAAAGCTTGAATTAATTTTTAGTGTTAATTAATACTTGCAACAAGGCTCCCTTGTCTTTTGCACGTGCAATGAAATAATTTGAATTTGAATCAATTAGTAGCCTTGACCACTTCTCGACTTCTTCCAAATCAGATTTACCTATATTTTCATTACTACTCTTAGCCTTTGCTGCAATATCTACTAAAGCCTCAAAAGGTATTCTACCGTATTTTCCAATGTAACCTGTAAAATCTTCCCACGATTTATCTACTCCTTTTGCAAATTTCTGAATTGACGGAATTTGTTCAGTTAAATCTACTGAATCATTACCTTTGATTATATCAATATCAACTCCAGATTTTGCTCTAGAACTAGCCTTCTTTGAAAATCCCCAATATGCAAGGGCTACTTTTCTTGCCGTTTGCGCAGACATTGATTTTGGATAGTAAATGCCACTAAATATGTGATTTGATGGGTAACAAAGTTTATTTGTAAGCTGAACAGTAATGAAAATGATGAAAAGAAAAAGTACCTCATTTGTGATGATTTTTCTCTTCCTATTTTCTATAATTTCAACCAGCGGCTGTCTCGAAGAAGAAGTTAACAAATCAAGTGATGTTAATAGTTCTGACAACTACAACGGCGATAATACTTCTGATAATACAGGAAACCAAGACGCCGGATCTTCTAATTTAGATTCTGATAATGATGGATACGATGACAACTATGATGCTTTTCCAAATGACCCTAATGAATGGAAAGATTCGGACGAAGATGGTTTAGGAGATAATAGTGACGAATTTCCATATGATGAATGTGCAACAAAAGATATGGATGGAGATGGAAAACCAGATTCAATAAAAGATAACTGTAATACTTCTTTAGAACTTGATGATGATATCGACGGAGATGGATACAATAATACACTAGAATTAAGTCTTGGAACAAATCCAAGAAGTCCTTCATCAAAGCCGTTAGATTACGATAAAGATGGACTACCTGACGGAATCGATACTGATATGGATAATGATGGGATGAATAATTCTGTTGACCAATGCCCAAGAGGTACTCCTGATTGGGAAGCTGGAGGGTCTGATGATTGGGATGCTGATGGTTGTAAAGACAATACAGAAGATGATGATGACGACAATGATGGAATAGAAGATAGGTATGATAACTGTGATGAAACTCCTGTAAACGAAATTCCAAATGAAGAAGGCTGCTCGGCATCTCAAAGAGATACTGACGGTGATGGAATTGTAGATTCAATGGATATATGCTGGGGAAATGATTCTACTGGAGACTCTGATGGCGATGGCTTGTGTTCTGATGGCGATCAATGTCCTGATGGTCCTTTCCTTTACGGGGAAGAAGTAGATGATAATGGATGTTCATACTTTGAAAAACCAATACCTTGGAACAACGGGCCATTCTCTACTTCCTACATGGGTACTGTAGATGATTTTACTGTTCCGCAACCAATTGATGAAAATCTAAATTTTACCAATAATTGGGAATTTAAGGATAAGTGGAATGGGAAGAACAACTATGTTTTTGTGATTTATAATCCTCTAAATCCTGATAGTGTAATAACATGGAATTCTGCAAATCCAGTTGGCCAAGCAACTGAACTAAGTTTAATGTTTGAAAAGTCACCTGATAATGTTCATTACTTCTTTGGATCCTATCGTGATGGTGGATGGATGGGGGATGTCAGCTACATGTCTGGGAGAG
>JBJLCA010000013.1:0-50606 GCA_045567915.1 Candidatus Poseidoniales archaeon | reverse complement strand
AAGTTTGTGGAATATATTATCGGAATTCAACAGGCATTCAAAAAATATATTGGTTTGAATTCAGTAGAAAAGCTTAAAGATTCAATAAACCAGAAACCCATGATTCTGATTGCTGGAGATCAGTTAACTGGTAAGTCCACACAGGCGAAAAAATTGGCAAAAAAGTTTAGCGGTACCTTCCACTCAGTAGGTAATTTATTTCGAGAGGTTGCAGCTAAAAGAGGCATAACCGTTGCAGAGCAAGCTAAGTTATTGTTAACAGAAAGAGGTATTGATGTAGAAATTGATTACAAAACATGTGAAATGATTTCTGGGAAAAATATTGATACTAATGTAGGAGTTATTGAGGGAAGACAGCCGGCTTACATGGGAAGTTTTATGCAAACACTCGGAAAAACCAACATAGTGCGCATATATTTCCAATGTTCAATAAGAGATCAAGCCCTTCGTTTCCTTCGCAGAGAAATTGGAGAGGTAGCATACATGAAAGGTTTAGAGCATGTTCCCGATAGAAATTATAGTAACTTAGAATCTCTAAAAGAGGAAATTCATAATTTAAAATTAATAGATAATGATGGAGTTATAGATAAATTTGTAGAAAATCAAAATCGTGATGGCGATGACAGGGTTCGTTATTCTTCATTATACGGTTTTGACTATGGTAATTTGAGTGGATATGATTTAGTTGTTAATACAACTAACAAAGAAGCTGATTCAGTTTTTGATGAAGTAGTTAATAAATTAGAAAAATTTGGTTTCAGAACAAATTAATAAACACCCTATCTATCCCGATTTGTGGACTTATCTATAAACGAAGTAAAATTGCTGAAGGTTCTTAAAAATGGCCCGCTTCCACCAGAGACTGCTTCGATGGAATCTGGTCTCGGCGAAAAGGAGACAATGTCTGCGGCTTCATGGCTTAGAAGTAAAGGACTTGTTGACATTTCGGAGGTCTCAACTAAATTTTATTTCACAAATGAAGAAGGAAAGAGATATGCCGAGCAAGGTTTACCAGAAAGGCGTGCAGTAGAATGGCTTAATCAAGCAGGAGATTCTCTACTATCTGAGCTTCCCTTAGATAAGGACGAAAGTAAAGTCGTTATTGGCTGGTTAAAAAGAAAGAAATTTGCAGATTTGGAAAAAACTGAGGAGGGGCTGAAATTAATTCCTACAGGAAATGTTGATGAAACTTCAGATGAGCCATTGCTCGTTAAACTTAGTAAAGATTCATTGTCTGAAAAAGAAATAGATCAAGAATCATTAAAATTACTAAAAGGTAGACAATTATTGAGCACAAAAGAGGATATTGAAAGAACTTTTGCTTTAACTGAAGATGGAAATAGTTTTGATTTAGAAAGTTTGGACAGTAATTTAATTGGGGATCTGACTCCCGATATAATTCAATCTGGTGAATGGAAAGATAAATCTTTTCAAAGGTACGGAGTTGAAACTAAAGTTGAGGTTGAAGATTTCTCTACTCTTCATCCATTAACCAGATTTACTGAAGATATTCGCAGCATTTTCTTACAAATGGGTTTTACAGAAATAGAGGGAGATTATGTTGAATCAGCATTTTGGAATATGGATGCATTGTTTATCCCTCAAGACCATCCAGCTCGTGAATTACAAGATACCTTTTACTTATCAGAACCGGCTTCTTTTGTGATTAATGAAAAAGAGATTGTTGAGTCTGTGAAAGAGATCCACGAAAATGGAGGTAATACAGGTTCTAAAGGATGGGGAACTAATTGGAGTAAAGAGACTGCACAACAGGCTCTTCTTAGAACCCATACAACAGTAGGTACTATTCGTTATTTGGCAGATAATCCAACACCTCCAGCTAGAGTTTTTAGTGTAGGTCGAGTATTTAGAAGAGAAGCCTTAGATTCTACCCATCTACCCGAGTTTACACAAGTTGAGGGAATTATTGTAGAACCAGAAGCAAATTTTGGGATGTTAATTGGAGTATTGAAAGAATTCTATCGACGAATGGGATTCAATGATGTAAGAGTTCGTCCCGCTTATTTTCCGTATACTGAGCCTTCTCTAGAGGTTGAAGTGAAATTCGGAGACAAATGGCTTGAACTAGGTGGAGCTGGAATATTCAGGCCGGAAGTTACTGCACCATTTGGTATAGACTGTCCTGTTCTTGCATGGGGGTTAGGGCTAGAAAGGTTAGCTATGTTACACTTAGGTATTAAGGATATAAGGATGCTCTACCAAAGTGACTTTAAATGGCTAAAGGAAACGATTTAGTCTATACTAATACTAACTTTCTTAATTACTATATTTTCCCCTCTTTGAATGAATGTTACATAACATTCACCGGGAACAAGACCTAAATCCTCTTCAACCCATTTAGGCAAATATATTCTCCTGTTAATATCATATTTCTTCACATCAGTTATCGGCATACTCATATTTTTACAGTAAGTAACCACTCTAAAAGGGTTTTGGACATTTAGGCTATAAAGGTGTTAATTTTATCATCCCCATTTACTAATGATAATCATGAGTCCAATACGTATTGCAGTAACTGGAGCTGCAGGGCAAATAGGATATAGTTTACTTCCTAGAATCGCTGCAGGTGAAATGTTCGGTCCAGATGCAAAGATTTCCCTACAACTTCTGGAAATTCCTCCTGCATTAGAAGCTTTAAAAGGCGTCGCAATGGAACTTGACGATTGCGCATTTCCATTATTAGATGATATAATCGTAACATCAGATTCCGAAGAGGCTTTCAAGGATGCGAATCTTTGTCTTTTAGTTGGCAGCAAACCAAGAGGGCCAGGAATGGAGCGCTCAGATTTATTGAAAGACAACGGTAAGATTTTTGTTGGACAAGGTAAAGCTATTGCAGAGAATGCTGCTGACGATTGTAGAATAGTAGTGGTTGGTAATCCATGTAATACCAATTGTATGATTGCAGCCTCACAATCCGATCGATTTGATAATAGTAGATTTACAGCGATGACTAGATTAGATCAAAATAGGGCAGTATCTATGTTAGCCAAAAGAGCTGATGTGTTAGTTGAAGATGTTAAGGGTCTTGCTATTTTTGGTAATCACAGCCCAACTATGTTTCCCGATTATTCGAATACTTTAATTTCAGGTAGATCTGCGGTTAGCGTAATCAATGATAATAAATGGTTGAGTGATGAATACACACCTGCAGTAGCAAAAAGAGGTGCAGCAATTATCAAGGCTAGAGGCCTTTCAAGCGCAGCTTCAGCTGCAAATGCATTAATTAATCACATACAGAGTCTTTACACAGTAAGTAAAGATGTGCACTCAATTGTGGTTTGCAGTGATGGACAATACGGCTTTGCAAAAGGTGTCTGGGCAGGTATGCCAGTTAGAACGACATCTCCAGGAACGTACGAAATAATTGATACTTATGAGCACGATGATTTTGCTAAAGGTGCATTAGCTAGAACCAATGAAGAATTGGTAACTGAGAGAGATTTAGTTTCTGAATACCTTTAATCAGGTCCAGCGTTTGAGTAGCTTCCAAAGCTTTCATACTTGACAAAATTAGTCTTGAAAAGACTGATTAATTCTTTAGCCTTCATGTCATATGCATTCTGATCTTTCCAAGTATTTTTAGGATTTAATATGGTAGTTTCAATTCCAGGTACTTCACTTGGAATTAAAATTTTAAAGTTAGGGTCTGGAGTGAAATCTGAATCTTCTAATTCGCCATCTAAAATTGCAGTTAGCATTCTTCTAGTTACTGGTAAATCGATTCTTTCTCCCGTGCCATATGCGCCACCGCTCCATCCAGTGTTTACTAACCAGGCCTGAGCATTGTGTTTTTTCAATTTTTTACCTAGAAGTTCAGCATAAACTGTAGGATATTGTGGCATAAATGGTGCACCGAAGCATGTCGAAAAAGTAGCCACAGGCTCTGTGATTCCTCTCTCAGTACCTGCAACTTTTGCAGTATATCCACTTAAAAAATGATACATTGCCATTTCAGGGGTGAGCTTAGAAATTGGAGGTAAAACACCGAATGCATCACATGTTAGAAAAATGACACTTTTTGGATGCCCACCTTTTTCAGTTGGCTCTATATTTTCAATGTGGTCAATAGGATATGAAACGCGAGTGTTTTCGGTTATTGTCCCATCGTCAAAATCAACAACTCCATTATCATCAGTCACAACATTTTCTAGCAAAGCTCCGGGCTTTATCGCGTTAAAAATATCAGGCTCTTTTGATGGGTCTAATTTTATTGTTTTTGCATAGCATCCGCCTTCAAAGTTAAAAATACCATTATCAGACCAACCATGTTCATCATCACCAATTAGTCTGCGATTAGGGTCTGTCGAAAGAGTTGTTTTCCCAGTTCCACTAAGTCCAAAGAATAGAGCTGAGTCTTCATTTTCGCCAATATTAGCTGAGCAGTGCATAGGCATTACGCCTTTTAGTGGAAGATAAAAATTTAAAGCAGAGAATATTGATTTCTTGATTTCTCCACCATACTCAGTTCCACCTATTATGGCCATTTTTTTTTTCAGGTTTAGTGCAATAAATACTTTTGAATTTAATCCCAAATCTTTCCAATTATCAATGTTTGTAGATGATGCATTAAGTATAGTAAATTCAGGTTCAAAACTATCTAGTTCATTTTTAGTAGGTCTAATGAACATGTTATGGGAAAAATGTCCCTGCCACGCCATCATTGTAACTACTCTTAATGGTAGTCTATATCTTTCATCAGCACCTGCATATCCATCAAAAACAAATAGATCTTTTTGGTTCATCTCCTTTTTAACAGCTTTTTCTAAAATATCAAATGATTCTTCGCTTAAGGGAAGATTTACATCCCCCCAATCGATCAGCTTTTCAGTTTCCTCATTTTTAACAATGAACCGATCATTTGGAGACCTACCAGTGTATATTCCAGTGTTTACTATAACAGTTCCATTAGAGGATAATCTACCTTCTTCTCTGTTCAATTCCTCATTCTTCCATTCTTCTTGCGTAAGATTGGATTTAACTGATGCGGGTTTTATGCCCATCAATTCTAACTGGTGAAGCATAGCACTTCGCACACGATATTGTATTTATAATTGAGGTAGGGCTGTTGTCTTCTCAAATCCTCATAAGTATCTATTGTAGCCGTAATTTTTTTGACTTTAAGTCTTATTTGGGCCTTTCTAATGGCTATGGGTAGAAAAATGGTTTGTAGCGTTAAACCTCGTGTGAAAAAGACCTTATCTGGGCCGGTGGTCTAGGGGTTATGACGTCGCCCTTACAAGGCGAAGATCGGCGGTTCGATTCCGCCCCGGCCCACCATTCTCGACGCAAGCAAAAAATGCTTGGTCAAAATTTTTTGATAGATGCCAACATATCAAAAAAAATTGTGAATTTTGCTGAAATATCTGAAGGTGAGAAGATATTAGAAATTGGACCTGGCAGAGGTGCACTTACTGAGTTATTAGTGTCTAAAGGTGATTTAATAGCTATAGAGAAAGATAAATGGTTGGCTGTAGTTCTAAAGCAAAAATTTAAAGATAGTGCAAATATAATAGAGGGAGATATTTTGACATGGGAGGTTCCTCCTGTAGATGTGATTGTAGCTAATTTGCCTTATTCTATTTCATCACCAATTTTGTTCAGATTATTCAATTACAAGTGGACTAGAGCAATATTGATGTTTCAGGAAGAATTTGCAAATCGTTTAGTTGCGAAGCCAGGTTCGAAAGTGTATGGTCGTTTATCAGTAATGGCAAATCATTATGTAGACACAAAAAAATTATTTAAGGTTTCAAAAAATGCATTTCAACCTCAGCCTAAGATTCATTCACAGGTAGTAAAATTAGTCCGTAGAGATCCTGACTATAAACTAGATGATTTTGATACTTTTGACAAGGTGGTAAGGTCAATATTCATGCACAGAAGGAAGAAAATACGAAATTGCATAAAACTAACGTTTCCTGAAATTGACGTTAAATATTTGAAATATATGGATTTAAGAGCTGAGATTCTTACGCCTTCAGAAATCGCTGAATTATCAAATTCAATATTTACACTTAAATCAAAATAATTTTTTCAATAATAACATGTCAGTTAAGCTAGCCTTAACTTTCAATTCACCAGTCATGTATGCTTTTATTGGAGACATTTCTTTACTAATTAGTGCTAAAAGAACTTCTGATGTTGCAGTTACTACAAGGTCTTTATCTTTATTATCAGACTCAACGAACGGTTCCAAGTTCATGTCTTTTAGATTAGTAGTATAGTTTTCTCCATCTGAAACTGAAATACAAATACTTCTTTCTTTACCTTCAATTACTCCTGAAAATTTAGGTTCATCTTTTATCCTACTGTTAAATTCAGATACTTTTTCTTCCAATATTTTTTTGATGTTACTCATTTAATCACCGAAATCACTAAGTTTTGTTACAGGTCTAATTCGGTCAATTGTTTTCCAACTTTTCCTAGTACCTGAAGGCCACTTCGAATTATCATGAAAGTAGCTCTTCAAAAACTTAATTGTCCTTTCATCAGAGGGATATCCACTTCCAAAATCGCCTATTTTTTCTTTAAGCTTTTTAATTTCATTCTCTCTAGTTTGCTTAGCAATTATAGATGCTGCAGCTACAACAGGAATTTTACTATCTGCTTTATGCATAGAAATTACATCTGTGTCATTATCATTAGTTAAGTTACTCTTTATCTCTCTTCCAAATCGTTCTTCATTGACATCTGCAGCATCAACATATGCGATGTTTGGATTAAGCTTAATTATGACTTTTTCAAATGCCTTCCGATTTAGTAAATTAAGTTGATTTTTTCTCCTGTATTCATCGATCTCTTCAGGTTGGATTATTTCTACCGCGTATCTATAATTTCCCTTAATTAATTGAAAAAGTTCATTTCTTCTTTGAGGAGTAAGCAATTTTGAATCTTTAAATCCTTTATCTTCAATTAATTTAGCATTTTCAACAGATACTGCAGCAACAACCATTGGCCCCATTACTGGCCCTTTTCCAGCCTCATCTACACCACATATCATGTTTCAAGTACCAAGTTAGCCCATTTTCTGGCCATAAAATATATGGCCGCTTTCTCAGGTACTTCTACTACAGTTTCAGGCATTAGTTTTGCGATATCGCCCATAGATACAGGATGCTTGACAATAGATCTTATTTTGACTGGTTTTTCTCCAAATGCTACTG
Source organism: Candidatus Poseidoniales archaeon (assembly GCA_045567915.1). Lineage (GTDB taxonomy): Archaea > Thermoplasmatota > Poseidoniia > MGIII > CG-Epi1 > CG-Epi1. Next base: position 43,419 of record JBJLCA010000013.1, on the reverse strand, counting down.
CACTTACCATTGGGTTGAAATGTTCTAATTCTTTAGATTTTATTGTAGTTACTCTTAATCCTGAACCCCCATGCAGTGAACCTGGCAATCTTATCAATCGGTGTACATCTCCAGTAACAGGTTCATCGGGAAAAATTGCAGCTTTCTTTACTGCAATCCGAACTAAATTCTTTTGCAATCCCTTTGATAAGGAATTGAAAATATCATTGTTTTCTTCTTTTAATTTGACGTTTGATTTATCTAGCCGTAATTCTTTTAGTTTTTTTTCCAACTCTTCTCCTTTCTGGAGTTTAAGATTATCAAGTGTTTGATTTATTCTTTTTGAAATAATTCCACTCCATCCTTTAGAATTTTTTGGTGGTAGCTTTTTTATTCCGAGGTTTTTTCGCTCTATACCTTTGCCTCTAATTGCAAACTCTTTTGTGTATCCTGCATCTATTAATACATTTTCTAAATTGAGTCCCTTACCAGTCATGTAATCTGAAAGTTCTCTTCTCGCTCCAGAAGGCAAAGAAAGGACAGAAGGAGTTCTAACATGAACATGATATCCTCTACCTCCGCTAAATGTAATAAGTAAATCTTTTTCATCCAAGCCAAAATCTCCTAGTAGAACGTCGTTGACTAGCCTGAAGGTTTGTTCACGAATGTATTCCATTAATTTTAAAAAAGTTATTTTACCCTTTTTAACTTCTTCCATTTCAGGTAAATGGTCGGCATCTAAATCGAAGATTAAATCAGCACCCTGCCACTTTTTTTCAATCATGGTTCTGCTTCCAGGCTCTTCGTAATAAGCTACAGAATGATATGAATGGGCAGGAGCCATTTTTTTCAAATAATCATTGACTTCACTCATTGAACCAAACCTTACATGCCTGTTCATGACGCCACCTCCCCAATTCAAAAAACCCCACTCTCTAGAAGTAAACCTGGGCGGGAGGATGATATTAGCTGAATTGTAATAATCACGGAACTTTTCTTTTAAAAAATCTTTTGTTTTAATGGGTTCTATTTCTTTTAGTAAGCTCATTTTAGATATTTTTCCCACTTTGATTTAGCCCGAAAAATGCCTTGACTCAGCCATCCGTTTCTTAACTTCTGAGTGAATGTATATTCCCAAGGCTTCCGTGGTAAAACGAGTATAAAATCTTTCAACAATTCTTTCTTTATCTTTTCGTCGTCACCTTCTAGTTCGATATAGGTTATGTTTCCAGAGCTAGGATTTTCTTCCCAAATATCAGCTTTCAATTTTGATTCATCTAATATATATCTGTAAACCATAGCCGTTTTTTCATGAGCGATTACAAAAGAGACTTTTGTATAAGTTCTACTTCCAGTTAATCGTTTGTAATTATATTTTTTTTTATCTAAAAGTTTTCTAAAGGAAGCCGCAGTGGTTCTTGATTCAAAGCATATAGGTAATCTTACCAATGAATTTCTCCACCAATTACGGGATAACCCAAATCAAACTTTTCAAGCGTAAAAGGGTGTATTTCGCCGTATTTTAGTAAAATATTCCCGTCACTAGTTTCAATGCTTCTTCCAGGAATAAAAATAGGATCATTGCATTCTTTATTCTCTCCAGATATTCGTAGCCGCAAAGCAATACTATCAGAGATAGTTCTAGCCTGGGAAAACGTATTTTTACTTGCTATTTGCATCCATGCAAGTGATTGTAGGTTTGTATGCGTTTTAACAATCTGTCCTATTTCAAAGACTCTTTGTGGTAATTCTCGATGCTTATTATGCTTTAGTAATTCTAGTAAATTAGGCAATATACTAGATCTTAGCAAATGGTAATCTTCAGTCACTGGATTTGCTACTTCAGTTTCATTTTCACTTTCCCTTTGAGTATATTCATTAAGCATTTTTTTGGATGTTAATGTAAGTGTAACAACTTCTTGAAATCCTATTCCTAACATTATTTCTCTACAATTTTCCTCTCGTTTCCTCGATTTTAAGGACTTACCAAAAAGAGTCTCTTTTGGTAGAAATTCGGGAAATTCATCATAGCCAATTCCAATAGAAACTTCCTCAAGCAAATCAATAGGATGCAGGATATCTGCTCTATAGGCCGGGACTTTCACAGACCAACAATCTCCTTTCAGTTCAGGTTCCATTCCACATTTTCTAAATGCTTTAAAAATCACAAATTGGCCCGGATCAAATCCTAATAATTTTATAAGATAACTATTTTCAATTTCATGCGTAGTAGGTTCCATTGATGGGATAATTTTGTTTTCAGACGGAAATTTTAACTCAATTTGCTCTAATGTACCGCCTCTTTCAACTAAAGCAGCCCCTACTATGTTAAGACAAGATTCAACAGCCTTATCCTCCAGTCCTGTAACGTCTATAAGTACATCAGTAGTATCTTCAGTGATCGTAGTCAAAGCTCCGTTAATTATTGGAGGCAAAGACGCAACTTCATCGTTTGAATCTTTTATGATAGGGTATTTCTTAAACTCAGAAAGTAAGTGGGCGTATTCAATTCCTTTTGGATGCTCTTCCAATATCTCTTGGGGAGTCATTTCGTAGTCCTTTTGCAAAGGAACAAAGGCCGGTTCATGTGGTGAGCAAATATCATAACTAAAAGGCCCTTCCAATTTTGATAAATCATGAATTCCTATAGAAACTTTTTTTCTCTTTCTACCAAGCGTTACATGTAGCTTTTCTTGAAGTTCCATTAGGCTCTTTATTGCTATGTCGTCAAGAGTCACTCCTCTTACAACACCTGCAGAAATAGATGGCCTAATCTCTAATACTTCAGGTGAGATTAACATCTGTGTAGTAGGTGGTTTTACTTCATATTCCACCAGACCTAATTTTTGTTCAGTAAAAGCTCGCAAAGCTCTTGCAACACCTTCAGTTGAAAGTAAATCGGGCCTATCTGGAAAGAATTCAACAACAGCTTCTGAGTCATTTATTTCATCGGGATCTGCACCTATTTTAGGTATGATGTTAGCAAAATCCGTAGAAGACAATTTATCTTTAAGCATTCGATTTAAATCTTCTAGTACTATGTTAATGACTGGCATCCTAAATTCCTATTGTGAAGGTGTTATAAGGAAATGTGTCTAAAACTTCTTTAAAACTACTTGTTACGCCTTCTTTCACGCTTACGACGGCGCATTTTCTTTTTACGCCATTTCCAACGTTGCTTTCCGGCTTTTTTCCAAACTCGAGAGCTTCTCTTCATATTATTAGGATGGTCGCACTCGCCCACCGTATTTAAAATGCGACCTACTGTGAATCAACAAATAAATTTCCACTTTCAACTCGTTTTCTTGCATCTTTAATAAGATCGCCTAGTTCGTTATTATCTTCAGTTTTGAAAATTATACGTACTTTTTTGAGATTAATATTGTAATTACATTTGATACATTTCTTTGATTTAAATTGCAAATCGATTCCTGTAACAAATCTGCATTTAGGGCAACATATAATTCCATACATACTATAAATTGTAAAAACTTGACATTAATTAAATCTTGTGGGAAGTATTATTTGGGCATATCTAGTTGACAAAGTATGAGTTATCCTGAATTTCCAAATCATGATGAATTTACGCAGATTGGCAAAGTTCTCGCCGGCGAGTGTGAGGAAGAAATTTCGGTGAGGGGTTGGATTTACAGGACTCGTTCATCAGGAAAATTGGCATTTATTGTATTAAGAGATTCTACAGGCAGTATTCAAACTACCGTATCCAAGCAAAATGTTAATGAAGATTCATTCGCAGATGCTAGAAAGGCGTTAATTGAATCTTCAGTAATAGTTAAAGGCACTCCAGCAAAAGATGATAGAGCACCTGGCGGCTGGGAAATAAGAGCTACAGATTTTCAAGTATTTCATTTCGCAGATACTTTTCCAATTACAAAAGATCAAAGTGATGAACATTTATTGAATAACAGGCATTTATGGCTCCGTAGTCAGAAAATGGTTGCATCTCTCAAAGTCAGATCTACAGTTTTTAAGGCATTTAGGGATTATTGGACAGATAATAAATTTACAGAAATTCAATCTCCAAGTTTCACGACTTCTGCGTGTGAAGGTGGTTCAACATTATTCAATGTATATTATGATGATGAAAAGGAAAAAACAGGTCAAAAATTTTATGCCCATTTAAGTCAATCCTGGCAATTGTATGCCGAAGCTACGATGTTTGGCTTAGAAAATATTTTTACATTAGCGCCTTCATTTCGTGCAGAAAAATCTAGAACACGTCGTCATTTAACTGAGTTTTGGCATGCTGAAGTAGAGTCTGCTTGGATGCACAATCATCAAATGATGGAATTGGAAGAAGGCATGATTATGCATATTATAGAATCAGTATTATCTTCTAATAGAAGAGAATTAGAAATACTCGGTAGGGATATTTCAGTTCTTGAGAATATTAAAGCCCCATTTGAAAGATTTACATATGAGGAAGTTCTTGATAAGTTAAATTCAATGGGTTTTGATTTATCGTGGGGTGATGATTTTGGTTACAAAGAAGAAAAAGCATTAACTCAAGATTTAACTTCTCCAATGTACATAACTAACTTTCCTCGAGAGAAAGGGTTTTATCATAGACCAGATCCAAATGACCCTAAATCTCTTGTTTGTCATGATTTATTAGCTCCAGAAGGATATGGAGAAATTATTGGCGGTGGAGAAAGAGTTTGGTCCCCAGATGAGTTAACCGAGAGAATTCGTGAAGAGGGCTTAGAACCAGAATCCTATGGTTGGTACTTAGATATTCGTAAATTTGGTAGTGTTCCTCACTCCGGTTTTGGTCTAGGTATAGATAGAACTGTAAGCTGGATATGTGGTTCAGACCACATTAAGCATGTAATTCCTTTCCCTCGCACAATGCGCAGGACGACGCCTTAGTTTATTTCAGATCTTTTGCTTGCTTAACCCAATTATCTCTTTTTATCCTGCCTGGGAAAAATTCTATCGCTTCATTAACTTGATCTTCAAGTTCAGGAGTCATATTCGAAATTTGTTTGTAAGTGTAAATCCCTAATGCGTTAAGCTTTTGCTCTAAGAAGGGTCCAATACCCTTTATGTTTTTCAAATCGTCTTTATCATCTTCACTAGCAGTCCCAAGTGTCTTAAAGTCAATACTTTCCTTTTTGTCTGCAATTCTAGCTAAATCATCTTCTTTGCTCTTACCTTTCTTCTTTTTAGCTTTTCTTGGTTTCTCATCTTTAGAGTCAGGTATTCCATCTCCATCAATGTCACCTTTGCCGTCTTTTTCCATCGGTCCCTTAACTTTTTCATCAACAGGTCCAGCACCTCCAAATACCTCTAAAGATCGAGCAACTCTTTTCCTTACGTATGGTTTTGAATCATCCATAGAATTAACAAGAGCATCGCGAGCATCACTAGATCCAGCAAATCGACCTAAACCTTTAGCAGCTTGCCATCTTACATACATGTCATCATCATTCATACATTCTATTAAGTAAGGTAAAACAGCCATTCTTCCAGTTCTACCCATTGCATCAGTTGCAACTCTTCTAGCAAAAACATCTCCATCTTTCAGTAAATCATTAACGAGAGGTTCAAGTCCCAATTCAGACATGTCTTGAAATAGTTCAATAGCTCCTTTATTAACAAAAGAGGTATTGCTTCCAGCTTTATTATCTCCATGTTCATTTATCACTTCAACAAGTGCGTTTGAAATAGAAACCTCACTTGTAGGTAACATTGCTTTTAGTGTCATTAATGCTTCATTGCGTGTTCCGAAATTTTCATCCCCTAAATCTTCGACTAGATTTTGAATCCTGTTTGACGAACTTCCGCTAAAATTAGAATCACTTTCCATATTAATCAAACCTTTATCTACTTAGAGTATTTAATATTTAAACATCTGTATGGCTATGTATGTCTCCCCTAATTATTTCACATAGAGGAAAGGTTGATTTGGTTAGTCCTGAGAATGTTTTAATAGGAATTCAAGAGGGCGATTAAGTTAGGGGTAGATATGATTGAATTCGATGTTAGAAGTACAAAAGACGGACGTTTAGTTTGTCATCACGATGCAACAGTAGACAATAGAATGATTTCAGATTTAACTTATGATGTTTTGAAAAATTTAAAGAAATCAATATGTAAAATTGAGGAAGTTATTGATATTTGTAAAGATAAAGTAGGAGTAAACTTAGAAATTAAAGAGAAAGGATTTGAAGATAAAATAGTTAATCTACTAACGTCTACTTTTAGTTATGATAAAATATTTGTAACTTCTTTCTTACCCTCAGTTATTAGAAAAGTTAAGACTTTAGATTCTAAAATCACTGCAGGTTTATTGATAGGAGACTCGATTAATTATCGAGTTTTTTACAGAATACTAAAAGAATCTATATTTATGACGGAATTTCATTATTCGAAAGCAGATTTCATATCTCCATTTTATAAAATATACGAAATGGGGTTAATGAAACGATTCGAAAATTTAGGAATACCCATACAACTTTGGACGGTTAATGATTTATTTCTTTTAAAAGATTTAATAAACAGTGATATCCAGTCTGTAGTAACAGATGTACCTAGAAAGCTTTTTCAGGCTCATCCAAATTTAAAAGATGTTTGATTTAGAAGAAATAAAGAGATATGCTCCATTCTGTGTTTCCTGTTTAGGCCGTTCAGTTGGACTAGTAGGTTTTGGTTTAGATAATCGAGAGAGGGGCCTTGAAATGATCAATCTCATTGATATCTCTAATAATTCAAATATCGAAAATGAAATGATATGTGATTCAGAGGATTGTAATATTTGTGATGGATTGATTGGTGAAATTGATAATTTTATTGATTTGTCTTGTGAATCCATTTCAGATTATTCTCTAGACACTTTCAAAATAGGGACTGTAGTGGATAAGGAGATTATTGAAATTGAAAGCGAATTTGCAGCTATTTTTGGAACTAATTTATTTGAGAGTATTAAATCGCAGTTGAATAGGGAGATAGGTATTGGAGTTTATCAGAAAATTAACCTATCAGCAAGACTTGATAGGCCAGATTCTACGATAATTATAGATACTAGATATGATACTGTAAATTTAGAGATAAAGTCTATATTTATTGAAGGTAAATATAATAAATTTGATAGAACAATACCTCAAACATATTGGCCATGCAGGAAATGTAAAGGAAGAGGGTGTAAGAATTGTAATGGTTCAGGTTTGCTTTATCCCGATTCAGTTCAATCACTTGTTGCTGAACCTTTTATGAAAGTTACAAATTCTACTGAAAATTTGTTTCATGGAATGGGTCGTGAGGATATTGACGCAGCAATGCTAGGTTTTGGCAGGCCTTTTGTTTTAGAATTACGTATGCCTAAAGATCGAAATATTGACTTAGGAGAGATGAAAGAAGAGATTAATGCTGTAAATGAAGGTCGCATACAAGTTAGAGATTTGGAAATTGTACCCAGAGCAAGAGTTGCGGAACTTAAGAATACTGTTTGTGACAAGTCATATCGTGTCGATGTGTCTATTCCAGAGGATTTGACTATAGAAAGCCTTAAGAACGGGGCGCAGCGGTTGAAGGAGAAGCTTGTCAAGCAGCGGACACCGACACGTGTAGCGCACCGTAGAGCAGATTTGATACGCCCACGCTTTGTGCAATCGGTAAAAATATTATCTTTTGAGCAAGGCATGGTCGAGTTAGAAATCAGGGCTCAGCATGGTACGTATATTCGTGAACTTGTTAGCGGAGATATGGAACGTACGGTTCCTAGTTTTTCATCGCTGGTTGATGGAGCATGCAAGGTAGAGGTTTTGGATGTCCTTAACCTTCACCTTGAAAATCAAGAGGAAACAAAATGACCAAAAGATCACAAGGATTAAGGAGTGGTTCACGCCACAAACTTTCACGCTCTTTTAAGGAGAAGGGACTTTCTCCAATTACCCGTTCGTTACAAACATTTGATGTGGGAGATACAGTTAACGTTGTAATAGATCCATCATATCAAAAGGGTCAACCACACCATAGATTTCATGGATTAACAGGTAAAGTTACAGGAAATCAAGGCAAAGCTTATGTGGTATCAACACGTGTTGGTAATATGCTTAAGGAATTGATAGTCAGACCTGAGCATCTTAGGAAAGCTAAGTAGGAATATAAAATGGACGTAGAAAAACAACCAGAACCAGTACCTTTAGGTGTAGCAAAAGAGCTACTTGAAAAAGAATTAAGTGTAAGAGAAAATCGTTTGAGATGCGTAGATTGCGGTCATTTTCAAGCAGTACCTGACGTCGAACCTGAAACTGAAAAATCAGAAGATGATGAAGAATCTGAAGAATATACAGGTCCAGTTTGTGAAAAATGCGATTCACAAAGATTAATTTTAATTGAGCAAATACAATATGAACACAAGTTAGCTTTAGATCACGTTCGGTTGATTACTCAGGCAACTCCAGATCAAGCAACCCAGATAATGGATAAAGTAATAGAACTAGAACATGTTAACGATTATTATGCAGCTAAGATTGTGGATGTTTTACCTATGCACGCAGATGATGTTCGATCAATATTTGCCAGAGAACGTTTCTCTCTTGGTCACGATGAAATAGATACCATAATTTCAGTTGTCAAGGAGACCATGGGGGTATGATTTATGGAAGATTATGCCTACGTTCTTGATGTACTGCCAGAAGGAAGACCTGACAGCAAAAGAAGATTTAGAAGAGAGCCTTTAGTCTACGGATTAGGCATCGAAGAGTTTAAAATTTTTGACATGCAGCCAGTAACAGGTGCAGCAATAAATATTGGAGATAAGTGCTACATTGGAAAGGAAACTGAGGAAAGAATACAGATTGACCATGTTCGAGCGAGAGTAAATTATTCAGATATAACACATACTGCACAAAGTGAATTAAGTTTTGTTCTAGATGAAATTGTAAAAGATAATGAAGAAAAGTTTATACAATTTTACAACCATGCAGGTCCAATTTCACGTAGATACCATTCGCTAGAATTAATTCCAGGTCTAGGTAAAAAAACTATGAATCTTATTGTTAGTAATAGACCTTATAAAACTTTTAAAGAAATGGAAGAGAAAATCTCCAGTTTTAGAAATCCCGAAAAATATTTATCTCAACGTATAGAGAATGAAATTCGTGAGACTGATCAAAAGTATAGATTATTTGTAAAGTAATTAGACTGAATACGTATACTGTATTGCTCCAGCGATTCTAGCCCTAACATCAGCATTCCCTGATAATGATATTTCCAAGGTCCAATTTCCGCTACTTCCAGCTACAGTTCCCATAATATGTTGATTAGTCCCAGGACTAAATGTTTCAATTAAAACTTCAGTACCTTCTTGGTCTCTTAGGACTAATTCTCCACTTCCAGAACTGCCAATGTCAGCCTCTAAATAGTAAACAATGTAGTTCCAAGGGCCATATCTTTCATGACCTCCGTTGGCAAATTGAGTGTCATAAACTCCAAAGTCAGGTCCAATAAATTCCTCATCAAAAAGATCACCACCTCTACAAAAATAAGAATTGCCAGTATATCCGCTACCATAATTTCCTAGGTTCATGATTAATACAATTTCTCCATTTGAATTTGTATATTCAAAATTTTTAAGCCACCTTGCATTCTTGTCAAAAGTATATTTGATGAATGCTCCGCTATCTGCGTTTGCGCTAATTTCAGCATTGGTTTCAGTGATGTCTATTACGCTAGCTTTGAAATTTTCACCATAGAGTCCAAATTCCCAACTTTTATCTTGTTTCAAAGGGAAATCAGTGATCTTTTGGGGGACATTGTTTTCATATATTGAAAAATCCGACATTTGAACTCTACCGATAGCAGGATTGTAGTTTAGAACTGCATGTCTTTTTGCATCATCTAGGTTTCCTGTGCCAATGTAATAGTCAGAATCATCATCATCGATTGAAACAACCATAGTTGTTGAAAATTGTTTATCATCGATTGTTACAGAGTATTCCCAAAAGTCTCCTTTTTCCCACTCAGGAGAACTTATTGCTAAATTATTTTCTTCACTTCCAAAAAGGCCATTTTCTAAGCACCCACTGACCATAGTGGTTAGCAGAATCAAAACAGTTATTCCCGTTAAGCCTTGTTTCATTGTACACTGATGAAAGGACACATAATTATAATTCACTATATCCTTCTAATTTGAAATATTTTCTTGCTTCAGCAACAGTGTAGAAAGATCCTGTAATCAATGTTTTTTCGTCATTTACTGATAAAATAGCTTCATTTACACTTTCATGTTGCTCACATTTAAGCTTTAATTTTTCACAAATGGCAGATATGTATTCAGATGTAGCACTTCTTTCACTGTCTAGGTTACAAGCTAATACTGTACAATTCTTAGGTAATTCAGAAACAAAAGTTTCAATATCTTTATCCTTTAACATGCCGAGGATTATTTTCTGGTAGTTTTTGTTAATATTTAGTAAGTAATTTATTGCTTGTCGATTGTGGGCCGTATCTAGTGTGAAATTCAAGTGATTTTCTCTTCTTCCAGGAATTTCACTAATTAGAGGTCTAATTGGTAACTTTAGACATTGAACACAAATTTCAATCCACTCCTTGACTGATTTTCCTTTATACAATTCACTTGATTTAGGTATATATTTGTGATATCTATTAGCCCACCCTGTGATAACTATGCTGTTCTCTCTTACTATTTTGGCTTTTGTAGTGGCTATTTCAATTAAGCTGTTTCCCAAATAATCGGTATGGTCTAATCCTAGCGTAGTTAATATCGCAATTTCAGCATCAGCAACATTGACGGCATCCCATTCACCCCCTAGTCCTATTTCCATAATTGCATAATCTACTTTTTCATTATGGAAATATAAGTAGGCTAGCGCAGTCAATATTTCAAAATAGGTCATTTGCAGATTATTCAGCTCAGCTAAATCTTTTAATTCAAGCAGATTCTTAGCAAAATCTTTTTTATCTATATTTTTATTATTAATTTTAATTCTTTCCCTTACACTATGTAAATGGGGAGAGGTAAAACATCCAATTTTTTTGGAAGATTGCATCAAAGTTTTACTAAGGTTGTGACTTGTGCTCCCTTTGGCGTTCGTCCCACCAATGGATATTACTCTCAGTTCATTTTGGGGATTTCCAAGTAGCCTCATCATAGTCTGTATGCGTTCCAAGCCAGGCACAATCTTGTTTTGGTTTAAGTCCTCAAGCCAAATAAGGGCTTTATTGTACGTATCAGATTTTTGCATCACTCAATAGATTCCCATTCAACAGTATCTGGAGTAACAACTCCTTGATCATTTAAAATACCTCTAAAATTGTCTGGAGAAACGCCTGCTATTTCGGCTCCTTTAGTCAATGTCGCCCTTCCTTTCTTATATATTTCAACGGCAGAAGCATATCTTAGGTGATTCTTCTTTTCTATCATAAATCTGAGAGATTCTTTTACTACATCAGATCTGCTACTAAAGTGTCCAGAATCGACGAGAGCTTCAATTTGCATGACCAATATAGGGGGTAGTGAATAGGAGTTACTCATATAATAACTATTATCAACTATTATTAATAATTATTCACTAAGCTTTATATGCTACTTTCTGGTGAAAAAATTGATACGTTATGAGCCTCAACCTAAAAAATTGGTTTGCTAACACGTTAGCGCTTGCGCTAATATGCTTTGGATTTCTCTTGATTACAGGAGTAGCTTCAGCTGATGCTTACGATCATAAGATGACGGTAAGCCCTAGCTCTCAATCTGGCGATCCTGAAGAGCAATTGCAATATACAATAACAATTGAAAATACAGGAGATAATGATGACACTTACGATATGAGTGTGACTAATTCGACTATCCCTACAGGTTATACTGCATTTATTTTACCATCTACTTTATCCGTTGAAGAAGATGAATCTGGGACAGCTACTTTATTCATTAAGATAGCCAACAGAACAACAAATACTGCAGAGGGTGGTGATTCTGCTCAAGTTAGTTTCAAATCTAAATCACAGAATAGTGCTAGCGGTGGTAAAACTAAAACTCAAACAGCTTCACTGACTGTTAATAATGTATATGGAACTACCTTAACTCCAACTACTGGCGAAAAGACTGTAGATCCAAATGAAAATGTTAAATTTATGGTTAGTGTTAAGAATTCAGGAGGTAATACTGAAGACAGTGTAACAATTTCTTTCACTGCAAATGGAGTAGATTCTTGGGATATAACTCCTCAACCTTCAACATTAACTCTTGACATCAACGAAGTAGGATACTTCAATCTTTCAGTAACTCCAGATATTGAAGCAATAGCTGGATTGAAAAGTATATCGATTGTTTCTACCTCTGAAGATGGACAAACTGTATCTTCAACATCTGTAACAGTTAAAGTAAATCAGCTTCCTGCTCTTCAAGTGGATAAAGAAGGTCCAAGTTCTACGGATGTAGAAGCAGGTAAACGTGTTTATTATTCATTTGAAGTAACAAATAAAGGTAATGCAGTAGACACATTTAATCTGGAAGTTGATACTTCAAGTTTACCAGCAGGTTGGGATGCTTCATTAGATCAAGATAAGATTAGCAACTTAGGTGTTGACGATAATATTACGCTAACAGACGTATTGGTTGTTAAAGCACCAGAAGATGCTGCAGCTGACGTTGAAACGCAAATTATTGTAACCATCTCTTCAGATTATAACGCATCAATTAATTCTACGTATACTTCACGAACAACAGTACTTCAAAATTATGAACCAAAGTTGGCTATTGATGGTGAGGATACTCAGTCTGCAAAGCCTGAAGAGCAAGTTAACTTTACGATTGACATTACAAATGATGGTAACGGAGAGGATGATATTTCTCTGTCTTTAGTTGGTGGAAATGCTAGCTGGGGACAATTAGGCGATTCAGCATTTACTCTTGCAGCAGGTGCAACCTCCAATACGACACTTAGGGTAACTCCGCCTAAAGATACAGAGGCAAAGAACGGTTACAATTTAATTATTAAGGCAACTTCAGAAGATGATTCTACAATAACGACTAGAAATATTTTTGTCAATGTCCTTCAAGTCTACGAGGTTTCAGTTCAGGTTTCCGGCGATAGTTCCAAGAAAGGAGATCCTGGGGATGAATTAACTTTTGAAATGACAATTAAGAATAAAGGTAATGGGGAAGATACTGTGTCCTTGGCTTTAGAAGGTGATAAAGCATCTTGGGCTTCAATTGTTGATGAAGTAGAATTGACTAGTGGTGAAACAAAAACAGTTAATTTGACTGTAAATATAGATGATGATGCGACAGTTGGAGACAATGACATAATAGTCAATGGTACTTCTGAAGATAATCCATTAGCTTATGATACAGGAACTGTCAAAGTTTCAGTTAACAAGCAGTTTAAAGTTGACGTCGTTGTTTCGTCTAAGAGCGGCGATCCAGGTTCAACAGTTCAGTATGATGTTAGAATACAGAACGAAGGTACGGGAGTTGACACATTTACAGTTAACATAGATGATTATCCAGCAGGTTGGTCGGTAGATCCTGTATCTTTCCAGGTTGAGGATATTGCAGCAGGTGATGAAAAATTAGTCAAATTAAATGTATCCATAAGATCAGGTGAAGACAATAAGGCATTTACCATTAATTTAACAGCGTCATCAGACGAAGCGCAGAAGGAAAATCCACCTAAATATGCAAATAAAACAGTAAGTATAATCACTATAGTTAATCAGGAGTATTGGATTGATTTATCCGTTGCAGACTCAGATAGAACTGTTGAAGCTACGGTTGGCGTACCCGTTTCGATTACAATTGATGTTGATAATTTAGGAACTGGTGATGATATTATAGCTATGACTAATACACCTCCAGAGGGTTGGACTGGAATCGATTTCAGTAATCCTTTCATTAACGTTGCAGAAGGTGGTCAAGAGGAAGTAACTTTGACTATTACAGTCCCTGAAAGTACTTCGAAAGGAGATTATGAGTTGGTTGTCAAGGGAGTTTCAGATTGCGAAGGTTGCGAGAATGGAACTAAATCAACGGACTCTATTACTTTGACAGTTAAGGTCGATTTGAGCAGAGGAGTACAAGTTAGTACTGATGTAACACAAATTGAAAAATTACCAGGAACTACAGCCTCTTTCACAATTGATGTTAAGAATACTGGTGACGGTGCAGATAATTTAATAATTTCGATTTTAGATGATGATTTGGGTTGGGCTTTAGCTAACACCACTTCATTGACATTAGACAAGGACCAAACAGGTTCAGTTACCGTAAACGTGACTTTACCCGAATATGTTCTAGATAATTTAACTAATCAAGAGAGAAATGCATTACAGGCAAACAGCTATTCAATTAATGTGAAAGTTAAGTCTGGTGGTGATTTGTCAGTTAGTGATACTGCATCTTTACAAGTAGATATTGGTCAAATTTTTGGAGCTAAGGTAGAAATTGTAGGTGCAAATACCATAACTTCTTATCCTTCAACAGAAACTCAAGCATCTGAGAGAACCGAAAAATTTACTTTCAAGCTTACGAACACAGGTAACGGTCAAGATAGTGTAAATGTTGAAACAATTGCAACCACATATCCAGATGAGTGGAATGTCGAAATATTCCAAAGTTCTTCTTGTTCGAGTTCTTTCAGTGGTTCCATAGGTGCCGGTCAATCCAAGTATCTTTACTTGTGTGTAGAACCTGATCAAGATTCAGACATTGGAAATTACAGTGTTCTAACCGAGTTTTCACCTAATGATGGCATAGACCCAGCTGAGCAAATATCTGTAAATTTAGAAGTTGCATCCCCAAGAAGGGAATTAGATGCTACAGCAATTGACAGCGTCAAAGAAATATACCCTGAATATGAAGGGTCTACTACACAGAATAGTGTAAAATTCAAGGTTAAATTGGATAATACAGGCTCTAACGATGATATTTTTATCCCTGAAGTTGAATCTACTCTAGAAGATGGTTGGACAGTTACTTTCTTCCAAGACAGTTCTAAAACACAGGCTTGGTCAAATTCAGGAGTAACTATTCAGGAAGGGGAACTTGATGATCTTTGGGTTTTCGTTTCAGTGAATGATGAAGCTGAAGTAGGAAATGAAACTATTAAAATTTCAGTTAGGAATGAAGAAGATGACCCTAATGCACGTCAAGAAATTGATTTGATTGTACAAATTCAAAGACCTGAAATCGTCATTAAGCAAAGTAATATCCGAATAGAAATTGATGGAGTATTTGGTAATGCTTCGCAAGTTAAAGACGGAGACACAGTTGTTGTATATGTTGATGTTGAAAACACAGGTTCAGCTGATGCAGACGATGTGAATGTTGAAATTTATTACTATCCTAAGAAGTCACCAACAACACAACAAGAAATTGACGAATTGTTAATAGCAGGATTTGAGCTTGATGATTCTAAGAATACTTACATTTACCAACTTTATGGAAGTTCAGGAAGGTCAACCAACATTAAGGAAGCTAATTCGAAAGAATTAGTTTCAGATGATTGGCTTATCAAAGGTGGCGAGTGGTATGTTGAAGCTAGAGCAGATTATGACGAAAACAATGATAATGGTGAAATTCTAGAGGAGAATGAAAATAATAACGATGCTAGATATTCCGAATTACTCAGAGTAAAACCAGATTTACAAATAACAGCAATGCGTGTTGACAGTAAGTATGCAGGTGATAATTCTGGAACTCCAAACGTAGATGATACCGTAACTTTCACGGTTACAGTCACTAATGCAGGAGCTGCTGACGTGGATAATAGTCGCCTTTACATTACAGCAGATACAAGCAGTGAAAATGTGAGATTGAAAGATCGTACAAATCAAGAATATGTGTTGTTTGATTTAGATGCTGGTGAAACTCAAGAAGTTCGCTTCAGATGGAAAGCTCAGCTCGAGGAGTGGACTGCGTTTATTGCTGAAGTTAATCCAGTATGTGATGATGTAGATATTCCAGATTTCACTTGTGAATCAGAAGGAGATGGTTTCTCTGAAGAAACAGGTAGAATGTTTGATGAATTAGGTAGATATTCAGATAATGTATGGCCAAGAACTGGAGTATTTGAGCAAAGTGAAGTTCCAGTTGAATTCTCAGTATTACCCGATTTTAAAATCAAGAAGGTAGTTATGGATCCAACTTCACCTCAAGTCGGAGAAGAAGTTGATATAACTGTAACAGTACAGAACATTGGTAATGCAGATTGGCAAATCTCATCTAAGCCACTACAAGTTAAGTTCGAAGATAGTACTGGTACTGAGCTTTCTCAGCAAGTCAGTGAATCAATAAACAAGGATGATACTACAGAATTAAGTTTTACCTGGACAGTTCCGGATAAAGATAACAAAGATTTCCTAACTTTGACATGGACTATAGATGCAGGTACAGGAAGCTTTGAGATACAGCAATGTAATGATTGCGATCTTACAAATAATGGAGATGGAACCGATAATGATGAATTTGTTATGGAGGACTTCGAGCTTCAATTGGCAGCAGTTCTTGGAGAAATAGAATTCATTAATACTTTAACTGAAAGAGAATTAGTCAAGGGAGTTCCTCTACTAATACCAGTATTAGCATTAGTTGCTTTAGTAGCTTTGGCAATACCTGTTGTATTATTACGCAGAAGGTCTGGTAGTTCACCAGCATCCGCTTCAGATTCAGAAGACGAAGCTGATGGCGAAGAGAGTGCAGCAGACGAACCTGCAGCAGCACCACCAGCAAAAATTAGCGTAGCAATAGTGTCAACAATAGATGGTAAAACAGCAAATGTTAAAGTTCCATCTAATATGCCAGTTAATAAATTATTACAAAATTGTGTAGGCAAATTCCCATTACCTCACGCAAATTTTGCAGTAATGTTGAACGGTGTTGCAGTAGATAATAATCTAACACTTGCCGATGCAGGTTTGACAGATAAGTGTCAAGTTGATTTGGTTCCTCTAGAGTAAGTTTCAAGCAATGCTTGATGTTTTAGTAGTAGGAGCTGGGCCAAGTGGTTCTAGAACTGCCTGGAATTTTTCAAAAGAAGGGTATAAAGTAGTTCTAATAGATAGAGCTGAAGTAATTGGAGAGCCTTGCCAGTGCGCTGGCCTGATAACTCCCAGAACCTTTGAGTATCTTGGATATGAGCGTCCAATTTTGCAAGAAATGGATGGAGCTAGGCTCTGGGGTCCCAAAGATTCATACTTAGATTTCCAAGCTTCTGAAACCAAAGCACTAGTTATTGACAGGCCAGATTTAGATCGTTCTATAGCTAATAAGGCATTAGAAGCAGGGGCTGAAGTCCTTCATGGCCATACATATTTGGGCCACGAGAAAGTAAATGGCGGTATCAGAGCTAAGTTAAGAAATAAAACTAAAAAATTTACTATTGATGTCAAATTATTGGTTGGTGCTGACGGCCCTTTGTCTAGGGTAGCTAAAAATGCAGGAATAAGTGGAAAAAGAGAGATATTGAGAGCATTTGGCGCAGATGTTAGGGGATACAAAGGTAAAGATACTCATGTAGATCTTTTTGTTGGCTCAGAGTTGGCTCCACGTTTCTTTGGCTGGGGAATACCTACAGGTCCTAATGAAGGTCGCATTGGTATAGCTACTACTTTACCACACAAGCCAATGCCTTTCTTCAGGGATTATTTTTTGAAAGGAGCGCCCTCAAAACTACTTGGCGGAGCTAAAATTATTAATTTGATAAGTGGTCTTATTCCATTTGGAACTGCTAATCCCAGTTATACAGATAATGTCATACTAACAGGAGATGCAGCAGGAATGGCAAAGCCCACATCAGGCGGTGGAATTTATTCAGGTTTAATTTCAGCAGATGCAGCTTTTGAAGTAGCATCAAAGGCCATCGATTCAGGTAATTTAAGTTCGGCAAATTTAAGTGAATATCAGGCATTGTTGTCAAATAGAATAGGTGGAGAATTGATTAAGGGAAGTTATCTCAGGAAAGCTTTTTTAAGTTTAAATGACGATCAGTTAGCTGAAATAATATCGATTTTAAGTGAGCCGAATGTAAAAGAGACCATTGAAAAGACTGGAGATCTAGATTATGCTTCTTTGGCTGCTTTTTCAGTACTTAAAACGCAGCCAAAATTGATTAAATTTGCCCCTCATCTTTTGAAGCCATTTATTTAATTCTGGATAAGTTTCTTCTTCCTCTAGGTAAAAAATCACGGAAAGTCCAGCAAACACTACAGTAAGTGTAATTAAGATGTAAAGGGGCCATTTTGGTATTGGTTTCTTAATTCCGAACGATGAATCTGGAATTATTCCATCAACATTTAACGAGTCAAGATTAATATTTCCAGGATATTCATCAGTGAGGTTAGTAGTGGCGTTGGTCCATTGCTCCATATCCCAGAATCCTCTTGATTGAAGAATTCTGTCAGTCTCATTCAGCTGATAATTCATTGAAAATCTGACAAAATAGGTTCCTTCAATAGTGTCATCGTTTGTGTTGATATCAAATTTTAGTTGTATTGTCTGATTAACTGCAATCATTTCTATGTTAAATCCGGCTTTATCAGGGCTTAAGCTATCAGAACAGTTTTCATCATTTTCCTTATAATTCCAACAATTTTTTTCTATTATTGGTCGTTTTCCACTATTAATTTTTTCTAAACTTTCAGATTCATCTATATCTGCTCTGTGGTATATTTCAGCATTTATGCTAACATTTGTAATATTTTCAACATACCTGTTCTGTATTTCAAAAGAAAAGAAGCTATTTTCGCCAGGTTCTAGTTGTGGAGTTTCGAAGTTGTGAAAATTAGGTATATTGCCTGGGTGACTAGTGTAATCATCAATTTCAGATTTTGCAATAGGCAACATCATAATAATTATAATTATACCTAGGACCTTTCTCATTGATATGTCAGATAAGACTCCCTTTAAAACGAGTATCACACCTTTGAGAGATAGAATTTATAAGGGATAGTCTTTGTAATATTATGAATTTGGGCTATATTATCTGTGGAATTTTTATCTTTTCATTAATATTTGTGATAAATGATGTATCTTCTGAAACATTGGAATATGAAGTTTTGAAGATAGATTATGGTGACGAGCTTGTGATTTCAAATTCTGAAATATGGCTAGATGGAGACATACTTGTCGATGGTAATTTATCAATTGAGAATTCACATATAAATGTTAACAGATCAATAGATTTGACAATTTCAGAGATCAGAATTAATTCAACTGGAGAATTACGCATTTTCAATTCAACAATTAGTGCATTTAGCAATGATACTCTTTCTTACAGTATGTTTACGATTGTCTCTGACGCAGGTTCATTGATTATTTCAGATACGAGTATAGATTACTCAATGGTTTGGCTTGTAGGTGGTGATGCTAGAATTGAAAATACTTTGCTAAATGGACATAATATTGTAAACTATGGTGTATTTTCTGAAGATACTATTTTGAACATGGATAACGTTTCAATATCTAATTATACTCTAGGTCTTCGTTCAATAGGTACAACACCTGTACAAAACCAGGTCACTTTTTCGAATTGTACTTCTTGGATGACTCAGGAGTGGTGGGTAACTTTTACGGCAATAGATACTTCAACAAATGTGCCAGTTACAGGCTTTCAAGTTCGCCAGTGGGATTCTGACGGTACTATGTTAGGTACTTGGAATTGGGCTAAGGAGTATGAAATAGATTCAACAGGCCAGCGTACTGACCATCTTGCTAATTTCACAGCATTTGCAAATTTTGGTCTTGCGCACGTAGATGATGAATGGTCACAAAGTGTAACTGAAAATATTGCGTTTATACGTTATTTCAACCTTAATTTATCTGCCATAGAATATAAATCAGCTCAAGTTTATTCCTCAGGGAAAATTTGGGAGCCTGGTCAAGTAGTTCCAAAATGGTCGGAAATTAATGTTCTCGTAACAATAGATAATCCTACAGATTATAATTTTTCAAATCTATTTTTAGACATGGATGTAAATAATAACAAAGCTTTCGCTAGAGATAGCATATCACTTTCTCCAAAGGGTGAAACTGTTGGCAATATTTCCTGGAAAGCTTCATTGGAAGGTCCTTTATCGTTGAAGATTAGTACATTTCTAGACTTAGGTTCATCAAGTAATACTACAATTTCGATGTCTAAGTTCGTTGAAGTAGGTAGTAAAGATGTCGAGGAAGGTGAGTCTGGAAATATGCTTTCATTGTTGGTCATATTAGTCATATTAACTGCATGTTCTTACATAATTTACAGCGGAATAGAAGAGCAAGATTCAGATTCATCACTATCAGAAAGCAAATCAGATTCAAGTGAAGAGGTAAATGAAGATGAGCACAAAAGGGAATTTGCAATACCTGACGAATCTTCAGAGGAAGAGTAATCAATTTGAGTAATATAATTCTAGGAATTGAGTCAACGGCCCATACGGCAGGTGTTGGAATTATAAATTCTAAAGGTAAAATATTATCAAATCAAAGATCGATGTATATTCCAGAAGAAGGAGGTATTCATCCTCGTGAAGCTGCAAGGCATCACTCAGATACTTTCCCATTACTTTTTGAAAAAGCTTTTCAGGAAGCAAAATTAAGTCCAACAGATATTTCTTTAGTTTCATATGCCAGAGGTCCGGGGTTAGGTCCTTGTTTAAGAACAGGAGCTACAGCCGCAAGGGCGTTTGCTTATAGTAATAATATTCCTCTTATCGGCGTTAATCACTGCGTAGCACATTTAGAAATTGGGTTATTGGAAGGCGCATCAGATCCAGTGCTTCTTTACTTATCAGGTGCGAATACACAAGTCATAGCCTATGCATCTGAAAAGTATAGGGTTTTTGGCGAGACAATTGATATTGGTATAGGTAATGGGTTGGACAAATTTGCTAGGGAGGCTGGAATGGGTTTTCCAGGTGGTCCCAAGATTGAGAAGTTAGCCAGAGGGCCAGAACTGCTGGATTTACCTTATTCGGTGAAGGGAATGGATATGGCGTTTTCAGGGTTAATGACAGCAGCTAAATCTAAATTAGATTCCGGCCATTCTATTGAAACTGTTACATATTCATTACAAGAGAATGCATTTGCAATGTCTTGTGAGGTCGCTGAAAGGGCATTAGCCCATACAGGAAAGACTGAGTTGGTTTTGGGAGGTGGTGTAGCTTGTAATGAAAGGTTAAGAGAAATGGCTACTATTATGGCTGAAGAACGAGGAGTCAAGTGTTTCATCCCTTCAAAGGATTTGTGTGTAGATAATGGAGTAATGATCGGTTGGCTAGGTTATCAAATGGTTAATGCTGACTATCAGATTACAGATGAAGATAATAAAGTTCATCAAAAATACAGAACAGATATGGTTGAGGTTACATGGAGATAATATTTAGAGGTGCAGAAGCAGTCGTTGAGAAGATTACATGGCAAGAGACTTCAGCGATTTCGAAGGTACGAAACAAAAGGTCATACAGACATCCTGATTTGGAAAAAAAATTAGTTACCGAAAGGTTGAGAAGCGAATCTCGTGTAATTGAGCGCCTTTTGTCTAATGGGGTTTTAGTTCCAGCCCTGTATGAAGTCAATATTGAAAAATGCCAAATTATAATGGAGTTCATAGAAGGGATTACTCTTGAGAGAGGTCTTCGAACAGATAAGCATGAGCATTATCTTATTTCTTCTGCAAAATTATTATCACAGATACATTCGTCAGGTATAGTTCATGGCGATCCTACAACTAGTAATTTTATGGTGTCTGGAGATATCTATGCAATTGATTTCGGCTTATCTAGTTTTGATGATGATGCAGAATCTAGAGCATCCGATCTTCGAGTTTTTTTGGAATCTTTAGAAGCCCACCATTCTGAAATATCCGGAAGAGACCTATTCTTGACATCTTATTCAGAATGGGATTCATCTGCAGAAGTTCTTAAAGCTCTTGAAGTGTTGGAATTACGTGGTAGATACAATTTAATGAGAGGGTAGGCTCACTGTAATAAATCCCCTTACTAATTACTTATGAGGTATATCTTGAATTTAATGAGAAATTTCGTCGCATTTGCTTTTCTTGTAATATTAGTTTTCTCATCATCTTATGCAGATGCTGAAAAGAATCCAGTTTGGACTTGGTCTTCTAGCAGTTCAATTACCAATGTAGCTATATCATCAGACTCAAAAAATATTTCGGCAACTTATGCTCAATCAGTTTCGCTATGGAAAAATGACACCTCCTCGCCATACAATCCGTACAATACTAAAACTTTGGCCGATGGTATCCGATACATGGAAATGTCTGATGATGGAAAATATGTTTTAACAGGTGAAGAGACAAATAAATTGACCTTGTGGGAGGAAGGTACTAAAGTATGGGATAAGGGAAATTTCTTGGCTGGCTTGTACGGGATAGATATTTCGGCAGACGGTTCTAATATTACTGCAGTTGATCGTCGAAATGTATACTTTTTTAACAAGGAAAGTAGCACAAATGTTTGGAACGAAAACTTCCCATCGCAGGAAATGTCTACAGTAACTATTTCTCCAGATGGCAGATATATTGCAGCTGGAACTTTTGATGGTAATGTTTATGTTTTCTTGACTTCCGATAAAGAAAATGTTTGGTTTCACTCAGACACACTAGATGGTAAAATTACAGATATTGATTTTTCAGGCGATAGTTCACATTTGATTATTGGAACTGAGTCTGGGCGTGTTCATGTTTATTCTTCAACAGGGGGTGATCCAATGACTATGTTTCAGCCAAATGAGGTTTCTTGTGTTTCAGCAGGTGTTAATTCAAAGTATTATGTTTATGGAACTGCGGATGGAATGTTAACACTTTTTGATGGTATAATTGGTGCAGACATATGGCAGAAGAACATAGGCGGCCAAATTAATGGCTGTGTTTTTAATGGAAGAGGTACATATATTTTCGCAGGTTCTGATAATGAAAAAATAGTTTTGGCCAATGTAACCTCAGGTGACGAAATTTGGAGAGTAAATGCAGAGGGTGCAGTAAATTCAGTTTCTTCATCATACCGAGGTGAAAATCTAGTAGTCGGTACTAGTTCCGGTTTATCAATTTATTACGAACAATTATTAGATAATCAAGCCCCAGTAGCCAATATAGACCAAATTAGCCCCAGTATAGCTTTACCTGGTGAGCCAATGAACTTTACAGGTTCAGCCACAGATATAGATGGCTTTGTTTCAAATTATCATTGGTCGTCTTCTATTAATGGAAATATATCTTCATCAAATAATTTCACACTTTCCAATTTAACGATGGGATTACATATTATTTCTTTTATGGCACAAGATAACGAAGGAAGGTGGAGCATTCCAGTTACTATGGAAATAGGAATAGGAGATTTTCCAGAAGTTTCTATTTTATCAGTTTCAGATTGTTTACTATTAGATAATTGCTTGATAAGTTTAGGAGATACATTATCAATTACGGCTTCAGCATCATCGACGACCTCAGAAGATATAGATATAGAGACTTTTGAATGGATGTCTAGTATAGATGGACTTATTTCAAGTAGTTTAAATCTAACTTCTTCAGAATTGAGTTTAGGTACACATACACTCACTTTTAGGGCTAAAAACAGTATTGGTTTCTGGTCGGCAAACGTAAGTGTTAATATTGTAGTTAATGCAGTACCTACAATTGAACTTGATTCTATTAATCCTAATCCTTTGATAGCAGGCGAAGAAGCACAAATAACTGTTGTAGCTTCAGATTTGGATAACGATGTTCTTTCTTACTTTTGGTCTACAGAAAGTATAACTCTTTTTAACGAAGATAATCAGGCTTTATTTTCTTCTGAATCTACTGATCAAGGTGATCATATAGTTTCAGTTTATGCACAGGATTCTAAAGGTGCAGTGAGTAATACTCTCAATCTAACTATCTCTATAATATCTCAACCTTCAGTTCAACTAAGCTGTGATCCTGAAATAGGAATTAATGAAGAAGCTTTTTTCACTGCATCAGCCTTCAAGCCACAAGGTTCAATTATTAAATATGAATGGGATTTTGATAGCTCAAGTCGAGTTTTACCAGATTCAGTAGATTTTGTAGGTTTCAGTTTTGCAACACATTCCTATAATTCAACCCCTAATGATGATGAGGGATACATAGTTGTGATTAAGGTTACAGATAATGATGGTCTGACTGCAACTACTTATTGCCAGATTCCTGTAATTGAAGAGACTTCAGCGAGTTCATCCTCCTCCTCAAATAAAGATACTGGACTAAGCTCGAAAATAACCACAACAGGAGGTTTGCTTGGTATTGCAATCTTGCTTCTTGGTATAGGTGGTTTAGTTTTCTACTTTAGTAGAGATAATTTTGATACATATTCAGCACCAAGTACTTCTAAAAGCCTCAAATCAACATCAGAAAGTTCTTCTTTTGCTTCCTCAACTTCAGAAGAGAAAAAAGTAAATCCAGCAAAAAGGAAAGTTATGCGGAAACGTGTAGTTAGCAGAGAGCTTCCTGAAATGATGACTGTTGAATGTCCAGAATGTTCATCACAAATTAAGATTCCAAAGATATCAGGTTCGCAACAACTTAAATGTCCGGATTGTGGTTTAGAAGGCGAAATTGACATTTAGAAGAGTGTCTAGTTATATTTTATAGGGTTCTTGTACTGGTAGAAACGTAGAGATGAAGCGCGTAAAATTAATTAACGATCCAGCCGAGCTTGTAGCACTTTTTAGAGCAGTAGATTCTGAAATTCGAAGAAATGTTTTGAGTACTCTGGCAGATGGATGGACAATGATTAGTGAGTTGAATAAGAAGTTCGGTGAAGAAGCTAATGATATTATTGTATATTATGAAAAATTTAAGCTAATTGAATCAAGATGGGAAGTTAATAAAGAGTCAGGGAGACCTGAGAAAAGTTACCGAACATTCTACAATGCTTTTCAAATTTCTACATCTTTAACATTTGATGAAACACAAGAGCTCCTTACTGTAGTTTTGATGTCAGATAAAGAATTTGTTAATTATGAATCTAAAATTGTTGATTTAATTGGTGATGAAGGAACCTTTGCAAATGATGTGGGAAGAGATATTGGAGTTAGTTCACTTACATTGAAAGGTTTAGTTAGACGTTCTGTAAAATTTGATTTTAAGGGTCACAATATAGTGCCATTGAAAGAGGAAGAATAGTGGACGATTTAGATATTGATGAAACACTACCCGGCCAAGAAATAGAAGAAGATACTAAGGAAGAAGTTATACGAAGAGAAGCAGACCTTTCTTCTTCAGTAAAGTCTTCAGATTTACAATTTCAAAGTATTCCTAGTGAAGCCGAAAAAGCTGAATCGCTAAGAGGTTGGTTATATCTTGTTGCAGGAGCTGGTTACGGGACTCTCGTAGTATACTTAGTTTTAGTTATTCAGCAAGGAATGAATATACCTCTTTTGAGTTCTGAACCTAAAGTTTCAGACACTTCAGGTGCCCTTTCTACAGCAGTCTTAATTTCAGCAATGGTTTACGTAACTATATGGTTTTTTATGTCTGGTAAAAATCATTCTTTTTTTACAGATGATCCTGACAAGGCTAAATTTTATGCTGGAATCATCGGTTTAGCTTCTCTAGTAATTATAGCAATTAGTTGGGAAGATCATCAAAGAGAAATGATAATCTCAGCTATTTTAACTGCAGTTTCAACGTGGTCGTATATTCGCTCATCTGAAATGAAAGTTTAACTTTGGAAACTAGGTTACAATTCGTTTTCGACATAACTTTACTCCCAAGTATGTCATGATGAAAGCCATAAATAAAATGTACAACAGTGATACTTCTAAATTTTCCAGTCCGTTACCATAGGCTATAGATCTAGTAATCAAGGCAGCGTGAGTTAATGGTAAGCACATTGCAATATTCTGTGCTACTGGAGGAAATTCATCAATAGGAAAAAAAGTTCCTGCCAAGATAAACATTGGGTTTATGAAAAGAAAGAAAGGTATGTTAAACCAATCTATTGAAGGAGTGTAAGAAGTTAAAATTAGCCCCATTCCTGCAAACATTAATCCTACAGGAATTGCCACAATTGGCATCAGGATTGCTCCAGAGATTGAGATAAGAGGTTTGTTGACAACCAGCCCTACAGACAATATGGCAATAGTCATCAATGTAGCATTTGACATTGACTTAGTAGTAGCCCATGCCAATTCAGCCACTAAAACGTCAGTTGCTGAGGCCGGTGTTGCAGCAATGGCTTGCCAAGTTTTTTGGTAATACATTCTGACAAATGCAGAATAAGTGGCTTCAAAAAAAGCCCCAAACATCATAGATATTGCCAAGATTGAGGGTGCAATGTATTCGACATAGCTAACTCCTCCCATTTCATTAATGTATGCGCCCACACCAAAACCAAAACCTAAAAGATACAAAATAGGTTCGACTAGCGGAGGTAAGAGATTTGTTTTCCATGTTCTCACCCAAACGTCGGCATGTCTTTTCCATACTGCATAAACCATTAGTGGAGCTACGCCTTTTATTTCTCTCATACTTAATCTCTCAATTGTCTCCCAGTTAGTTTTAAAAAAACATCTTCGAGAGTTGCCCTTCGCTTAATCACATCAGTTAGTTCTGGATTGTTTTCAAAATCAGAAACTATTTCTTCGTTATCCTCTCCATATACTATAATTCTGTCTGAAACACGACTTATACTTACTTTCTTCAGTTTACTTTTAGCTTCAATTGAATCTAGTATTTTCTTTCCTTTGTCAAATGAACGCGATACAAATTCTATTGCGTCAGATCCAACGATGTTAGAGATTAAGTCCTTTGGAGTTCCTCTGATTAAAATTTTACCAGAATCCATAATTGCTAGTTCATCGCAAAGGATTTCAGCTTCATCCATATAATGTGTAGTTAGCAAAACCGTCTTTCCATCATTTTTAAAAATTCTAATTTGATCCCAAACACTATGTCTTGCTTGAGGATCTAAGCCAGTTGTCGGTTCATCTAAAATCAGTAATTCAGGATCGTTAATCATTCCTCTAGCAACAATTAAACGTCTTTTCATTCCTCCAGAAAGGTTGGAAATCCTCTCATTTGCCTTATCTGTTAATCCGACCTTTTCAAGTAATTTTGAAGATTTATTTTTTGCATCCTCTGTACTTATTCCGTAGTACCTTGCGTAAACAATCAAATTGTATTCAACTGTAAAGTCAGGATCTAAATTGTCTTCCTGTGGTATTACTCCGATACGTCTCCTTACACTACGGCTTTCTTTACTTACATCAGTTCCTAAAACTTTCAGTCTACCTTTTGTGATAGGTGAAGAGGCCTGAAGCATTTGGATCATTGTTGTTTTTCCTGCACCATTTGGGCCTAAGAGTCCAAAACAAATTCCATTTGGTACTGATAAATCTACATTGTTTACAGCAGATAGTTCACCATATTTCTTTGACAATTGCTCAGCGAAAATCGCACTGTCTTTCATTTAAATATCATTAATGTCGCCACATTGGTAAAACTGAGTTATATCCAGCTATGGAAATTCCAGTCATGGAAGCAACTTTTTGGCTAGTCGTTCTAAGGTGTTCTACACTCAAATCTGTAGCTTTTCCGACGCCCAATGAACCAATAGTCTCGGACAACTTAGTTCCGAATTCCGTTAGTTGATTTCCGTTGCATTTGTCTTGCAAAAATATTCCTGCAGCCCCTAATGCTAATAGTTTTGCAGAGTTTTGGTAATCTAATTTGTTTATTTCAGCCAGAACTATAATTTGATCTTTGTGATTTCTTGATGAGACGAGAGCTGCCTCAATTGGCACTTTGTCACTTACCAATATAACTCCGTCGGCTCCAGACTTTACTATAACGCCTAAATCATTATCGACATCCCCCGCGTAAATTCGAATTAGAATTGGTACTTTATTTGCAGAGCTTTGGTTCAATAAATCTACAATAACTGCTAAATCAGTTGGCCTTTTCATATCTAATCTACGATTAATATCTGTTGCAGTCAAATCAATTATGGCTATGTTGGAGTTATTAAGATCATCATTTATTTTTTTATTAATTTTCCAATTGAAATATGAAGGTGCATTATCGCCTTGCCATAGTAATGGTATGGTAAGGTTCAGAGGTTCTTCTTTTTTTTGACCAAGCGTTAAAGATAGGTTAATGTCGTCCAAACCTGGCGTTCTTGGCCTTCTTGTGAGACTAGCAGGTACTAAGATTATATCTTTATCCAGACTAACGTATTCAGGTTCATATGTTTTTTCTCTTTTAATTAATTTTTTAGAAGATACATACTTAAAGTCTAAATCTCTTGAATCAATTCCGTTATTTTTAAGATCTGTTTTTAATTTCTTCCAATCACTCGGAGAAATATTTTTCACATCGATGTTTTCATTTTGATCAAAGTCTCCAGCGATGAATATTTTACCATTATTCATCATTCTTCCAACATCGCCCAGAACATCTCCACAAATCGTGATACTACCTTGGTTCATGCATGTAGCTAAATCCCCCCTAACGTTTCCAGAGATTAGTAAACTTCCCCCTTGCATTGATGATCCTGCATCCCCATCTACAGAACCTTGAATTACTATTCTTCCATTAGACATTGAGTGTGCAGCCCCATCGTCACAATTTCCATTAATGATAATCTCCCCATCTTTCATTCCATTACCAACAAATCTTCCAGCATCACCATTCAATATAATTTTACTTCCTTGGTTCAGTCCTCCAAAGTTATCTCCAGCTTTCCCTTCGAATACTATATTTGTTTTTTGTGGCATATTCGCAGCAATACATGCTTGACTTGCTAAGTTTGTAACTTTGGCAGTGTCATGATTTTCAAATCTCTTTCTTAGCTGCTCATTTATTAGCCCAGATGTCCAAGATTCTGAGTCGCTCATTGTAGTCTCATTTGTAACCTGTATTTAGGCGATTAGGTAGGATTAATGTCCTCTTGTAACCATGTATTCTAGTAATTCTTCAAGCATAGTTCTTGCACTACTTTCAGGATACTTTGCAATTGTTTTTTTAGCGCCGTTAAGGTAACCTAATGCCTGTTCACGACAATTTTCAAGAGCTCCACAATTTGACATTATGTCAACAGCTCTTTTTACATCATTATCAGTATTATTACTATCATCTAAAATTTTAATTAATTCTTTTCTATCTTCATTGTTTGTTCGATTTAATGCTTCTATGACTAAAAGAGTACGCTTTCCTTGACGAATATCAGATCCTGAAGGCTTTCCAAGTACTTCAGCAGAAGCTGTAGCATCCAAATAATCATCCCATATTTGAAATCCTAAACCGACCCATATCGCCATTTGTCTAAGTTCGTTTGCTTCCTCAACTTTCTTTCCACCAATTAGAGCCCCTCCGTACGCAGCAGATCCGAAAAGTATTGATGTTTTCAATCGAATCATTTCAAGATATAGTTCAGGGTCTACAGTTTCTTCTTCTTCAAAATTAATGTCCATCTGCTGCCCTTCAGCAATTCTTCTAACAGTATATGCCGTATGTCTGACTAGCTCAGATTTTATTTCATCATTGACATTACTTTCTGCAATCATTTCAAAAGCATATGCAAAAAGAGAATCTCCAGCTAGAATTGCAGTTGGTAATCCGAAAACTGTATGGCAAGCAGCAACACCATGCCTTAGATCGTCATCATCCATTACATCGTCATGAACTAAAGTAAAGTTGTGAATAATTTCAAGTGAAGCTGCAAAAGGTATCGATAGTTTTCCATTACCTCCTACCATTTCACATGTAAGTTGAGCCATAACTGGACGGAGTCTCTTCCCACCAGCAAGAGGTATGTGAGCCATTGCTTCGTATAGTTTCCTAGGTTCACGTATTACTAAATAATCATGTAGAGCTTTCTCTACATCTTTTGCTTTTTCAGCTAATTTAATTTTTATACTCATATTACTTCTCCCATGTGATGAACTTTCTTATCTCTAATATTATCCAAGGAGTCAATATTAATCCATATTTTATCGAGGAAATTATCTCTTATTAATCTAAACCAAGGACCTATTTTAACACCACCGTCCTCAGACTTCTCGAATAATTCATTCAATTGTTCTGAGTTAACATATCTGGTTTCTTGTATTTCATTTGCGTTAGGATCAATTTGAATATTCCTTTTCATAGCAAAAATGTAGTCAACTTCATGTTCAATCCACTTTTCATCAGCTCTAGCCTTGTAATGCATTTTGGTTATGAATGTTAAATCCTCAGATTCAACTTCACCATCTTTGATTCCAAGTTCCTGTGTTAGTTTCCTAATAGCTGCTCTTTTTGCGCCTTTAATGCCCTCCTCCTCACCATCTTGATAAAGAGGGTGACTGCAGCAACTATTTGCCCAAATGGAAGGGAAAGTTATCTTCTCATCAGCCCTTTGCTGTATTAATAATTCATTATCTGAATTGAATAGTAAAACGCTGAATGCACGGTGCAATTTTCCTTCGTTAAGGTGGCATTTAACTTTTGAATCTTGCCCGATGACCTGATCATCGCTATCTACGATAATGCAGTTTTCCTCCATCATTTCTCTTTGGGCTTGGTCATATCCCTTAAGTTCAGAATCTACACCAGTCATAATGTTGCATGAGGTGGGCAATTAAAAATAACTTGTACAACTAAGTTCTTTATTGTAGCCCTTCATGGACTTACATGACAAAGTTGGATTTCTTAGAAGAGTTAGGAATTGAAGATCTAAATTTAGGAGGTTACTCAGAAAGTTGGTTAGGCTCTGGGGCTGATTTGGATTGCATAACTCCAGTAGATGGAACACTAATTGCAAAGGTTAAACAGTGTAATTCAGGAGATTATGAAACTATAATGCAAAGGTCTTCTCAAATATTTAAAAAATGGAGAATGGAACCGGCCCCAAAGAGAGGTGAAGTTGTTAGAAATTTAGCGAATGCTTTTCGTAAGCATAAGACTGCGCTTGGTAAATTGATTTCTTGGGAAATGGGAAAAATTCAGGCCGAAGGAGAAGGAGAAGTTCAAGAAATGATAGATATCGCAGATTATGCTGTTGGATTAAGCCGTCAACTTTACGGAAAGACTATGCACTCTGAAAGGCCTAATCATAGAATGTATGAGCAATGGCACCCTCTAGGAACTGTAGGTATTGTTACGGCTTTCAATTTTCCAGGTGCAGTTTGGGCATGGAATGCTATGATTGCTGCAGTTTGTGGAGATGTAATGGTCTGGAAACCATCTTCTAAAACACCACTTACAGCGATTGCAATCCAAAAAATTGTTAATGAAGTTATGACTCCGCTAGGTTGGGACGGCGTGATGTCGCTACTTGTTGGTTCTAGCAGAGATGTTGGAGAATTACTCGTACATGATCGTAGGATACCTCTTGTTTCAGCAACAGGCTCATGTAATATGGGGCGTAAAATTGGGGAAGTAGTTGCTAAACGTTTAGGACGATCTCTTTTGGAATTGGGAGGGAATAATGCAATAATTGTAATGCCTGATTCGGATCCAGAATTAGTTCTTAGGGCTGTATTATTTGGCGCAGTAGGTACCTCTGGTCAAAGATGTACTTCGACACGTAGGTTATTTTTGCATAAGTCAATATCCTCTTCGATAATTGAAAAGTTAGTTGCTTCTTATTCTCAGATAAAAATTGGGAATCCATTAAATTCAGATACAATTGTTGGCCCATTGGTAGATAAAACAGCCGTCCAAGATTATAGTGATGCTTTAGAGATAATTAAGAAAGAAAATGGAGAAATTATCTATGGTGGCAATGTAATTCAGGCAGATGGTTTCTATGTTGAGCCTACTTTAGTAAAAGCAAATATGGATATGCAAATTGTTAGAGAGGAGACATTTGCACCAATACTTTATTTATTTGAATTTGAAGATTTAGAAGAAGCTCTAGAAGCTCACAATTCGGTGGATCAGGGTTTGTCTTCGTCAATATTTACTAAGGATATGCAATCAGTTGAGAAATTCTTGAGTCATTCTGGAAGCGATTGTGGAATTGCTAATGTAAATATTGGAACAAGTGGGGCTGAGATAGGGGGAGCTTTTGGTGGAGAGAAAGATACTGGCGGCGGAAGAGAAGCAGGTTCAGACTCATGGAAAATCTACATGCGTAGGCAGACCAATACGCTTAATTGGTCAGACGACTTACCTTTAGCACAAGGAATTGAGTTTGGTTAAAATGAGTGAAGCAGAAAAACAATATTTGAAAGTGCCAAAAGATGATGCTGAAATGATGATGAACAAATTAGTTTCGGCAGGTTTACTTGACGAGGAGTCAGAGGTTAAGTGGGAAGGAGAATTTGTCTCATTTCCTCTTAAAGAAGGATTAGTAATAGATAAAAATTAGTCTTTCCAATCTTCTTGATAGCAGTAGATCTCAGGAATTAGATTAAGCATTTCATTCCAATTTTTCTCATCAGTAGTATCTGTTGGGTTTGGAATGAGGTCATCCACTAAATCATCTATAGGTTCAAAACCAGTGTCTTCATTAATAGTTTCAGAGGGAGATAATACCAATGCCCATTGAAACTACAAGCAAGTTGTATTCCGGGGCTTTCCATACTTCTCCAATATATTTTGATTCAGATCCTTTTGTAACCTTATAATTAATTTCATCAGTGCCTATTTTCTCAGTTTTTGTAGTTCCATTATAGATAACATATTCTGTATCATAGCCTTGCGACGTTTTGCGACTCCCGCTCTCTAATTTCGCATCCAATTCAATATCTTGTTCAATAGCCATTTTCTGAAATTGGTCGTTTAGAATATCTAATGGCACAGCTTCATCGACTTCAAAAGGTACTTTTAGAACAATTACAAATAATATTGCAGGGTAACCATCGTCATTTCCTTCACTATCTTTTGCGTCATCCGCGTAGAGATAAATACTTGTTGAAGCCAAACCAAGCCCGTACTCGTCAACTTGGGAATACGATTTTTTCCAACCATTACCGCTTTCGACATCTAAAAAATCAGAGGATAATAAAGCATTTGCAGGCATAAATAGTGGAGCGGCATTAAGGCAGGGCAGTATGACACATATAGCTACAAGAGTGCATACAAAGCTCCTTGCAACCATTCGATTCCGAGGTCTCGGTATTCCAGCAAGGCAACGTCCAGTCATGTATACCGAAATTGCTAGAGAAATTCCGAACAACATTGGGATAAGGTTAGAATTGATGTGGGTGATGGTAAAAGTTAGAAGCAAAATAACTGAGCTCAAAATGTATCCTAAATTTCTAACTTCTATTTTTTTATTATAAACTTTTAAACTATAATTTGCTTTAATTATCTTTACTTTAAGTTTATTCAGGAGAAAGTACCAGCCTTTTCTTATTAGGCCATTTTCAGGCTCAACATCTCTCAAGATATTAGTATTTCTTCGATCTTTGTATATAATATATGAGCACAAGGCGGAAATTAAAAGAACGAAAAGCCATATGTTACCCGAATCTGAGAAAGAATTAAGATAATAGAAAATAAATGCAAATGATAGTGATATCCATGCAGATCTCAAAGGTCCAGATTCGTTTTCTCCTACTATATTAATTTCTATTCTTGTATTAAGTTCTTCTTCAGCGTCCACTATCGGTTTTCCTTCACTTTTTTCTAAACCAGTTACTTGATTTGTTTGAATTTGAAGCATTAGTTCATCAAGTTGTTCATTATCATCAGAAACTATCCATTTTTTATTTTCTAAACCAATTTCTAAACAATCGATTTTGAGATATTGTCTAGCTGCTGACAAAATTATACAGACTAAAAATAGTAAAGTTTTACTCGACAAAATACTGTATAAAAGCGTTAAAGAGATAAGAATTTGCCACATCCAAGAAAAACGGGGATTATTCATTCTACCCATATATTTTATATCATTTGTATTGAAATTCCATATATTTTTTTTAGTTGATAAAAACAATCTTAGATTAGTAAGATATACATTGCCTTTCTTATTTTCTACCAATAAATTGTTATATTCACCTAGCAACTTTTCGTTAGGTAATAATTGCTCTCTTAAATCCACACTTAATCAACTTGGTTTACTATATAAAATGTATTCATAAATATTTTATGAATTAAAAGATATATTAATATGCGGTCTACTGACTACGCAAGTATGACTAATATTGACATTCTACGTTTTTTGATAGGAGTTGTCATGCTTTCATATGGTTCTTGGTCTGATTTAAAAACACGCAGAGTTTCTAATTTAGTATGGATTTATGGAGGAGTTCTCGGTTCTGTCTTGTTAATTTATGAAGTTTCTAATATTTGGGAAGATTATGGTCTCTACATTTGGGCTTTAATCTTTGCAACTTTGACTTTATTTTTTAATTCATTTGTGGATGAATATGTTCTAGACAAAAACCAAGCAATGCTTTGGAAAGTTAGTCAATATCTAGCAATATTTTGTTCTATTTATTTCCTTTTCAGTTTTGAATCTGATGACGTTTCAATTAATAATTACCAATTAATTGATTTTATCGCGATTCCAATTTTAATGACTTTAATGTATATCTGGTTTTATTTTGGCCCTACTATTGGAGGTGCAGATGTTAAGGCAATTATGGCAATTAGCTTGATTACACCTTTTTCGTTTTCATTTACGGACCAATCTTTGACAGCTTTTGATACTCGGGGTTTTCCATATCCTTTTGTAATTTTTATGAATTCTCTTTTACTTTATCTGTTTATTCCTTTAGGCTTGGCAGTTTTCAATATAATCAAAGGTAATGTTGAAAGTCCATTTTTCCAAATTTTTTTCGGAACAAAAATGGAGTTAAATAAAGCAAGGACAAGCTTCGTTTGGCCTATGCAACAAGTAATTGGAGAAAGAGTGGTAATGGTGGCCTTTGTAAAGCACAAATTAGATTCAGATAAAGAGTGGAAAAAATTAGAAGATAAAGGTATAGATTTTCCTTGGATTACATTCAAAGTGCCTTATATTATTCCGCTGGCTTTATCGTTTGTAATTACAGCTTTCCTAGGGGACCTTTTTTCTTCTACAATAGTTGAGCCTCTCAATTCTTTTTTTAGTTAGATTTTTTACTTAGGTCAATTAATTCACTTAGAATTGCAGCTGTAGCTCCCCATATTTCCATATTTTCAATTTTGAATATGGGGACTCTAAGATTATTTTCTTTAATCGTCCAATCTTCATAGTACCCGTTATCAGCTCTGAGAAGTTTGTCAAATCTTAATACAATGAGTTCATCAACTTCTCTATCATTAAGATTCCATTTGGGTTCATCCTTAGTTATTCCTATAAATGGATAGATAATATATTTTGAAACAGGAACAGGTAAGGGCGTCATTTGACCAATTACATCAACATTTTTGGGAAGAATTCCAACTTCTTCAAAAGCTTCTCGCAATGCAGTTTTTTCTAAAGTTTCGCCATCTTCTCTTGATCCACCGGGTAGTGCAATTTGACCAGGGTGATTTTTTTCATGTATTGGCCGTCTAATCAATGGAAAATAATAATTACCATTCCTTTCAAAGAAGCACACTAGCACTGAAGCTTTTTTCATTTTTACTAAGTTGTCCTTAGATAATAATTTACTGTAATCTATTAATTTCTCATTATCGATAATATTATTTTTGATAGGTTTCACAGCCATTCGATTCCAGGAATCAATTCCAGATAATTTAGTTTTCAAATTTGTTCTAATGTCTTCAATCAAGTTTCACTTCTTTGAAAGTTCATCTAATATTTTAAGCAATAAATCCCAAAATTTATCAACTGATGAAATTTCTACTCTTTCATCTGGAGAATGGGGGCCTTTTATTGTTGGTCCAAAAGATACCATATCCATATCCTCAACTTTCTCACCTATTACTCCACATTCAAGTCCAGCATGTATAGCGCATATGTGTGGATCTTTACCGAGTAATTCGGTGTATATCTTTGTTGTAGTTTCTAGTACCGGTGAATTTACGTTTGGAGCCCATCCCGGATATGCTTCTTCTTGTTCAGCCGTGGCACCAAAAGCCTCAGCCATTATTCTTATTCTCTCTCTTTGAGATTCTAAAGCTTCTGAAATTGATGATCTTGTTGAACAAACAATATTTATTTTTTTATTAAGCATCTTGACTGAAGCTAAATTATTGGATGTCTCTACCAAGCCTTCTACATCGTGTGAATATTTTAAAACGCCATGTGGTAACGTTCGTAACAATCCGATTAAAAGTTGTTGACTTTTGTTTGAAAGACACTTTGCAGGAAGTTCTTTGGAACCTGTAAATTGTACATTGATGCTCTTTTCAATTGAACCAAACTCCTTATTCAGGGCTTTAGCTCTATTGGATACCGAATTTTGCGCATCTGAAACATGTTCAGGATGAATGTATATATTTGCAAATGCCTCTCTTGGTATCGCGTTATGTTTATCGCCACCCTCTATAGAAATAAGAGAGCTTTTAGTAGTTTTTAATATACTATCAATTATGGATGATATGAAAACTATTGCATTACCCCTTTCCTCATGTATATCTACTCCAGAGTGTCCTCCTTTCAGCCCCTCTACGGAAAGTTGAAATGACAAATAATCTGCAGGGGCTTCTTTGCGTTCAGTTGGTAAAATAATACTGGAATCTCCACCGCCTGCACAGCCAATACAAATTTCACCCCAATCTTCAGTGTCAAGATTCAACATGGTTCTTCCTTTTAATATTTTTCCATTCAGTGCAAATGCTCCAGTCAAACCAGTTTCTTCATCAACGGTAAATAAACATTCTAAAGGAGGTAGGGGTGTCTCTTTTGGTAAGTCCAACAAAGCCATAGCGGCAGCTACACCTATTCCGTTATCAGCACCTAGAGTAGTTCCTTCAGCTTTAAGCCATCCATTATCTATGTACAAGTTTAGAGGGTCATTCATGAAGTCATGTTTAGAATCTCGGTTCTTTTCACAAACCATATCGACGTGACTTTGAATAATAATAGTAGGGGCATTTTCTCCACCACCACCTCCAGGCCTCAATACAACTATGTTTCCTGTTTTATCCTCACGCATTTCAAAATTTCTTTCATTTGCGAAGTTTTTAAGATATTTTAGAATTTTCTCTTCGTGCTTTGAAGGTCTAGGAATTTTAGTGAGAGTCTCAAAATGTTTCCATATAATCTCAGGTTTCAACCCGTTGATAACTGATGCCATAATTGTTTATTTTCACCCTCTAAAATAAACTTTAGTCATTTTTCTTGTATACTATTTCGATAAAAGAATAAGGTTCAAGGATAGTTTTTTCATATGTGCTTATTTTATTTCCATTCATGTAAATATCGATACTATGCTTATCATTTGAAGTATAATTTAGTATCTTGTTTTTTGAGAAATCCTTTCCCCATATATCAAAAAAGAATCCTAATTCAGCGGTAGCATTTTTTGTAGTTTCCACATGAATTCTTCCACTATTATCATATGTGTGAATAGGGTGTAAAAAAATAGTATTTCCATCAGAATCTTTTTCAAATCCGATATTCATAGGAATTTCAATTCGTTCTTCGATAATAGTTATGTTTAATTGTAAATGATAATGATGGTCTGCGACTATCCCATTCAGCGCATAATAACATATTTCACTCTTCAAATAAGAATTATCGGTTTCATTTTCATCGTCACCAGGTAAGTTTAGATAGTAAATACTTGTCAAAACCAATACTGTAATTAGGCCAAGAAATAGAGTTTTGATTAAATCCTTGTTAATCTTCTTTATTGCCAAAGAGAATCATTCCTCCTAAAACCATTGCCCCTAAGGCTGAGGCTGCGGCAATAATCAAAAGAAAGTTCGGTTTTTCATTATCATCTTTATCCTCACTTTCCCCTCCGTTTGAAGTTGTATCCTGAAATCCAGCGGTTAAATGCGAATCAGGGTTTACTGTTACATTACCATATACTATTTCTGTACTCTCGGAAGTCTTGTTATACACTAAATCTAAAAAAGCATATGTTCCCGTGACATTAAAGTAGCTCATGTTTAGATAAGTTTCATTAAATGGTATATCAAAATAAGCATTACAATTTTCATCGACTTTTGTACCATTAATGTGTTCGCATTGGTGTGTTAGTTCACCAGAATCCCAGTCTTCAGACCCATCATAGATTCCATCGGAGTTCGCATCAACTAATATGCGATGTGTTACATTGTCTCTATCGTCAACATTTATCCATCTTGCAGTATCGTTGACAAGCATTTGCACATTACCCGGTACGACTCCATTTTCTGAGACAATTATCGTAAAAACGCCACCAGTATGTGCCGAGGTAGTTGGAAAACAAACTAGAAAGCAAATGAGAATTGCAAATGCGGTGCTCAGCATTGTTTCCCTGACTTTCATATTGATACATTCTAAATAGCCTATAAATAAAAGGTTATACTGGAAAGATTAATGCAAACGAAAGAAATGGCTTTAGTGGCTTTAATTGCTATAAGTTTGATTAGTGCTGGAGCATATTTTTCAAGTTCAGATGAAGAAATATCTTCAAATAATAATACTTTAATTTTAGAAGATCCTTTGATTCAAGAAGATGGACATGATCACATGGATGCTTCAATGCATAACATGAGTAGTGGTAACATTGAGCAGATATCGTATAATCCTCTAACAAATGGAGGGAATGCAGAAGTTACAGTTGCAGATTCACCAGATGGACGAACTTACGCTTACCAAGCAGGTTGGTCTGAATTTCACATTACAGATGTTACAGATCCTTACAATACGACAGTTACAGGGAAATATACTGATCCAAACACACAGCTTTTAGACATTAAATATCTTGAATTTAGCGGTAGAGAATATGTAATTCTTCAAAATCAGTTAGTAGATCCAGGGTATGCAGATCCGCAAATAGGAGATTGGGGAGATCCTACACAAGTTAGTGTAGTTTTAGTTGATGTTACGGATAAAACTAATCCAGTTTGGGTTGATAGTTGGTATGATTCAGATCATCCTAGTGGTCCTCATAATCTATACACACACATGATTGATAATGAGTGGTATATTTTTGTTGCAAATCCAGACTATGAAGGTTGCGATATTGCAGTTGGTGAAGCTTGTGGCGGAGTTACAATTGCACATTTGAATTTACAAGGTTCGGCCGCTAGAACATTGGAAGGAGTTCCAGGTTCAGGTTATGGTCACACAGTTATCAAAGTTGGAGAATATGAAGTAGCTTGGGAGACAACTCGAGGCGGTTGGATTTACATTCATGACATGACAGTTCAAACTTGGCCTGGAGATGATCCTCAAGATCCTCGTTATGAAAGAACTTATGTTTATGGTGCATATTGGGAAGCAGGGGTAAGAATTGGCGATGTAACTGACGTGCCTCATCCAGTCAATAGTCCTGAAAATTATCTATTTTATGGATTAGGGTGTAAAAGTACAGTCGGTTCCCCAGTCACTTGCCTATGGAGAGCTCCAGAGGTAGGGTATTGGATGGATTTTGCAGATTTTGATGGCGATGGTGAACCAGATAGCGGATCTACAGGAAATGAGAACGGTGGACGTTCATCTTATATTCATTATACTGAGCCTTATCCTGAAATGGTAGACATATCTCATATTCGCCCGGAGTTAGAAGGTGAGCGTCACTTGGTTACTGCAGCAGTCGAGGTGTTATCAACAGATGTTGGTACGGGAATGATTTATGTTATTGATAATACAGATTATGAAGTAGTAAACGGTAATCTACGTTTCCTACCTAAGTTAGTAGGGGATTGGGAAATTCCTACATCTGGGTTACACTGTTTTGGCGCATCTTGCGAAGCTCATTCTGACGGAGATGAATGGCTGCTTTTCAGCCCACATAATTTAGACTCAGGCCACTTTATTACTGATGACAAAAAACCAGATCAGAGTTATGGTGGCGGTTGGGACGGTCGCTTGTACATTTCCCATTATCATGCAGGGTTATGGATTGTTGATGTTGAAACAATAATTGCAACAGGCAATTCAGATGATAGAAATAGTTCTCATTTATCGTCAACAGTTGCATATATATTACCACAAAACAATGCCTATGGCGAACCTTTAGATTCTAATTTTTACGATTTTGGTTGGATACCTTTTTTGTGGGCTGCAGAATACCACGATGGTTATACTTATCTTTCTTGTATAACTTCGGGGTTGTACATAGCTCAATTAGATATTGACATACCTTATATGGAAGAAGGTTCTTCTACGGACGATTAAGCTTCCATTGTATGGGTAAATGAATTTCATTCCTCCTTGCAAATGGGAGGGTTGTCATTGGATTATCATAGACTGCTAATTTCGAATTGCCGTTTTGCTTTAAACCTTCAGCCTTGATTAAATCTTGAAGCTTTTGAGTGAGTTTTTTAGTTCGGGCGCTGCCTGAAAACCAGGAAAATTTTAATACAGCTATAACTTTCCCTTTAACATTTAGTAATTGCACTCTCTCTTCATTAGGTTTCGGTAGTTCTTTGAGCTTAAATTTTGAGGGCATTGTAAAAGCCATTAGCGTCTCATCGTCTTGATTCCAAGTATGGACTGGAGCAGTCATTGATATATTTTGAGATTTATCGTTATTCCCAAATATGTAGTTTGCAATTTGCCTAAAATGGATGCTTGAGTTTACTACTTTAGAATCTGGTGAAGATACTCTAGCTTGTATTGTATCAACATATTTTCTAACTTCAAATCCTTTGTATTCATGAAGAATTTTGAACTTTGGTTCTTCTAAATCTTCTGACATTTCAATAAAGGTCTATTCAAGTTTTGTAACTGAGATTATTTTTTGAGGTTTATTTGGCCTGTCCATGTGGCCGGTTTTAGTGTTTTCAATTTTCTGAACAGTTTGCATTCCTTTAGTAACTTCTCCAAATATTGCATGAGCGCCGTCGAGCCAAGGAGTAGCTACAGTAGTTAGGAAAAATTGTGATCCACCTGTATTTCGACCAGCGTTTGCCATTGAAAGTAAACCTGGTTTGTCATGTTTCAATTCAGGATGAAACTCACAATTAATTTGGTATCCTGGGCCTCCAGTCCCAGCTTTTGGATTATTAGGGTCTTTAGAGTTTGGACAACCTCCTTGTAGCATAAAATCCTTAATTATTCTGTGAAAATGTAATCCATTGTAGAATCTTTTATCAACCAATTTAAGAAAATTTTCGACAGTTTTAGGAGCTTTATCATCGAAGAGTTCGATTTCTATATCGCCAGCACTTGTTCGCATTACGACTGTAGTCATGTTATATGATTAAAGGCCGTCACAAAAAGTCTACCCTCGTTTTTTAACAACACCTCTTTCTAAGAATTTATGGAAGACCCGGTCAATACTCCTGAATTTTGGGAGGCTTGCTATGAATCTGAAATGGACGGTTGGGATTTAGGTGGTCCAACGCCAGTTTTCCAAAGATTGTCATCAGAGATCCCTAAAGGTAACATTTGCGTAATTGGTTGCGGTAGAGGCTATGACGCAGTTACTTTTGCTAAACAAGGTTTTGATGTGACTGCCATAGATTTCACAGACAATGCGATTTCAGCAACAAAAGAGAATGCAGAGGAAGCTAATGTTAGAATAAATTTGATTAAAGAGAATATATTTAATCTTCCAGAAAGTTTAAATTATTCTTTTGATTATGTTATGGAGTATACTTGCTTTTGTGCAATTAGCCCATTACGTCGCTTTGAATACGATAGGGTAGTTTGGCAATTATTGAAGCCAGAAGGCAAACTATTAGGGCTTTTTTTACCATTGGATAAAGAATTGGATGAGGGTGGTCCCCCATGGGGAGTTACAAAAAACGAACTGTACAAACTATTTGGTTTGCATTGGGAACTTGCTTCCGAAGAAATGCCTAGAGATTCAATCAGTAAAAGAGTGGACAGGGAAACTCTAATGATCTGGAAAAAGAAGTGAAATCAATTCAAAAGATTAATCAAGATGATTTTGATTCAGATGAATTAATAACTCATAAAAGTAAGTTAATCATTATATTTTCAGCTGATTGGTGCCCATATTGTATTTCCTTTTTTAATAATTGGGCAGAATATTCTAAAGTTGATAATGTTTTGATTGCAGATATTACAGATGTTGAATCGAGATTGTGGGATGATTTTAGTATTGAAGTAGTCCCTACAATGGTTGCTTTTGATAATGGAATACCCGTTAAACGTTGGGATGGTCAATTGCAAAGAGGATTAACAATAAACGAAATAGAATCAGTCAATAGTTTTTTTCTAAAATCATAGTGTGATTCGAGGTTCTTCTTTTACAGTGTTCAGGACAAGAGAGGTACTTGTTCTTTCGATATATTCTTGAGACAGAGTAGACTTGATAAATTTGTCCATTTCCAATCTATCTTTGAATCTAGCCAAAATCAAGGAATCCCATTCGCCAGTTACGTCATAAACGCCGAAGACTCTTGAGTGATTTGCAATTGAGGCTTGTACATCCATTAATGTTCCTTTCTTAATTCTTAAGTTTATTATTGCAGTTAGATTAAACCCTACTTTTTCAGAATCAATTTCTGCAAGATATCCTTTTATTATTTTATTCTTTTCTAGTTGTTTTACGTGCGAATTTACAGTTCCTAATGCCACTCCAGTTTCCGCGGCCAGCTCTCTCTGTGAAGCTTTACCGTTCCTACTCAATTGTGCTAAAAGTTCAAAATCTTTATCGCTTAAGTTCATTTTATGAACATTTGTTCAGCCTATATATAAATTACCACGTATAAACTTGTTTAACTTATTTTTTTTGATTGTTTAGTTTAATTTATCCGCATTTCTTATATAGTATGTTTCAATAGATATGTTATATATGGGCGAATTCTCAAAATTAGAGTATATCTGGCTTGATGGCTATGAACCTACACAAAATATGCGTAGTAAGACAATGATTAAGAAAGACTTTACAGGCGACCTTGATAAGTGTCCAATGTGGAGTTTTGATGGTTCATCCACTAAACAAGCTGATGGCGGCGATTCAGATTGCGTTCTAAAGCCAGTGGCGATTTACCCTGATCCTCAGAGAGAAAATGGTTTTTTAGTAATGTGTGAAGTGATGAATCCAGATGGTACACCTCATCCTAGTAATGGTCGTGCGACTATAGATGACGATGATGGAGATTTTTGGTTTGGTTTTGAACAAGAATACTTTATTATGGATGTTGAAACTCAATTACCGTTAGGTTTCCCTGTTGGAGGGTATCCTGGGCCTCAAGGTTTGTATTACTGTTCAGTCGGCGGTAAAAACACTCACGGCAGAGATCTTGTTGAGCAACATGCAGATCTTTGCATTGACGCAGGTCTTGGATTTGAAGGAATAAATCAAGAAGTTGCATGTGGGCAATGGGAATTTCAAATATTTGCTAAGGGAGCTAAGAAAGCTGGTGATGAGCTTTGGGTTGCTAGGTATATGCTTGATAGGTTAACAGAAATTTATGGTTATTATATTGAATATCACCCTAAGCCAGTCAAAGGAGATTGGAATGGTTCAGGAATGCACGCAAATTTTTCTGATTC
>JBJLCA010000012.1:0-12745 GCA_045567915.1 Candidatus Poseidoniales archaeon | reverse complement strand
TATTTGGAACATGGTACAGAACTCCAACTTGGGGGCCTGAATGGCTAAATTATGTTAAAGGATTAGTGTTAATTTCAATTGTAGGACTTCTTTACATGACAATTGAAGAACCTGGAAATCAAGATTATGTTATAGCAATCATTGCACTATCTTCTATTCTTGGAATTTTATTCGTACTTCCTATAGGTGGGGCCGATATGCCTGTTGTAGTTAGTCTACTAAATTCATTGTCGGGTATTGCTGCTGCTTTTACTGGATTTATTATTGGAAATAATGTTTTGATAATTGCTGGATCTATGGTTGGAGCT
Source organism: Candidatus Poseidoniales archaeon (assembly GCA_045567915.1). Taxonomy (GTDB): domain Archaea; phylum Thermoplasmatota; class Poseidoniia; order MGIII; family CG-Epi1; genus CG-Epi1. The sequence continues at coordinate 12,437 of JBJLCA010000012.1, read as the reverse complement.
GCTGGTTTGATTTTAACAAACATAATGTGTAAAGCGATGAATCGTCAATTGATTGATGTATTATTCAAATCATTCGGAGGTTCTGATAAAGAACAAGTCACTAGAACTAAAGTAGGGTCTGATCCTGAAGAAGTGGCTATGGTCTGTGACGGAATTTCGAAATGTGTTATTATCCCTGGATACGGAATGGCAGTGTCACAATGTCAACATCAAGTTCGTGAATTTGCTGATATTCTAGAAGCAAATGGTTGTGAAGTAAAATACGGAATTCATCCTGTTGCAGGTAGAATGCCAGGGCACATGAATGTCCTACTAGCTGAAGCAAGTGTTCCATACGAAAAATTAATTGAAATGGATGATATTAACTCAGAGATGGGTGAATGTGATGTGGCTGTCGTTGTTGGTGCAAATGATACTGTTAACCCTGCTGCAAGAAGCGGAGAAGGACCTCTAGCAGGAATGCCAATCATTGATGCTGATAAAGCAAGAGTCGTCGTAATGGTAAAGAGATCGTTATCTGTTGGATATGCAGGAGTAGACAATGATCTTTTCTATGAAGATAAGACTATGATGCTATTTGGGGATGGAAAGAAAATGATGACTGATTTAGTATCTTCAATGAAAGATCTTTAGAATTTTTGTTGACCACTACCTAATTTCTCAGTTTCAGAAGATTCAACTAAGCTCGTAATATCTTCAATTTTATCAAGAGGTCTTTCAAGTTGTCTCTTCCTTGTAGAAACCATAGTATCATAATCCTTCTTTGCCGTATCTAGACTTCTACCCATTTTATCCATAACTTCAACATATTTACCCCACTGAAGCTTAAAGTGATTTAATAAGTTCATAACTTCTGTTGCTTGCTCTTCCATAGCAAAATTCTTTGTTGCTTGATTGATTAGGGAAAGAATGGCATACAGTGTTAGTGGAGAGCAAAGTAAAACCTTGTTTTGTAGTGCATAATCAATTACATCGCTATCCTCCTTATTAATGAAAGAATAAATTGATTCATTAGGAACAAGCATCAGAACATAATCCACAGTCCCAGAAGAAGGATCTATGTAATTTCTCTTTGTAATATCCTTAACATGCTTCTTTACATCTTTTAGAAAACTACTTTTTTCATTTGAACGAACTAATTCATCTTCTGTATCTATGTATTTCTCATAATGAGCCAAAGGAAACTTAACATCCATATTAAGCTTCTTTTCCTTAGGTAATATAAATGTAAAATCTGGACGTTCTCCAGTATCAACAACCTCTTGTTTAGTATAATTTATTCCTTCTATCAGACCAATGACATTCAATATATCTTCTACTATTCTTTCCCCCCATTGGCCTCTCTTTTGTGAAGATGAAAGTATTTCTCGTAATTTTGTTGTTGTATCTTTCAAATCTTTTGTCTGAGTATTTGTGTTCTCAAGGCTCTGATTGAGTTGAATTGAATGTTCCTCGATAGACTGAAGCTTCTTTGACATTGTTTCTAAATTACCATCAATTAATTTTTTCTTATTCTCCAAATCCTTATCTGCCTGTTTAGAAAGGTTTTGAAATTTATCATCAGCTATCTTAAGAAATTCTTCTGTGTTAGATCTGTTGACGTCAAATGCTACCGATTTGAATGCCTTTTCCATTTCCTCTTTAATTCCCTCTAATTCTTCATCATTAGATTGATTTTTTTGATTAGCTAAATAAAATCCTATAGCGATTCCAATAATCAAACTCAATATAATGTAAATTTCTACCATACTGTATATCACATAGCAAGCTGATATTAATTATTTCATTGTACGAAAGTTATCTAAAAGTCCCCCTTTGGCTAACTTTGAGAATTGTACTAGTTGAACCTCAGCATCCGGGAAATATAGGAGCTGTAGCTCGTGCTATGGCTAATTTTGGATTAACTGATTTGGCAATGGTAAATGGACGTGAATTGGCTGATGAAAGTTATGCTCGTTCTAAGTCTGGAAGACCGATTCTAGAAAATTCAAAGCGTTACAAGACTATTGAAGAAGCTATAGCAAATTGTGACATTGCTATTGGGACAAGCGGAATAAGACCTGAAGGTGATAAAAGATGGTTTAGAGCACCTCAAGATGTAAAAAAGATTAATGATATTATTGCTGAAAGAGAGAATCCAGCTTTACTCTTTGGACGTGAAAATTATGGGCTTTACAGAGAGGAACTAGCACTTTGTGAGGCTACAATAACTATCCCCACAAATCCTGAATACCCAATACTTAATCTATCTCATGCTGTTGCACTTGTACTTTATGAAATTAAAAGAAAAGATAGAGTTAAAAGTCTGAAAAAACGAAAATCTGTTTCTCAGGATGAATTTGAAAGGTTAGTTGATAGGATAATGGATTTATTAGAAAATAGTAGCTATCCTGAAAGAAGATTAGATCGTTCTAGAACAACTCTAAGAAGACTAATATCAAGAGGAAATCCTGATGAGGGCGAATATGAAAATTTAATGGGCATATTCAAAGCCATCAAGATAGGTAAAAGATGAAAACTAGTCACATTCCATTTAGTATGCCAACAAGAGGATGGGCATTAAGTCAGAATTGGGTAAATCTAACTTTTATGCATTGGGAAGTTGATCGCAAATTATTAAAAAAGTATATTCCAGAAGATTTAGAATTAGAAACATTTAAAGGAAAAACTTACATTGGAACTATACCCTTTCGAATGGAAAAAATACGACCTAGATATTTACCTTCTGTACCATTTATTTCTAATTTTCCTGAATTTAATATCAGAGCATATGTTTCAAAAAACGGAATATCTGGAGTTTTATTTCTAACTCTAGATGCTGAAAGTAGAATAACAAGTATGTATGCGCCATGGGCTTACGGACTTCCTTATGTCTTTGCCAAAGGAAAAGTAGAAGAGAATGAAGAAGGAGGTTTTTCATGGCAATCTAATAGAAAAAGTAATGGAATCAGTATCAAAGGCGAATCAAAACCTAGTGGCAGTCTAAGAAAGGCTGAAAAAAATAGCCTTGAAGAATTCCTCTTTGAAAGATACAGTCTTTATGTTACTCTTACAAAAAGAAAACACATATTGCCTACACGTGTCATGAGCCATGGGAATTTCAAAATGCGACTGTTAAAATTGAAGAAAATTCTCTAACCGAATTTTACAATCTTGGAATATCTAACCTGCTAGAACCTGATTTAATACACATAAGTAAAGGCGTTCAAGTAAAAACTTGACCGCGGAGGAGGCATAGATGACTTACATCATGGTTACAGGGCCAATGGGTGCTGGAAAGTCTACCTTCATGAGAAGCTTACCAAAACCTCGGGAGAATTTTGTAGCTCCTAAAAATGTACCTGATATGCTATTAGATCACTCTTGTAAATTAAATAATCTGATGTTTTATGAAATCGATGCTCCAACTGCTACTGGTAAAGTTTGGATAGATTGGCTTAAAGCTGCAAACACACAACTTGTTATAGTAAATGGACTCAAAGACCCTGATAAACACTTTATTGAATTATGGAATTATTTAGAAAAGAATACTCCAAATACAAAAAAAGTAATCATATTAAATCGAATTAAAGAAATTAATAAGAAATGGAAAGAATACTCCAAAAATACACTTTTTTGTATGGGAATCGGGGAAATTATCGATGAGGAAACTGCACTAGCTTCAAAAAATGATATTATGGCAGTTGTAGATTATCTTAGTAGCAATTATGAATAAAGAGAAAAAAAAAGAAAGTTTGGCATATTTGCTTGAAGCTGCAAGTAAAATATTTGGTGAAAAAAAATTACTCGGAATGTTAGTTGCTGAAGGGGCACCTAAAGATAAAACTCTTGAAGAAATTGTTAATGATGAAAAATTAAGATTCCTACACTTAACAATGGCTTTAAAAAATTCCGAAATTTTCCTAGACCATTTACACATTAGGCTCAAAGAAATGAGTGAAATTGCAAAAATAATCGAAGTTGGAAATTCTGAGCTAATTGAAAAGTGGTTAAGCGATGAATGTAAACCATGTTTAGTTGAACATGTTGTTGAAGGATATGATGAAATTTATAAAATATTGATTGAGTTAGATGATCGATTATTATGGCATGGATGGCCTTTGATTGGTAAGCTTCACGACCCTATAGAATAAAGAGAAAGAGAATTTATACCTATTTCGTTAGAGCTTTGAGTAAGAATGAGCGAAATGCACGTTTACCGTTTCGGTCCAGGCATGACCGATGGCAAAGCCGACATGAAAAATCTATTAGGTGGAAAAGGAGCTAATTTAGCTGAAATGGCACTATTAGAAATACCTGTACCACCAGGTTGTACAATTACTACAGAAGTATGTACTTTCTTTAATGATAATAATCAAAGTTATCCAGAAGAATTAGATGGACAACTAAAAAGCGCATTGAAAGATATTGAAAATAATGTAGGAACTATTTTTGGAGACTCTGAGAATCCATTACTATTATCTGTTCGCTCTGGAGCGAGAACATCTATGCCTGGCATGATGGAAACTGTACTTAACGTAGGATTGAATGATGTCACCAGAGAAGGACTCATAACCCAAAGCGGAGACCCAAGATTTGTTTATGACGCTCAAAGAAGATTAATTCAAATGTATTCTGATGTTGTAATGGAGAAAGCTTCCGGAATTGAACCTGAAGAAGGAATGGGAATTCGTAATCAATTAGAACATGAACTGGAAAAAATGAAAGAACAAGAAGGTGTAACTGAAGACACTGATTTATCTGCTGCAAATCTGAAGGATTTAGTAGAAATTTATAAAGGAAAAGTTTTGGAAGTTCTCAAAAAACCATTCCCTGAAGATCCATGGGAGCAACTGTGGGGTGCCGTATCTGCTGTTTTCTACTCATGGGATGGAAAAAGAGCGAAAGCTTACCGGAAAATTGAAGATATACCCGAAGAATGGGGGACTGCTGTAAACGTTCAAGCTATGGTTTACGGAAATCTAGGAGAGGATAGTGCTACTGGTGTTGCCTTTACTAGAAATCCAGCAACAGGTGAAAATAATTTTTATGGAGAATGGTTGTCTAAAGCACAAGGTGAAGATGTTGTTGCTGGAATTAGAACTCCAAATCCATTGAATGAAGTGTGCAGAACCGAGCATAGTGGAGATTTACCAAGCTTAGAACAATCGGTACCTCACTTATATGATGAATTGAACACAATAAGATTGAATCTCGAAGATCACTACAATGATATGATGGATATTGAATTTACTATCCAAACTGGAAAGCTTTGGATGCTTCAGTGCCGAATTGGAAAGCGTAATGGCCCTGCTGCTATTCGTATGGCTTCTGAAATGGTAAAAGAAAATAGAATAGATGGAAATACAGCAATTGGTAGGGTAACGCCCTCACAATTAGATGAATTGCTCCATCCCATCGTGGACCCTGATGTTGAAAAGATTACTCCAGTCTTAGCAAAAGGTTTACCAGCAGGCCCTGGAGGAGCTACTGGAAAAGCTGTTTTTACAGCTCAAGATGCTGTAGACTGGGCAGCTAAAGGTGAAAAAGTTGTATTGGTCAGAGAAGAGACTAACCCTGAAGATGTAGAAGGAATGAGAGCCTCAGTCGCAATTTTAACTTCTAGAGGAGGAATGACTTCGCATGCAGCTTTAGTTGCAAGAGGATGGGGGATGTGTTGTGTTGTTGGTGCTGGAGAAATGAAAGTGGACTCAATCAAAAAAGAATTTACTGTTGGAGATGTTACTGTAAATGAGGGTGAGGAGATTACACTTAATGGAACTGCAGGTAAAGTCTACAAAGATGAATTACCACTAATTGAGACTGATATCACTAGCGATTATTTGACGCATTTCTTAGAGCTTTGTGACCAAGTTAGAAGGCTGAAAGTAAGAACAAATGCAGAAACACCGTCTGATGCAAAGAGAGCATTAGATTTTGGTGCTGAAGGGATTGGCCTTTTCAGGATAGAACACATGTTCTACGGTGAAGGATCTGAAGAACCACTTTTCCATCTTCAAGAAATGATAATGGCAAATAGCCAAGAAGAAAGAAAAACTGCTTTAGATTTATTATTCCCATTCATGAAGAATGATATAAAAGAAACTTTAAGAGCAATGCAAGGCCTTCCAGTCACTATTAGGCTAATGGATCCTCCGCTACATGAATTCATTCCACACGACGTTAAAAGACAGAAAAAACTTGCTGAAGCATTAGATATAAATGCCGAAGAATTGGAACGAAGATCAGATGCACTTAAGGAATCAAATCCAATGATGGGGCACCGAGGTGTAAGGCTAGGAATTACACACCCTGAAATAACTGAAATGCAAGCTAGAGCTATCCTAGAAGCTGCAGCTGAACTTTCTGATGAAAATGTAAAAACTTTCCCTGAAATAATGATTCCTCTAACTGGAATGGAAACTGAGTATAACCATCAAGAAAAAATTGTTAGAGATGTAGCTGGAAATATAGAGGGATTAGATAATTACATGGTTGGAACAATGATGGAAATTCCTAGGGCTAGTTTTGTTGCAGATAGAATTGCTAAGACTGCTGAATTCTTTTCATTTGGTACAAACGATTTAACACAAATGGCGTTTGGATTCAGTCGTGATGATACTGGTGGATTTATGCCAGCTTACCTGGAGCATGGATTATTACCTGAAGATCCTTTCGCAAGTTTGGACGAAGGCGTTTGTGAATTAGTTAAGATGGGAATTGAAAGAGGAAGAAATACAAAACCTAATTTGAAAATAGGAATCTGTGGTGAGCACGGAGGTGAACCTAAATCTGTTCACTTTTGTCATGGCGTAGGTATGGACTATGTCTCATGTTCGCCATTTAGAGTGCCGATTGCAAGATTATCTGCAGCGCAAGCGGTATTGAATGAAAAATAGTGCAAAATTACTCTTAGAATTTAGCATAATATTAGGACTAGCCACTTTAGTCTTAACTTATTTGGTATCTACTCTTAGTGGGAGAGTAGCTCCATTCATACCAATAATCTCTGAAATGCCATTTTCTGAACCTGAGGAAAGTATATTTTCAACAGGATTAGGAATTAGCCTTTTTGGAACTTTGATAGTAATCCAAGTATTTTATCGATTACTAAAGCCCTTAGCTGAAAACCTTGGAGAGTTTTATGTAAAAGGTAATGAATTATCTAGGCTAATAGCTACAATCGGTTCTGTATGTGGAATTATTACTGTTAGCTTCAACTGGAAAGAGTTTCCTGTTTTACACGGGGTGACTGCATTTACTTTATTCACTACTTACCTCATTTGCGCAACATTTAACTATGATTTGATGAGGAAAAGTGGTTATGAACATAAAATAAGGAGATATGCCATAATGAGTGGATGGTTCTTCTACGTAATGATGGCTGTCTTCAGTGTTTTAGATAATTTAGAAATGCTTGATGAAAAAGATGACTTCTTTCACAGGATGGACAACCCACCAGATGCAGATACAGAAAGAAGCATTTATCTCAATATGACGGCTCTATGTGAGTGGTCAATGGTTTTCTCATTTTATTTGAGCTTAGGGACATATAGAAATTTTTTAAGAAATGAAAGTATTTAGAAAGTTAATTGGTTTATAATGGGGTTTTATTGATACAATATGGCGACCGTTGACCAAGAACTACTTTATGCCATTAGAGGGATTGAAGTCCTACTCGAATCTGGTGTTGGTATTGCAGAAGCAATGAAACATATTGCAGATGAAGACTATGGAGATTTAAGTAATATTTTCAAACAAATTTTTAGAGATACTGATGGTGGAAAAAATTTTAGTGATGCAATCAGAACTCAAATGCGAAGTACTGACTCCTCTGGATTAAGAAAAGTTCTTTCTAGCTTAATTATGTCTATTGAAGAAGATACTAATGTTATTGATAGGCTAAGATCTATAGCTGATAAGGAAGCTAAGGAAAGACGTGTAAATTTAGACAATTTTATAGAGGGACTGTCGTCTACATCAGAACAATTCATTATAGTTTCTATATTAATACCAATCATTGTTGTAATAGGTGCAGTTGTAAATGGATTAGTAGAATCTGCAAAATCAGCTGGAGGGGGCTTTCTAGGAAATACTCCAACAATGCCTGATGTTTGTGTACCTGCTTTATTCATTACAGCAACTATAATTATAGCTGGGATGATTGTACAAACTAAAGCAAAGGAGCCTGGAGTATGAGTTTGTTAGACGATTTAGTTAGCGGTGACGGTTTATCATCTATACATGGTATTATCTGGGTAGGTCTAGGAGTATGGGCTCTTGTTGGCACTCTATTCTACATACCTGCTAAAAGAAAACAAGATAAAATTAATGAATTAGAAACAGTATGGCCTGATGTTTTAGCTGATTTAGCTGAAGAATTGCGAGCTGGAATGGGAGTAGAATCTGCACTAGATGCAATTGCTTCTGGAAGAAATGATCGAATGGGTTTGATGCTCCGTGAAGCTGTAAAAAGAATGAGAGATGATGGATTTGGTATGGCTATGAGAGATTTTGCAAAACAAACTGAATCTCCAATGATTATTAGAATTGTAAGTATTCTGAATGTAGCACTTGGATCCTCTGGAAGTTTCGCAACTACTCTCGAAAATATTTCTGAAGAATTCTGGGAGATCTATATGCTCAGAAAAGAAAGACTTACAAAAACACAAGGTACTGCTAATTTTATTCTATGGGGAGGTGCGATAGTTTGCCCTATACTTCTAGGATTAATCGTATCTGTTTTTGGAAGTGGAAAAGCAGGTTCATTTGAGTTAAATGTGGATTTAAGTTTATTAAACCAATCATTATTTTTCTATATGATGGTGTTAGGAGCTGGAGGTGTTTGGATGCAATCTGTTATTTTACAGACTACTCAAACTGCAATCTGGAGAATGCCAATGTACATGTTCATAGCTACTACCACACTATTACTAGCACTAAGGATATCAATCGTATAAATATGCAACAAGGACGAATAATAGAACAATACCCGACTGCCAACATCGTCGAAAGACCTGATGCTGAGCGACCACTATACCAAGTGACAAAAGCTGTCAAATCTCCAAGCTATGGCGCTCTAAAACCATTGCTAGATGATGATAATCTTGAAGAAATTATGTACAACCATCCAGATAAAGCTGTAATGGTTGCTCATAGAAAACATGGTATGTGTGTAACTAATGTAAAATTAACTAGCGAGGAAGCTACTGCAATCATTCAAAAAGTTGGGAAATATGTTGGTAGAAAAGTAGGTCCTGGGAATTTGTTATTGGACGGAAGATTACCTGATGGAAGTCGTGTAAATGCTACAATTCCACCGGTTTCTCCGAACGGCCCAACAATGACGATTAGAAAACAAATGAATGATCCACTAACTGTTGTTAATTTAATGAAATTTGGAACTATGTCTCCAAGGTTAGCCTCACTGTTATGGATGTTTGCGGATGGAATGGGTTCTGCTCCATCTAATATTTTAGTTGCCGGAGGTACTGGTTCTGGTAAGACTACTACCTTAAATGTATTGGGATTATTTATCCCTTCAAAAGATAGATTAATTACAATTGAAGATGTTACTGAAGTTCAATTAAAACATGAGCATCATGTTCAACTTGAAACATTTAACTCAACAAAGCCAGAAGAACCTGAAGTGGATATGGATTCTTTACTAAAAAATACATTGCGTATGAGGCCTGACAGAATAATTGTAGGTGAAGTAAGAGGCCCTGAAGCAAAAACACTCTTTACTGCAATGAATACTGGCCATGATGGGTGTTTTGGTACTGTTCACGCAAATACTGCACAAGAAACGGTATCAAGGCTAATTAACCCTCCAATGGAAGTTCCTCCAATAATGATGAATGCTTTACATCTAATTATAATGCAGAGTAGAATAAATGTTAATGGAAAACAAATTAGAACTATTACCGAAGTGTCTGAGTTAGCTGGTTTAGAAGGAAGTAAACCAAGACTTAATACCTTATTCAAATGGAATGGACAATCCAATCAGTTAGAAGAGACTGGAGTTCCAAGTAAACTACGCGAGCGAATATCTAAAGCTGCAGGTGTAGCACCAAGGCAATTTGATGAAATGGCTCAAAATAGACAGAAAATTCTTGAATCGTTAGTTCAACGTAATATTGATGATATTGGGCAAGTTAGTACTGTTGTCCAAAATTATTATGCTAAGATGTAAGCAAGATGGTAAGCACGTATTCTGAAGCTGGTGTAGATATTGACGCAAGTGAAAGAGCTACTGAAGCTCTAATCGCTCAGATTAAAGGAGTTAACAGGAAAGGTGATGGTGAAGCCATAAAACTCGATAATGGCTTTGCAGGATTGGTAAAACTTGGAGATGGTGCATTAGCAATGTGTACTGATGGAGTGGGCAGCAAAATATTGTTAGCTGAAGAAATGGACTCAATTCATACAGTTGGCATAGATTGTGTAGCAATGAACACAAATGATCTAATTTGTGTTGGTGCTGAACCGTTAAGTTTTGTTGACTACGTAGCTTTAGACAAGCCTGATGAAGAATTAATGGCTAAAATTGGAATGGGGCTAGCTGAAGGTTGTAAGCAATCTAACTGCACACTGTCCGGAGGCGAAACTGCCATTCTTCCTGAATTAGTTCACGGTTTTGATATTGCTGGTACATCTGTTGGCTACGTTAAACAAGATAAGATAATAGATGGAACAAAGATTACCGAGGGCGATGTTCTAATCGGTCTAAAGTCTAGCGGGCCTCATTCTAATGGATATACACTTATTCGTAAATTATTTGATGGCGACAAAGAGCTAGGAAAGAAATTAGTCGAACCTACTAGAATTTATGTTAAGGAAGTAATGAATTTAATTAACCAAGTAAATGTTCATGGAATTGCTCACATTACTGGAGGTGGTCTGGACAATATTAGTCGAATAAATGATAATTTTCAATATGTAATTGATAATCCTTTACCAGTTCCTTCTGTATTTGATTGGTTACAAGAAAAAGGAAGCATTGAAATTAAAGAAATGTATCGAACATTTAACATGGGAATGGGGATGATTATTATTGTGAGCAAAGATGTTGCCAAGGAATCTGTATCAATCCTTGGTAAATATGCTCAAATAATTGGTTCAGTTAAAAACGGAAAAGGTGTAACTCACTCTGCTTTTTAATTCTGTGATCTTAAATAATTCAAAGCTGAACCTGACTTAAACCATTCAACTTGAAGCTCATCCATACTATGATTGCAAACAAAACTATCCATGGTTCCATCGCTGTGTTTTGCTTCTACAGTAATTTGAGAATTCGGACCTAGTTCATCAGTTCCTTTGATAGTTAATCTATCATCAACTCTCAATAAATCCCATGATGATTCCTCTGCAAAAATAAGTGGTAAAACACCTTGCTTTTTCAAATTAGTTTCTGCAATTCGTGCCATACTTCTTGCAATAACTACTTTACAACCTAAAAATCTTGGTGACATTGCCGCGTGTTCCCTACTACTACCTTCACCGTAATTAACGTCTGCAATAACAGCCCATGGTTGTTTATTTTCATAGTAATTACGTGCAACCTTTGGAATTTTTCCCTTATTTCCGTCTAATATGTTGATTGCAGTACCTTGTTCTTCTGTAAACGAATTATGGGCACCAATGTAACAATTATCTGAAATATTATCTAAATGACCTCTAAATTGTAACCAAATTCCTGCCGGAGAAATATGGTCTGTAGTACATTTTCCTTTGACTTTAACTAAAATAGGCAAATCTTCCAAATCTGTCTTGGTAGTTGCTATAAATGGTTCTAATAGTTGAAGTCTTCTGCTCTCCAAGGATACCTCTAAATCTACTAAGCCTAATTCTTCTGGAGGCGGAATAAAACCTTCCAGATTAAATTCAAAACCATTTTCTGGCAATTCATCTCCTTTAGGAGGTTCAAGTAAAAATTCACTACCATCTTCTGCAATCAATTTATCTGTAATAGGATTAAAATCAAGACTACCTGCAATCGCCATAGCTGTAACTATTTCTGGACTAGTAAGGAAAGACAATGTTTGATGATTTCCATCATTTCTGCCACTAAAATTGCGATTGTAAGAAGAAACTATTGAATTTACATCTCCACTTGCAATATCATCTCGTTTCCATTGTCCAATACATGGCCCACAAGCATTTGCTAAAACGGTACCTCCAATATCATCAAAAATTTGCATTTGACCATCTCGTCTAATAGTTTTATCGATTGTATCTGAACCTGGAGTTACCATAAACTGAACTTTAGATTTTAGTCCCGCATTTTTAGCCTGTAAAGCAATTGAAGATGCTCTTTCCATATCCTCATAAGATGAATTCGTACATGAACCAATCAAAGCTGCTTGAATATCCACCGGCCATCCCTTTTCTCTAGCTTCATCACCTAAATCTGAAACTGGCCTTGCTAAATCGGGAGTATGTGGTCCAACAATTGC
>JBJLCA010000011.1:0-13229 GCA_045567915.1 Candidatus Poseidoniales archaeon | reverse complement strand
GAAATGAAGTTAACTTAACGATGTACGAGGGTAAGATAGTAGTAGTTTCATTTTTGTATACTAGTTGTCCAGATATATGTCCTGCATTAACTTATCAATTGAGAAAATTATCAGAGGAATTGGGAGATGATTATGGCGAATCTGTAGAATTTATTTCAATAACTGTAGACCCTGCTAGAGATACTCCAGAACGTTTAGCTTTATTTGCAGAAAATAGTAATGCAGATTGGAAATTTTTAACTTCAGTATCAAATGATTCATTCGGTGAGATGGTTTCTGTTTGGGCAGATTACAGAGTATATGTCGATATTGACGAGGAAGCTTGTTCTGGTAATGGACACTATATGGAAGGATATGACGGCTGCCATTGTAATCCTGGATTTATGCAAGATTCAAATGACACTTATTTTGGTAAAGACGTATGTATTGCAGATCCTAATTACAGTAACCTAAATGTTTCTTTTCAGCAAGGAGATATAGAATATGATATTATCTTAGCATTAGAAGAATTTAATCAGGCTGGGGGAGTTATAAGCGAAGATTTTGCACTTCAGGCAGTAGAGGCTTTTATTTCACAACAATTCCCTTCAAGCTGGACGTTACCAGGAGTAAATGATACCAGCTATAAATCTAGAGATTTTTATGATAATAATTTAACTTTGATCGAATTTTTCCATACAGGATGTCCCACCTGTAATGCACAAATTCCTGCGCTGAAAGAGTTTCATTCAAATTTTTCAAATCAAGTTGATGTAATTTCAGTTGGAGGTTATTCCTTGGGTGGGAATATAGATAATATGTCTACCATAGAAAATTTTGCATCTGAGCATAATGTTTCTTGGCCTTATGTATATGATGAAGAAGGAACGATGATGGCAGCTTTTGGCCTTGAAGCAAGATATCCTAGCTGGGTATTATTAGAAGGCAATTTATCCTCAGGCCCTCCTCAAGTAATTGATACATTTATAGGTGGAGAATCATATGATGATTTAGTATACAGAATAGACAATCGTTCATCTCCAAATAATGTTTCAGAACAACTTGTTCAGATTATAGATTATTTCGGTCACTGGAATCAAGATCACATTTCAGATTCAGAGATGTTATCTATTGTTTCGGACTTATTAGGTTATGAAAGTGGTATTGAAACTGATAATGAAGTGAAGAATTACGGAGTTAGTCATTCAAACAAACTATATCTTATAGATGCTGAAGGCAATGTTAGGGTAGTTTGGAGAGGAATAGAATGGACTTACGCCTCAGTTTATCACGATGTTCAACTTCTTATGTTGTAGATAAGTTAAGGCCATATACCCACATTCATATTATGTAATATGACACTATTAGGATTTGGTGATGATAATTTAGTATTTTTTGACTTTGAGTTTAGTTATATTAGTATAATTGGTGCGAGTATTTCGGTTTTTCTTGGTATTGTGATGGCACAATCTGGCTTTGATAAAATATTCAATTGGGAAGGTGAGTTAGATTTCATTATTGGGAAGTTTGCTAAGACGCCTTTAGCTAATTTTTCGACTTTTGGCTTAATACAAGTAACAATTTTTGAAATTTTATCAGGTTTATTATCTATCTTCGGATCAATTATGGCCTTATTTTACAATGATTATTCTTATGCTATAATGGGCTTAATTCTAGCAGCTGGCTCTTTAGCCATCCTAATGTTAGGTCAGAGGATATCAAAAGACTATGAAGGAGCTGCAGTCTTAGTTCCTTACTATATCTTAACTATGTTTGGGTTATTTGTCTATACTCAGCTTTAGAATCCACAAATAGTAGCTAAATCATCTACAGCACCAGGTGTAGTTAGTCCTACAGCTAGGAATAATACAGCTAAGAAGAATAAAGGCACAGCTGCAGTTCTATTGACTAGCGGAGGGTCCCAAGTCATATGCATGAAAAAGGAGCAGATAAACCAACATTTGATAAGTGCAACACCAAACAAGATTATCATATTGAGTACAAAGGACTCAAATTCCTGAACAATTGCCAATACTTCTATTATGGTCCAAAAAACTAGCCATGCAAAAATTTTGATAAAAGCTTCTACAGGATCGTTGGTATGTCCAAGCGTCACCCAATCTGGGAACGAATGGTCATGATGTTCGTCGTGTGCATCTTTAGTTTTTGTTTCTTCGCTCATTTTTTACCTTAATATAAATAGAAAAATGGGAATACAAAGACCCAAACCAAATCGACGTAGTGCCAATATAATCCGAATAGCTCAATAGTCTCATGGTTTTCTTCATTGTATCCATCTTTGTTTGATTTTGCAATCAAATATCCTAATGCAATCAGCCCAATAAAGACGTGAGCTCCGTGCATGCCAGTAGTAATGTAAAATGTACTGCCTTCCAGACTAGTATCTAGCCAGAAACCGTTTGCATATTTTGGAGCAATACAATGGTCTGCAATACTTTGACCAGCTAAAACATCACATCCATTATGAGATTCATCCCAGAAATTGTAATGCCTCATTTCATTCCACTCCCATAATTTTAATGCTAAGAATAAAGCACCTAGAACGAAAGTAACTGTTAGATATCTAGTCACAGCTCTTGGATTATTATTTTTAGCAGCGTATAAAGCTAAAACAACAGTTAAACTGCTTAACAGTAGTGCAAATGTATTAATGACTCCAAATATTAAGTGACTTCTGATTACATCTGCGGCAGGAACCCAACAATCTTCAAAGTATAAACCACAGTCAATGTCTGGTGAATAATCGGGCATTGATGCTCTATATCTCAAGTATGCACTCAGTAAAGTACTGAAAACCATTACTTCAGTTAATAAGAAAATCCACATACCAAATTTACGTGTTGAAATGGTAGCCCAGAATTCATGATGAGTTTCAATGTGTGCATCTTCTTCACCTTCTTGATCCCAGTAGTCTTGAATCCACATGAAGAATGAGGTAAAGATACCCATTAATCCTAATATGAAAACAAACCAATAGCCAGCATCTCCGGTTTTATGTTCACCGCCAGAGGTGGCCATAACCAAGCCAATAAACATTATTGCAGTTGCAACACAAAATAGGAAAGGTGCAGGCGTTTCTATGTGTGCATGGTTTCCATCGTGATCATCACTCACTTTCTTCAGCCTCCTCATTATTTTCGAGAGTTTCTTCTACTTCAGTTGTCTTATTTTCCTGTAGTTGATTCTTTTCAGCCATCTCTTCAGCATCGAGTAGTGTTGGAATTTCCATATTTTTAGCCTCAGGGTGCCTAAATTCTTCAATTACAGATGAAGATGATATTTCAAATTATGAATGGTGGGAAGTCCCCTCTGGAAAAGAGACATTTAATGGATTTAAATTTTACTTCTTGGCGTTCAACATTGCCTGAAAAAGGAATTTATGATTGGACTGGACCTTCTGAATATTTTGTCGAAGTAGATTTACCACTTGAAGAAAGAGATGCAGGTTATCCCGAAGATCCACTAATGCATGTTGCGTTGTGGATGCCAAGCTATTCCTTTTTTCACACTAATTCCAAAATCTTCATCAGACGGGTATTCCATGTTGAAGAGGGCCTTTATCTTTTCATCTACTTTTTTAATTGTAGATTTTACAGTATATTTGAAAACAAGTTCTTTACCTGCAAGCCCTGGGTTAAAATCAACTCTAACTCTTGATCCATAAACATTAGCCAAGATTCCTACTTTTCCTTCAATATTAATTTCTTCACCAACAAATCCTTTTGCGTTAGGACATAAACGTCGAAATTTAGAGACTGACATTGTTTCTATTAACTTAGTGTCTCTAGGTCCGTATGCATCTTCAGGAGATATTTTCACTTCAGTTGCTTTTCCAACTTTAGCTTTTTTCAGATGGTTCTCAAGACCAGGTACTAGTCTTCCATCACCTACTACTACTGTAATTGGCGCATAAACTCGATTTTCAACAATAGAGTCTTCTTTTTTTGCTACCTTTTCTAAAGTAGTATCGAATAAAACGTCATCTGTACGTCCTTCGTAATCCAAAGTTATTATGTCACCATCTTTCAAGGCCATATTTCCAGTGTAAAAGGCAGAGTATTAAGCGCTTATGTTGAGAAGTAAGTCTTCTTAATGACCATTATCTGTTGCAAAAATGATGGAGACAAAGCCAGCGCGCTCTATGATTTTACCAAGGATGGTAGTTACAGGGTGCTGCTCTGGAGTATTGGAACAGATTCCAGCAATAATTGCTGAATTAGATATTCCTGAGCGAGGGCTTATTGTGTGTGATACTAATACTTTGGAAATTGCAGGAAATAAGGTTATAGAATATTTGGAAGCAGGTAGTCACCCCATGCAGAAAGTGGAAATCAAAGGAGCAAATATTGAGGAACTTGAAAGAGTGGAGTCATTCTCAGAAGATATTGATTTTTTAGTTGGGTTAGGAGGTGGCCGTCCAATAGATATTGCAAAGCAAGCAGGTTTCAATAAGAATATACCTTTTATTTCAATTCCAACAGCAGCTTCACACGATGGTTTTGGGTCTGCTAGAGCTTCAATTCGTAGAGATGGTCGTAAAACATCAATGCAGGCAATTCCTCCAATAGCGGTCGTTGCTGATACTGAAATAATTTCTAGAGCTCCAAAGAGGTTGCTTGGTGCTGGCGTTGGAGATATAATAAGTAATCAAACTGCAGTTTTAGATTGGAAACTAGCAGGCCAAAAAGCAGATTATAGTGAGTATGCAGCAGCATTGTCAGAAATGGCGGCTGAATTAGTTGAAAATGACATTGCAAAAGTAGCTAGTGGTGAAGAAGAAGGCGTTCGTTTAGTTGTTAAAGCTTTAATTTCGAGCGGTGTTGCTATGTCAATAGCTGGCACATCTAGGCCGGCAAGTGGAGGGGAGCATAAATTTTCACATTGGCTTGATTCAAATTGTCAATCGCCAGCTTTGCATGGTGAACAATGTGGGCTAGGTTCTATAGTTACCATGTATTTACATGGTGGTGACTGGATGAGGATAAGAGACACTTTGAAGGAAGTTAGCGCACCTACAAATTCAAAGGAATTAGGGATAGATGAGCAAACAATTCTTAATGCATTTCTGAGTTCAAAAGAAATAAGGCCACAAAGATTTACAATCCTTGATAAGTCAAATCAAAAGCAGATTGAAGAAGCTGCACTAGCTACTGGAGTTATTGGATAATCTTTCTTCAATTTCGGTTGAAATCCATAAAACAATTATTGTTATTAGAATGACTGGCGTACTTATGTGGAAACCTTGTGTAAGCCATTCAGGAATAGTATTTCCCGTTTTAGTACTCCAATAAGACCAAGCTACTATTACTTCACCAGCCAAAATTGAAATAATACAACTATTTGCTCTGACTCTCTTCCAGTAAAGCACAGCTACTGTAGTAGGAAATAGTACAGCTAAGCCAGTAAATGCTTGTGAAACAATATTGAAGATAGTATCTGGTGGATCATATGCCAAGATTAGCCCAATTATGGCTAAAATAATTATTAAGAGTCTACCTATTTGTTTTTCGTTTTCTTCTTTTATTTCTGTAACTGCAGGTAATCCGTCTTTAGTTATTATGGATGACATGGCAAGAATTTGGGAGTCTGCAGTAGACATGAAAGCTGCAATTGCACCAATACAAACAATAGCCCCAGCCCATAATGGAGCATATTCGGTCAAGACTAATGGAAGTATGTTGTCAGATTCAGTTCTAGTTAAAGGTTCATCGAAATCAACAATGTTTCCATAAACTCCAATAATCACAGGAAATAAGAAAAGAATAGGAACTACAGTTGGATATAACCAAGCAGCAGTGCGGATAGCTTTATCGTTTTCAGCAATATAAAATCTAGAAAAAAGTTGTGGAAACATAGGTACAGTTATCGGCCACAATATGGTATAGGAAAAGATGATTTGCCAAGTGAAGTTACCTTCTCTTACAAATTTTTCAGGCTTATTATCCCATAATGATTGCCCAGCTTCACTAAATCCGCCAATGTCTTCGTTGGTAAAGAAGCCAATTGCGAAAACTATTAGAATAGCAAACATCAAAACACCTTGAAAAACATCAGTCATTGCGGAAGATTTCATTCCTCCCATTACAAGGTAGGTAATCATTACACATGTTAGGAGAAATGCGCCTGTGAAGTATGGTATTTGACCTCCAGACAGAGTTTCTAATAATATTCCAGCACCCATTGGTTGAGTTGCAAGGTAAGGTAAGGTGAAAATTACTAGAACAGCACCATATATCCATCCCAAATATTTCGATTTTGTTTCTCCAGCAATTAGTGCAGGAGGGGTCATGTATCCTTTTTCTTTTCCTAATTTATAGATAGGAATTCCAAGCAATAGGATAGATAAGCCAACAAGTGAGGTACCCATTGCCATAATTCCGTAGAATCCCCAGCCTGCACGATAACTTGCACCTGCAAATCCTAAGAAAAAGAATGCTGAAAAATTGGTGGCAGCTAGAGTACAGAAAAGAACCCATGGATTAATTTTACGAGAAGCTACAAAATAGTCCTCGACACTATCATTTTCACTGTGACCGTACAGTCCTATTGCTACAGATATGCATAGATATAGTGCTAAAATTGTTAGAATGAGGATTAAATCACCCATCTATCTTCCACTCCTTTGAAAATTTCCAGACTGAGTAAGCTAAAGCAAACTGAACGGCAATAAGATATATGATCCAAATTGGTAACCATTCGAAAAGTCTAGTGTCAGAGTTCCAGTTCCAAATATCAATACTTAGTATAAAGATTAATATGAAAATGCTTGCCCAGATTTTATTATTCTTCGATTGTGGGAACCAGAATGGTAAAAGCTCCCAGGTCTTATTATTCAAGTTTGTAATCTTTCAATAAGCTCGGACTTTGTACCTGAGACAGGTAAATTCTTTTCTTTTAGTAATTCTTTTAGTTCAGCTACTTTCATTGAAGCATAATCAACCTCATCATTTGATTCTTCAGTAGCTTCCTCAGGTTCAGTTTCTTCTGAAACGGTTTCTTCAACAGTTTCTTTTTCATCTTTGGAACTTAAGATTTTCTCAAGTTCATCTTCATCTGGAGGGACTTCCATAAGACTTGTAGGATTCATAACACTAATTTTTGATATTTCCACTCTTTTAGTAGGATAAGTACTTTTCAGAGTTGCAGCAGCCTCTTTACTTAAATCACCTGAATAAATTTTCTTTAAAGCCTCAGAAAGAGTTAATTGAGTCAAACTTTTTTCTATATTTTCATGCGCTAGGGCTCTCAAAACTTTTTCTTGCGACTTCTTTATTCTTTTGTCTACCATTATGATAGGCTTAATACGAATTTGAACATCATCCTTTAGTTTTAAAACAAAGTTACAGTCGATACGGCTATTTCTTCTCCTTGTTAATGCTCTCTTATAATCTGAGGTTAATCTGTGACCATCGAAAGAAGTAAATGCATTGTTTCCTCGAGTTTCATTCACCCTAAATTTTATCATAAAATTTTTTTGAGTGTAATCACCGGTTAATTTTTCTAATGGGACTTCAGCAACTCTACCATTTACAAACTCTGGATTGTCAGCTGGCGTATGTGCCATTATAGCGTAGTTGAACATGGATGGCGCGTGAAGACGGTACCACATTTTGTTCTTCCACTTATCTTTAACTTTCGTTCGTGTGACTTTTGCCAATGATTTCTCCGCTTGAACTATAAGCTCAGTCTGCGACGACTGGACAGGGTTAAATATACGTTGCGTTGGCAGTATATCATCATGTTTGATAAAATATTGCTCCCAGTAGACCCTTCGAAGCGTCTTAAACCTGCACGAGAATACGCAATAGCTTTATCTGAAAAATTAGAGGTTCCTCTAGTTGCAGCTTTTATAGCAAATCCAAAAAAAGCTGGAACGGGAACTGCATCATTAGACACAAGAGATGGATTTGCAGCTCTTGGTAAAAGACAACTTGAACAAATCGTTAAATCAAACAAATCATTAGACATAAAACCAATTATGAAAGATGGTAAAAGGCATAAAGTTTTAGCAAAGATGGTTGATGAAGGAGTTGCAGACACTTTAATTTTAGGTCCATTTAGGTCTTATTTATCTAGATTATTTACAGGTTCAGAGGTCGAGCGAATATTAGAGTATGAGTCTTCCCATGCATTTGTAGTTCGAAATCCGCATCCACTTCCAGGCCCAGGATCTCCCGCGTTGGTAGTAGTTGACGGTATAGATTTTTCAAATCAGGCGATACTTTCAATAGAGACTTTTGCAACAAAATTCGGCTGTGACATTGAATTATTGTACCTAGGTAAAAATCGAATGGATACTGAATTTATGGATTCAGCAGTAGTCACTTTAAGAGAAAGGTTAGGTGAAAAGTACCATATAACTTCAACAATAATACCTCATAGTTTTTTCAAATCAAGAAAATCAATAACAAATTCAGTTGTAGATTCTGAAGGAGCCAGAATAGTGGTTTTGCCAGTTATGAATCATTTAGTGAGTGAATTTTTACTACATCAAGTAGTTTTAGACGTATCAGTTCCGGTGTGTGTACTAAGATGAGTGATGACGAAGAGTTCCAAGATATGCTCGACAATCTAGATATTGTAGTAGAGTCAATGGAAGAGGGTCATACAGTCATAACACCTAGAGTAATTCATGAAAGTCGTGGGAAAACTTTGCTAGAATTACAGAAAGATTTACTAGATCCTGATGCGAGACAGCACGCACTATACAGATTATACTTAAATCCTACATTTAGAAAATTAATAGCAGGTTTTGCAATAGTTTCCTTTATTCACGTCTTACTTTTGCTTTTCGCGACGACATTATCGACACCAGGTAGAAATGTTTTTACTTTATTTCTTTTAATAATTTACCTGTGGGTATCTGAAACTTTTCCATTGCCAGTTACTGCTCTCATGGCCGGTGTAGCATTAGTTCTACTTGGTGAAGATAGAGATTTGGCCTTTGCCTCATATGCCGCAGATTCAGTTTTCATGATTCTTGGGTCATTGATCATTGCACAAGGAATAACTAAATCCGGTGCTGAGAATTTGATTATTAGAAGATTATTAGGTCCATTCACAGGTTCGAATTATGGGCTTATTTTTGGTATAATTGTAATTTGTAGTTTTATGGCTGCAATTATTCCGGATCATAGTGTAGCAGCGATTATGCTTCCTCTTGTTTTAACTGTTGCAGATAAAACAGATATTAGAGAGAAAAATAATGAAATGATTGCATTAGTTTTAGCAGTGGCTTTTTCTTGTTCAATTGCAGGTTTAGCAACACCTTCTGGAGGTGCAAGAAATGTAATTGCTATGGGTTTTTTGGAGGAGATTTATGATATTCGAATTTCTTATGTCCAGTGGGTAATATTGGCAGCTCCAATAACGATTGCTTTAATCCCAGCAGTCTTTTTAACTTTAATTTTTGTTAATAAAGTTGCCTACAGAAAGATAGATTATGTTCAAGAATCAGGTAAATCGATTGATGATAGACAAATTTTGGCCCTATCAATTCTTGTTCTAACTTTTGGTTTATTTTTAAGTTCAGGTTTTAACGGATTAACTTTAGGTACTTGTGCTATGATTGGAGGAATTCTCATGCATGCTACAGGTGTTCTTGAATGGGAAGATAGCAGACAACGTTTACGTTGGGGCGTTATGTTCATTTACGGTGCAGCTCTTACTATGGGTAAAGCGATGGTTAATCATGGTGCTGCAGATTGGCTTGCTGGAGGGTTATACCAGATGGCAGATTATGGTTCCGAATATGGAGGTGATTTGTCTATAATATTGATTATAATTGTAGTTACGGTTTTACTAACGAACGTGATGAGTGATGGTGCAGCTGCAGCTATTCTTGTTCCAATTACTTTAGCAGTTGGCGCAGCAGCAGAATTTAATTTAGCATTTATTGCGATAATTACAGCAATTAGTACAGCTTTCGCATTTATGACTTCTTTTGGTACTCCACCTAACTTAATAGTTCAAGCATCAGGTATACCTACTTCTAATGATTTCTTAAGGAATGGCGTTCCTTTAGTAATAATAGCAATTCTATTTTTAATTTTAGCTCAAACGTACTATTGGGGAACAGCTAGTGAAGTTGCAGGAATCTAATCTAGTCCCAACTTTTTCCTATGATCAATTTCCACTAATCCACCTATAAATCCAAAAGCAACTAGTGAAAGAAAAACAGATGAATTACTATCAGGCATTTTTGATAAAGGCCCAAGTACTTCGTTGTCTGGACTATAACCTAAGAAATCACTTAAACTATCCGATAAATCATTTGGACCTGACCCTGGCGGTAGAGCTCCAATAGACCCCATTACAGAAATCGAGGCTATAATCAGAAAAGGTAACATGGCTGCAGTTAGTGCTCTTGCAGGATCGCCAGACTTTCTGCCCCCAAAATACCCGCCAATTGCGGCAGTTATAGATCCCGGAATCATCAAGATTCCAAGTACAATCATTATTGTTAGGATGTAGACAAATCCTGCAAAAATGCCCTGATTTAGAAAAATATTTTTGTTATAACTTAGATTACTTTCCTCTTTCACCGCATCAAATGAAAAAGTAGAATCTTCCACTTCGTCTTTTCTTACCGTAACTTTTTGTTCTTGAATTGCATTAGTGGACTCTTCATTGGTAGGACTTTCAATTACTGGTTCATTATTTTTATCCAATTTTTGGCGGACAAGTTCCCACAAGTCTTTTCTTTGTTCCACCTTTGATTATTTTCTTAGTATCTATAAATTACTGTTGGGCCTGCAACAGGTTAATATATGACCCATTAATTGGCATGTAACTGAGGAATAATTTTGGAAGTTTTAACTACGGAAACACTGGCTGCAGCAATTAATTACAGCCCAGAATACTCTCACATGGGAGAAGACGAATCTAATTATCTCGCAGAACACATTTTAAATTTTTTTGGTTATAGTGATCGTATAATTGACAATGTTCTTCATCCAGAGGATAGAGACACCTTCTACATGTTGGAAGATGCGGGATTGATGGAAACTGAGAGAGAGGAAACAACACTTTATGATGGCCGAGAATGGAGGATTCATTATTGGCTTTTAAAAGTGGCTGTAATCCAAAATCGAAGAGATGCAGGACCTAAATTTGCAGATGATGATTTGGAACCATCAGTCTACGATGAAGTGCCTGAAGACATCTGGTCAAGATAAGTTGAAGTTACCTTATAAATTAAGAAGTAATCAGCAAAAGATTATTGATACTATAAAGAAAGGTTTAGATTCAAAAAACCATGTAGTTATTGAAGCACCTACAGGAAGTGGTAAAACTTTTACCTCTTTAGCTTCAGCGTTACCCTTTGTATTAGATAATAATCACAAGATAATTTATTGCGTTAGAACAAATTCTCAGCAAGAGCAAGTCATTAAAGAGTTAAAAGAATTTAAAAAATCAGGTAATAAAGTTTCAGTAGTTGCAATACAGGGTAGGCAGTCAATGTGTCCGCAGCAAAAAGATGATATTGAATTAGCGAAGTCTAACTGGTCTGAAAAATCTAAAATCTGCAAATCATTGAAACTACAATCAAAGAGGGGTGAAGCAGGTTGTCCGTATTACCGGAAACTTGTACGCCCAGCAAAGAATTTAATCGCCAATTGGTCTTCTGAAATATACAGTGCTGAAGAGTTTACAGCGAATGCAGAAAAGGAAGGTTTATGTCCATATGAGTTGAATAAGTTGCTTTTGAAAGAGGCTCAAATAGTTATTGTGCCTTATGTTTATTTCTTTGAAGAGTTCATACGTAAATATTTGCTTGAGTGGATGGAGACCTCAATCGATAAAATAGTTACAATAGTTGATGAAGCTCATAATTTACCAGATTGGTCCAGAGATGCAGCTTCAGACTCTCTTAGCGTAGATTCACTACGTAGAGCTTCACAAGAGTCGAATAAGTTTGGCTTATTATTAGGCGACGGCAGTCCACCGACTTTATTCTTAGATTTGATAGAATCTGCGTTAAGGTCCTTAGGAGAATTTCATATTACTGAGAATGACGATGAAGGACTTTTACCTTCACACATAGTTTCACTGGATTCCGAAGTCCCAACTTTTGAAACCGAGATGATGTCACTCGGAAAAATGACTCTTTACCGTTTGAAGCAACAAGCGTCCGACCTATCTAGTATGGGTCAAATTATTAGGCAAACATTGCTTGAAAAAGGGAAAAGACCACGTTCATATTTAGGTTCTGTAGGTGATTTTCTTTGCAGATGGTTAGATTCTATAGAGAGTCATAGTGTAAGATTAGTTGGTAAGAATCCTATAAGATTAGAAAAAGTTTGCTTGGATCCGAGAGCAATGACTAGTTTTTTGGATGAAACTGCAGGAGTAGTTATGATGTCAGGTACCTTAAGCCCACTTGGCATGTTTCGAGACTTAATGGGGCTAAAACCCGATTCAATTCTTCAAAAGTTTGATTCTATATTTCCTAAAGAAAATAAATTGGTTCGTTATGTCAGTGATGTGAATACTTCTTATCGAGAATTAAATAGTAATCCTAAAATTTGGATTCAACTAATAGACAGATTAGAATCTATAATTGATACTTTTAAAGGAAATATAGCTCTATTTTTCCCATCGTATAAGATACTAGAATCAGCTTTAAATGAGATTAAACTATCTAAACCAATATACAAAGAATATTCAGGAATGAACCAAGAAGAATTGATGAATACAGTCGAGAGTTTCAAATCAGATAGTGGTTCAGTTTTAGCAGGAGTTATGGGGGGAAGACTTGCAGAAGGCATAGACTATCCAGATACCTCTTTGGAAATGGCAATAATTGTTGGTATTCCATACCCCGCACCAGGAGTCAGGCAAGAAGCTCTACAGCATTATTTAGATGTCTGTTTTCATGGTAAAGGTTGGGAATATGCAGTAGAAGCTCCAGCTCTCCGTAAGATGCTTCAAGCCGCTGGAAGGGTTATACGTTCAGAAAGCGATAAAGGTATGATTATAGTAACAGACGGTAGGGCCGGTAAATTTTCAGATAATATTCCAGATTTAGAACTATCAAATAATATTGTTGAGGATGTTGAAAACTTCTTTGAGGCCTAAATTAATTTAATGCAAGATTCCTAGACCTATTATTGCCACCGTGGCTTAGCTCGGTATAGCGACTGATTCGTAATCAGTAGGTCGAGGGTTCAAATCCCTCCGGTGGCTCCATTTTACTTACTAAAGCGATCCTTACTTCTTCTCATAGC
>JBJLCA010000010.1:0-13529 GCA_045567915.1 Candidatus Poseidoniales archaeon | reverse complement strand
CCTCCAAACATCTTTCTCCATCGGTGTGCTTGCGCTAAGTCTTTCTTACTTCCAACTAAGACTGAACCTATAGGTGCGCCTAATCCTTTCGAAAGACAAACCGATACTGAATCAAAATCACGTACCATTCTTGCTGGTTCTGTGTTGCTTGCAACTATTGCATTGAAAAGCCTGGCTCCATCCATATGTAATTTACAATCTTTTTCTCTTGCAACTTTGCAAATGTCATCAATAACTTCTTGAGAATAAACCGAACCGCCACCACCTTGTGCCGTATTTTCGACGCAAACTAAACTCCCATTTGGATAGTGAGATAAGCTTCCCTCTGCTTTTCTAATTGAACTCGATACTTGCTCTGAAGTCATTAACCCGTTCTTACCGTCGACTAATGCTACAGAACATCCTGAAAGGGCTGCAAATGCACCTCCTTCGTACTTGTAAATATGGCTGTGAGCTTCTGTTACTATTTCATCCCCTGGTGAAGTATGTGTTCTAGTAGCTACGATATTGGACATTGTTCCAGACGGAACATATAACGCCGCTTCCTTTCCAAGTAATTTAGCCGCTTTATTTTGTAATTCAATTACTGTTGGATCATCTCCAAGTACGTCATCTCCGACAATTGCTTCAGACATTGCCTTTCTCATGCCTTCAGTTGGCTGAGTAACTGTGTCACTACGGAGGTCTATCACAAATTGCCTTTTGTGTACTGATTATAATAATTTGTTTTTTACTAAGTTTAATATTTCCACGCTCGAAATGTGCTCATGCGTACCGGAATTATATGGTTTAGAAATGCACTTCGTTTAAACGATAATCAAGTGCTCGTTGAATGTCTAAACTCTACTAATTCCCAAACAATACTTCCGCTGTATATACTAGATAAAAATGACTTAGAGGAAAATAATAATGAAAATAGAATTAAATTTCTGTATGAATCTTTAATTGATTTGGATGCTAATTTTAAAACTAAATTCGGTTCTAATTTGATTGTTTTAAACGGTAAGTCTAAAGAAATACTCCAAAAGCTTCTGGGTAGCGACTTGTTGGAGATATCAGAGATCTTTACAGACTATTCAAACAAACCTGATGACATTGAAAATGAAAATAGTTTAAAGCGGATTTTAGCAAAGAATACTTCGGCTAAACTACATCTTATTTCTAAGGTAAATTCATTAACAAATATTGATAAAGTGGTAAACCAGGAGAACTTCAAACCTCCAAAAACAATGAAAGATATGGAAAAGTTATTTTCCAATCTATTTCCAAAAGACGAAAATGGATTCTACGGTGTTGATGAACCCTTAGACCTTCCTGAAAGCTCTAAGTCTGTACTCGAAAATTACTCTGAAATTGTTAAAGACTACCTTTTCGATGTAAATAAAGAATTATCTTTGCTGGAAAAGGATTCAAAATCTTATTTCAAAGGTGGCGAATCTGAAGCATTAGTCCGTTTAGAAAGAAAAGTAAGTTCCGAAGAAGAATATATTCGAAACTTTAGAAAACCTCGTACCGTTTCTACAAATAAACCGGAAAACCCCTTAGAACCTGAAACAACTGGACTTTCACCATACCTAAGCTTTGGCTGTTTATCGCCTAGATTACTTTGGAAAGAAACCGAAAAATGCTACCGAAGTGGAGATCACACACAACCGCCTGAATCTATGCACGGGCAACTTATGTTCAGAGAAATGTTTTACATTTTATCGAGAGCTGTAGAAAACTGGGATTCCGATACGAATAATTCAATGTGTAAGAAAATAGAATGGGGAGATTTTGATAAGAGTAAAATGGAATTATGGGAAAGAGGACAGACCGGCTTTCCATACATAGATGCAATGATGAGACAATTAGACGCAACCGGATGGATGCACCATCTGGGAAGACATGCTGTTTCATGCTTCCTTACTAGAGGTCAACTATGGCAACATTGGGAGCAGGGTAGAGATGTATTTGATAAGAAATTAGTTGACGCTGACTGGGCGCTAAATAATGGAAATTGGTTATGGCTATCTGGGGTCGCGCCCTTCTCTATGCCTTATTTCAGACTTTACAATCCATGCCCAGATGGGAAGTCTAGCCTGAACGTTGAGGCTAAGAATGCTGAATTTGTTAGATATTGGGTTCCTGAATTGAAAGACTACCCTTCAAAGTACATTTTTGAACCACACTTGGCCCCGACTCCGATACAAGAAAATGCAAGGTGTATTATTGGGAAAGACTATCCTGAACCTATGGTCGATCGTAAAGTAGTAGCTAAAGAAAACTTAGCGAAATTTAAAGCTAGTGCAGCTAAGTTACGTGCCATTGTCTCTTAAAATCTAATTAGGTTTGAAGAAAGGCAGTTATATGTGTATTTAGATTGCATAAAATGGAACAAAATATTGCCTGGAATTATCCTAAAGGGTCAATTAATTTCATTACTACATTTATCCTAATACAAGCTATTGTAATGGGAGTACTAATTTTCCTTTACGCTGATAGTTTTTTTGATATTAATGAAGGAGACGGAATAATTATTCCTGATGAAATATTTGTTGAATATTTTAACATAATTTGTGCTATTGCATTCGTAATTTTTGAACTTATTTCTTTCCAATTAATATTAAAGAACATAGATATGCCTGTGAAATTTGTTTATGACTTGAATAGTAGCTATCTAGAGTTGCACACAATCAATAATCACTTATTCGGCTTTGGGAATTCAAATAAAAAAATTAAATGTGACCGATATAATAAGGCACAAATATTGAAAATCAAGTACCTTGGCGGTGAAGATCCTGTTACGTACTACTGCTTAGAAATTAAAGATAGAGAGGGGAATACTACTGGAAGACTAAACTATATTTCCTCTGAAAATGTAGTTAAGGATATTGTGAAAATAGTTGGCTTTATTTTGCCTGATACTAGCTCGTATATTGATTTGGACGGGGGAGATATTGAGAGGAGTGATTGGGGATTCAGTAAATATTAGGTATAATGTGTCCAGCCTTCTGGAATATATGTGTGACTAAATGCCATAACATAGATGAAGCAAAGCCCTAGAAATATTATCCTGAGAGGTCTAAATGTTGGCGTAAAAATATTAAGCCAAAAGTAAGAATAAAGGAACAGTAGCAGAAATCCCTCTATTGAAGGCAAGTAGCCCGCTACATCGCCTTCACCAAAACCCCACCAATTTCCCCAAACAGTAGGCTCCGTTCTTGGTTCAGCCCCTCCTGAACCAAATACCCACTTATCAAATTGAATATTCGGAGCCGTGGCCCATCCTCCGATTAATAGCCTGACTAATCCCTCTAGTACTCTCAATGGTCCAAAAAATACTATCCAAACAGGATAGCTAATGTATGGCAGCATTCCCCATATTGTCATTATTACTCCGAAGATTGCTTTTCTTCTCCAATTCTGAAGAAATGCTGGAGTAGAAAGCTCTACGCCTGTTGACTCATACAGAGGTTTGCTGGATTCTT
This sequence comes from Candidatus Poseidoniales archaeon, assembly GCA_045567915.1. Classification (GTDB taxonomy): domain Archaea; phylum Thermoplasmatota; class Poseidoniia; order MGIII; family CG-Epi1; genus CG-Epi1. The sequence goes on along the minus strand of JBJLCA010000010.1, from coordinate 10,059 downwards.
CACTCGATTTTACTGAACTGCCTTCTTTCCATTTGCGATATGCTTCGCTATTTTGTGAAATATCGCCATCTGAATTCGATTCATAAGACGAAGAGGACCAATTCCTTGGTGATGCTGAGCCCGGCCAACTACCTAATTGACTAGGATTTTTCTCGTTAGATGAAGCTGGGCGTAATCGATCTAATGGTACGCTCCCCTCAAAGTCTCCGTCATCAAACCTGATATCAAATGTATTCCCATTAATTGATGCAACTGTTCCTCTAAAGTTGATGCCTCGATTTTGCCAATTACATTCAACCCTGTCACCAACCCTAAAGGACATAGTTTCGGTACTATTGTTCCCTAATTAAACTCTCTATTACTTTCAAACCATCTGTTAAACAAGCAGGACCTGGTTGAAGAATGATGCTAGAATCGATTTCATGTATCCTATTGTTCTTAATTGCCGTAATTTGATTCCAACCTTTTCTCTTCTTAATAGAATCAATATCAACTGGCTTACCGCACCATGAAGCTAAGATTACATCTGGGTTTTTCTCTATCACATCTGACCATTGAATCTCACGCTCCATTGCCAGTTTTCCATAAGATTTATTTGCAAAGATATCTTCTCCGCCAGCTATCTCGATTAATTCACTAACCCATCTTATACCTGAAAAAGTAGGATCATCCCATTCTTCAAAATACACCTTAGGCTTATTTTGAATTTTATCTGATTTCTCTCGAAGTAAAATTAATCGTTTTTTATAGCCGTCGACTAATTTCTGTGCTTTATCTTCGGCTGCTACAATACGCCCAATAGTCAAAATTACTTCTAGAATTTCTTCAATACTTCTTTGATTAAAAATTAAGACTTGCAAATTAGCTTTGATTAATTTAGCTGCTAAATCGCCTTGAATATCACTAAAGCCTATTACTAAATCTGGCTTTAATTCACTAATTTTTTTAACGCTTCCATCAACAAACGCGGATACTATTGGATGGTTGTCTTTAGCTTCAGGCGGCCTTACAACATATCTGCTAATTCCAACAATTCTATGCTGCTCTCCCAACAAGTATAGAATTTCAGTAGGTTCTTCGGTAAGACAGACTATTCTTTTTGGACCTTTAAATTGCATTCTTATTCCTACAACTCTGCAGAAAGAATCATGTATGTTCCTATAGTTAATCCCAGAACTATATTGAGCCAAAATATTTCTGGCCAGTATTCTTTAGGTTTCCAATCGAAATGTTTTCGACTCCAAAATCTCTGATTAAGCCAGCAATTTACAGAATACAATAATGCAATTGCGCCTATCAAAAGACGAACAATTGCAATTGCTTCCATGTGCTTATTTCCTAAATCTACGACTTACGAATAGTAAAGATGCGCCAGCTGCAAGTATACCGAATCCTGGTAATTCATCTGAGGCTTCATCTGTTACTTCAGTTGTACCAAAGTCAATCAATTCTGTCTTTTCTGGGTTTTCTGGATCTGCATTTTGCTCAACTTTCTCTTCAGCTACTGTATGAGAAATTGGTTCCATCTCAATTGTGTAGCCGTCTTCTCTCAAGTTAGGCATGTCCATGTTGATGTATGCCGGGTGTCCAGTCTCTGCATCATGGAACCAGATAATCTCAGAGTCGTCGAATGGTTCTACCGAGTCTTCTTCATCATGGCCTTCATCGTCATGCTCATCGTCATCGTGACTTGATCTGGCCTGTCCGTCGTCTATGATAATTATGTCGTCGTCATCATTGTCGTCGTCATTATCTTCATCATCATCACGTCCGTCATCTTCTTCATCTTCTTCATTACAGTCATCTTCATTTCTATCTGGATTGTTTTCTGAACATCTGTCTGTTGGGAATACTTGGTATCCTTCGTAAGATTCTCCAGTGCTAGACTGAATGCTTTCTTTTTCTCCAGTTTCAAATGCATAAGGCAATGATTCAAAATCTTCAATATCATGTAAATTGTACGGTCCGAAAGCAAAACGATTGTTTTCAATTCTCAAATTTAATTTCTCATATTCTTCTTCTGCGGTTTCGTCACACTCTTCTCCTTCCTCTGCAGATTCTTCATCGTCACAGAATGCTTGATCTGCAATTTCTTTGAATACTTCATCCATCCAAGTTTCAGGTATGTACATTGGGAACATGTCATTCCACTCAGTAATTACATCTGGAAGGCCGTCGTCATTTCTATCAACAGTGATACTGAATGTTTCATTATCGTGAAGTTCTTGAAGTGCATCTGTAATTCCTGAGTATAATTCCTGCATCTCAGGTAACTGATCGCAGTCCAAATCAGGGCATATTGATAATTCAGGTTTTGAAATTTCTATTTTTCCACCTATATCTCCGCTAAGTGTTAGTCTGTCTAATTCACCTTCCCAATATTTATTCTCTTCTAAAGGAAGATTCATAGCATTCATTGGGTTGTCTCCAAAATCAAATAATAAGTTAATACTTAATTCTGCATCCATTGAAACCACTGCAGTTTCGTAAATAACATCAAGAGTCTCATAACAGTAGCTTGCTTTTTCTTCTTCGTCTTCTTCCCAATTAGAGCAAGGAGAAACTCCGCCTTCTCCTTCATCTTCACCGTTTTCACAGTGCCATTCATCATCATTTACATAATCTAATGGGTATGTGTCTCCATTATCACACTCGAATCTCTGATCTGTGGATCCGTCGCCATCTTCATCTCGTGGTTCATCACTTCCGTCCTCACAATCTTCCCAGCCATCATTTGCTGCCTCGAATTCAATAGTTGAACCATCTTCACATTCGAATTGAGGGCCTGAAATTGCTGTTAGAATGCTTTCTCCTTCATAGGTAAGGTTAGGTACATTTCTAAGTGTTAAATCTGCGGAAGCACCGAGTGCTACTGTAATTTGCGTTTTTACTAACTCGTGTGTATCTTGTGTCCACCAAGTATCTTGAGTTACTTTAGCGATATAATGCATACCGCCACTCAATACTGTGTCAATCTGCTCCATAACGATTGGTTCTCCTGTGTTGTTATCTAACAACGCAATTTGACCAGCGTCGTCATCTTCTCCACACTCTTCGGTATCATCATTCCAGTCTTCATCAGCACAATATGCTTTAATTTTTAAGTCATGTGTTCCTGCAGGAGGTAACATGCTTGTAAATTTAGTTCCAATTATTGTGTGAGAATACAAGGACTGTTCTGTTTGCATATGAACCATATTATCGAAATCATCTACAATTTCGCCGGTATAGAAAAATCCTAATACAGCTTCATTATTTAGTTCAAAAGAGTCTAAACCTAACCCTGTCCAGTTTCGAATTTGAGTAAAATTATCACTTTCAATAATCTCCTGAGTAATCATATCCTCGAGCTCTTGGATTTCAGAATTTACTTCTTCCATAAGATCAATTTCTTGACCGAATGCCCAGGTGTCTCCTGTAGAGAAAGTAGGTCCTTCTTCGACTGCAGTAGATGCTTGTGCTCCTAAGAAACACAGAGCAACCAGTATTGCAAAGGTTGTTTTTTGGTACATATTTTATCCGAGTATTGCGATGCAATACGTTAATTATCGAGTTTTAGGGGATTATATAAAATGTTATCATAAACTTTTTTTGAAAAAAGAGGCACTGAGACCTTGGTTTCCACTCCAGGATTTAAGGTGTATATCATATTTCTAAAATAAAAAAATAAGCTGTCGAATAGTTTTTGTTTTCCAGTGGAAATAAAGGTGTATGTGACTTATTATATTATATACCTTTACATTTTTAAGATGATATGGTTCATATTTCTCAACTCATACTCGGAGGAACGGGTTGTGTAAGTTATATTGTTCTTTGTAAGAAAAGAAGAGAATGTGCAATAGTAGATTCGTTTGAAGGATTTGAAGAAGATATTCATGAAGAGTTAAAAAGATTAGAATTCCCAATTGTGAAATATGTAATTGATACTCATACTCATGCAGATCGTAAATCTGCATCAGGTTATTTTGCAGGAGAAAATGGATTAGATGGGATTGTCAAGAGTGAAATAACAAAATACAAAGGTAAAAAAATAGAAACTAAAGACGGCGATATCTTAAAAATAGGAAATGCCGAATTGAAAGTACTGTATACGCCAGGGCATACTTATGATCATAATTGCTATTTAGTTGAAGATAATTTATTATCTGGAGATTGTTTGTTTATTGGAGATGTAGGTCGAGTAGATTTAGGCGGAGACCCTCGTGAAAAAACAGAGATGCTTTACAATAGCTTAAGAAAATTGGAACAATTACCTGGAGACACTAAAGTTTATCCTAATCATGTTGGAGCAGTTCATGCGATAGATTCTGAAGATACATTTTCTACAATATCAAAAGAAATGAAAAGCAATGAAGCTTTACAAGTCAAAGACGTAAAAGAATTTTACACATACATGACGGAAGGATGGCCTCCTAAGCCAGATAATTGGGAAGAAATAATGGCATATAATCTAAAATAAAGAGTGGCCAGGACCTTTGACTAATTTTTTACAACCAATCCAAGAGATAGTTCCCAAAGTAAGCACTATTCCGTAAAAAATCAACCTTCCAATATAATCAAGATCATTCAAAAAGAGATAAGGAAAACCACAAGAGATAGTTCCACACGGCGTATTATTTCTAAGTTGTAAGAAAAACTCTAACCAAATAATATAAGCTACAAAAATACCTCCGAAAACAGGCATTTCGTTTTTCCAGTTGGTAAAGGCTTTCGAATACAACATAACCTCAGCAAACAAGAAAACCGAAGTTCCGAAATGCATATAGTAATCTTTCAAGACAGAAAAAATAGACCAACCACCAGGAGCAGGACCAAATCCACCTAATAATTTAATAATCCAATACAGCAAAAATACGAGTACATTCAAAACCATAGATGCAGGCAATATGAAATAGTATGAATTAAATTTTGAATCTCTTTCATTAAGTAAAGCACATCCCGCAATAATAAAATTGAGTAATAGATTCCAATTTGTTAAGAATTTAAGCCCACCACCCCAGGTTCCTGCATTCAAAATATAGTTTCCAATAATTATATTTGTTATAAAAAAATACAGAGTTAGCCCGAAGGCAAGAATTCTAAAATTACGCTTATTGAACATAACACACCAGATTCAATATTTTTAACCGAGCTATAAAGCTATTTGAATTTAGCAAATCCCATAATTCGAGGATTAGCTTCTAGCTGTACAATTAGAGGATTTCTTTTAGATGATTTATTTAGAGCAATTGGAAAATCCCAATCAATATGCACACAATCACTAATTTCAGAGATTCTACCAACTACGAATTGTAAATCACAACAGAGGTGTACAACATCGCCTTTAGCCAAATCATTTTTTTGAAATGCAGCTTTATCTAATTCAAATTTCGACTTTGATTCCACGGTAAATCTTTCATTCGAATCCGCTAAAATTGATCCTTTTCCTAACAAATCTTCCCTAAAGGGTCCAGCCGTTCTCATTGCTAATCCAACCCTATCACCAACATTCGCAACATCAACGTCCAAATCCATTACTTGTAAAGAACGAGCAATTGCATTTCCTTCAGAACCTGCCAAAATCAATTCATCATGTTTATTGACTTTTCCAGATTGCACGTGGCCAATAGCTACCAATCCAACACCTTTCACAGTAAAGGCTTGATCAACAGCCACCACAAAACCATCGTCTTCATTTGGTTTAATTTGATTCAGGACTTCAATTAGTTTTTCTCTTATCAGAATACCGTCATTTTCAATAAATTCCCAATTAGAGAGCCCAGCTTGTTGCAACAATGTTTTTACTTGAGAATCATCAACCCATTCGCCTTCTGAGGGATTTATGATTACAAGCCCGTCTTTTATCCCTGCAGAGGCCATCGAAACAATAACTTCTCCAAAAGAACCATCTACTTTGTTAACTTCAATAATTCCAAAATCAGAAACAGTTAACGAAGTGAAAAAAGGCTTAGGCTTATCAGGATAATTATTTGGCCTTAATATTGAAATTGTTGAAAACAATCCTCCTTCTTTCAAATCTTTGTAAATATAATTGTCTACGTCTCTAGAGTCTGACTTTTTTGCAATAGAACGTGCGATTTCATCACTTCCTACAAATAAAATATTTAGAACGCTCATGAGCTTATCCTCTCAGCCATATAATTTAGAACATCAGAAAGGCATTGTTTATTATCGAAAGAATCCAAACCTTTCTTTTCTTTAACAAAGTCAGAAAGTAGAGGTAAACACCGAGTTAACTCATCGACGATAGTAATGTGAGCAGTTTGAGCCGTCCTTGAGAGTGGATTTAGATCAATAGTAATCACTTTTTTCCCCATTTTTACTAAAGCCTCACACCGGTCTCCATCTTCTAGTGGAACAAGAACAACGTCTGCAGATCCAATTCCATCAGAGCAACATTTAGCACGTTCTGAGCTTAATCCAGGGATTTTATCATCAGCATTTTCACCAAGAGCATCAATTCCTACTTTTTTCATCATTTCAGTCAATCCTTTGACTCTTTCAGGTGTTCTGTGGAACAGGTTAACTTCTACTTTAGCTCCACTTATTTCAGAAAGTCTTGCAACTTCTCTAGCAGCCAATGCAACAACATTACCATTTACAGAAATAACTGGATTTTTAGCTTCAATTAAAGCAGAAGCTGCAGCTTTTATGGCACTTAAGGCCGGTAAACAGGTTTGTTCACCTAACAAATAATCAAATGCTTCTCCTCTACCATGGGCAATTAGCCCTTGTTTAGCTACAACATCTGAAGCATCAACTAATTTTTCACGAGCTAAAAGCGATTTGTACCTTGGGTGATCTTTAGGAGGTAAAACCATTAGTTTACATTAATCCGGCATAGAAACAAATTGCACTCAATACACTAAAAATAACCAGAGGAGGAATGATAAGCCTATCAACAAATCCTCTATAGTGTCCGGCAACAACAACTCCCATCAAAAGAACAAATCCTATTCCCATTGAAATTAATAAATCTTCGGCATCGCTTGTTGGTAAGTCTCTGTTATATATTGCAATAATCCCAAGAGTAATTGCTAAAGCACCAATTACTGTTCTAAGCTGCGCCCCGAAATTTCGAAGCATATTTTCTCTATCACTTAATTCGCCTTCTAGAGCACCTAAGAGATCTTCATCGAATTTGATAGGATTTATATTCATTGCAATCCCCATAAATGATAAAACTCCACCGACTATCAACAAAGCTAGACTTTCTTCCATATTAATTCACGATATCTGCGTTATTTAAGCACTATCTATTCAATTTTACACACGTTATTATCAATCTCATAGTTAACAGATTCCAATGCTCTCCAAGCATCTTGTCCTCTGTCTTTAGGAGAATTGGTGTAATGCTGGTCTTTGGTGGAAGTATATTCCATTAATTCACTTATCATTCTCCATCCAATTTGATCCATTGGAACTAGGGCAGTTCCATTAGGAAAACTTGTAGTCGGCAGAAATGTTTCATAATGTATAGAAGTTACACTTTGGTCATCAGCTTTGTACCCAACTTTGAATCCGTGATCTTTTAAAATTCGGAGAGTCTCTGTAGTTGCAGGATCATTACATTCGAACAAGTATGCGTACACAATATCGTTGCCTTCTTGTCCTTCTTCATCAGAGGATTGTCTTGCATCCAAATAGTAACCAGGGTCGTCAACAACTTCATCAATTACTGCAATTGCAGCCCAACTCTGAAGCCTTACTCTCTCAGAATATTCTTCAGAAACTGCAGATTCAAACAGTAAGCTTACGGACCCATGAACTGCAAAATGGTTACGATGAATACTGGAATCTTGGGAACTGGTAGTTGGAGGATAATTAGTAACGCTTCCAAAACCCCACTCTTCGTTAATTGCTTCAATAACATCAGTTTCCAAAACATATGAAGCAGCTAGCACATCAGGATGAGTTACAGGGTTTTGTGGTGCAGCTACTTGGAAAATTATAGTTCCTGCGCCTCCAAATTCATGCATATCCACCGTCACAGAAGGATGAATTTTTTGAAAAGCCTTTTGCATTATCTTACCTTCTGGCTCTAACAATTTCATATGGTCACGATTTAGATCAGTGCCATTTACGTTGCCTCTAGATCCGGCATCTCTTCCATCTGGATTTACCATTACAAATACAGCAAGATTTATTTTTTCTAAGATAGGATCTACTTCTTCAGGAGACCCTCTGGCAAAGTGTCTAGCTAGTAAATATGCAGAATCAACTGAAGCAGGCTCATTACCATGCTGAGCGGCTACAAAATAGACAGTAGGCACGGCAGGATCGTAGTCACCAAATTCAACTAAAAGTAAAGGTTGGTTGTTGATACTATATCCAATTTCTGTCAAATTAGTAACTCTCGGACTTTTGCTAAATTCATAAGTTAAATTTATGATATCTGAAGCTGAAGTTTGGTTAATAGGAATATCATTCCACATATCTTCAATTGTTAAATCATATTCAAAAGGAACCTCTTCAGAATCTTCGTCACCAAAAAGACTCCCTGGCCCCGTACAACCAGTGGTTATTATGAAAAATATCAGACTTAAAGAGATAGTGTTTTTCATTTTAACCTAAAATAAAAAGTGCAAGGGATTCATAAGATTATCTAAAGTTACGAGACATTCCCAACATACTTAGAAAGGCCAATACCTGCAGCATAGGCAGCAATTGTCAGTAAAATTCCAACACTCATCGCGGCTTCAAATTCCCAATCGCGCCTTAGCAAGATAGGAAGAGTGAGAAACAGTACCGTTGATGGAATGATTAACCAAACAATACTTTCAGCAAAGTCAGCAACTTGAGTCTTGTCTTTTGTATCATTATACAACCAAGTTATTGACATAATACTTGCGAGAGGTAAGGAAATTACCAATGCGCCAAATATTGTCGATTTTTTAGCAATTTCGCTTGCGGCGACAATCACAGCTCCAGAAAACAACCCTTTACCTAATAGATTCAGCCAGTCCATATGAATCAACAAATAAGTACTATTTAGATATAACTCGTGTAAGATATCTACAAATTAGTACGAATGAACTTAACGATAAAGAACAAGCTAATTGCAACTAAGACATCGTAAATTGGCTCAGCATTGGGATATCCATAATTCCATAGGATTACTAAAATTACCCACAATGCGAACACTCGATCAATATCGTTTAAGTCTAGTTTTGAACTATCATCAAGCGACACGAGTAATCATCTCTGGAGTTAATCCACTGTCTGTTACAGCATAAATCATAACAGCAGCCTTCTCAGGATGATTTCGAATCTTTTTGATAATTAAACGGTTTTCAAACTCAGCAGCCATTCTTCCAACTTCAAGTTGAATGACCAAGTCACAAATAGCTTCAAGCTGACTGTGAATTTTTTGTTCGTGTGCACCATCTGAAATAGTGTACATTACAGTACCACCATTTGCTTGTGCATATTCCTTAATTGTTCTTACGGCAGATAATACTTCCAAAGGATTGTAATATTGTAAAAAGAAATCTAATGAATCAATAACAACTCTGAAAGGCGCTTTTAATTTAGAAATCTCATAAACCATGTCTGCTACGAAATTAATCTGGTCAGAGGTTGAACCATAAGACCCTAAATTTCTTAATTCAGATACAGAAAGACCTTCTTGTTTGAAACGAGAAGCTTGTAATTCACGAGATAGAACTTTTTCAAAGTACTGAGTTCCTACATTAACAATACGTAAGTCAGTAGCCCACCTATATTGTTCAAAAATATCAATAAGTTCGTCTGAAGTTTCGTCAGTTGAAAAGTATACAACTGTTTCAGATCCAACACCAGCAGAAGCAAATTGTTTAGATAACAATTCTTTTCCAGATCCAGAACTACCTTCGATTAAGATAGAACTTCCTAAGACAACACCTTGACCTTCAATCAAAGCCTCATCCAAACGCTCAATTCCAGTTGAAACTATTTTTTGGGCCATTATTATTCACCTAGCATATTATCAGACAATAATTTTAATGCTGACCGTAAGTCTTCATCAGTCTGTTCTTTTACAGTCATTAGCATACTATAAATTTCTTTAATTCTCATAGA
>JBJLCA010000009.1:0-13806 GCA_045567915.1 Candidatus Poseidoniales archaeon | reverse complement strand
GATCATCCGTTATTGTACTATGCAATGGATAGTTGGTTTGTAAGAATGACTGCAGTAAAAGACAAGATAATCGATTACAATTCACAAGTTGAGTGGGCTCCAGAATGGACTGGGACTGGCCGTGTTGGTGAATGGTTAAGAAATATCAAGGATTGGGCAATAAGTCGAGAAAGGTACTGGGGAACACCGTTACCAGTTTGGATTTGTGAATCATGCGGTCACCAACACTGTATAGGAAGTATTGAGGAAATGAATTCACTAAAAACAAAGAATTCACCAGCTCCTAAAGAATTGCATAGGCCGTATGTAGATGATGTAAAATTATGTTGTACAGCAGAAGGTTGTAGTGGAGAAATGGTTCGTGAGCCTTATGTTATGGATTGTTGGTTTGATTCAGGCTGTGCTTCTTTTGCACAATGGCATTATCCCTTTGAGAATAAAGATAAATTTGAAAATAGTTTTCCAGTAGATTATATTTGTGAAGCTGTAGACCAAACTAGAGGATGGTTCTATTCTTTGCTAGCAGTATCAACTACTGTTTTTGATAGTATTTCCTACAAAAGATGCCTATCTTTAGGACATATTTTAGATAATGAAGGCAAGAAAATGAGTAAATCTAAAGGGAATGTTGTCAATCCATGGGACCATTTCAACAAGGAAGGTACTGATGCAATTCGTTGGTACATGACTTCACAAAGTGCCCCTTGGAATCCGATGAATTTTGATCCTAATGGAGTTAGAGAAACTTATGCGAAAATGTTCTTGACTTTATGGAATGTTCATAAATTCCATTTAGATTATGCAATACTCGATAATTTTGATTATAATAAAGATTTTATTACTGTTGATAAAAGAAATGCATTAGATAGATGGATTCTTTCTAGAGTTTCTACAGTTGCTGAAAATTACCACAATCAATACGTCTCATGGGAGTTTCATAAGGCAGCAAGAGAATTAGAAAATTTTGTAATCAATGATCTTTCTAATTGGTATGTCCGTCGTTCAAGAAGAAGATTATGGGATGAGGCAGATAGTCATGACAAACAAGCTTGTCAATTCACCCTTCACGAGGTTTTGTTAACAGTTAGTAAGCTCATGGCTCCAGTAGCTCCGTATATGCCAGATAAGATACATTTTGATTTAACAGGTACTTCAGTTCATATGGCAGATTGGCCTATTGGTTCGGATTTAGTTTCAAAAGATTTACCACCGCAAGATTTAGATTTGGAAAATCGAATGTCTATAGTAAGAATGCTTGCTGAAACTGGGCGTAAAATTCGAGTTGAAGCCAAACGTCGTCAAAGATTACCTTGTAAGGAAGGTTGGATCGTTGGAGGTCCCGATCTAAGTGAATTCCATTCAATAATAGCTGAGGAATTGAACGTAGAAAAGTTAACTACTGAAAATAATTTAGATAGATTTCAAAGAATTGAGATTTTACCAAATCATAAAGTTTTAGGTGCAAAGTGTAGGGCTGAATTGCCAAAAGTACTGTCTGAATTGTCACAATCTGAACCAGATGTACTTTTATCTGAAATTAAGGAAGGTAAGGCAAAATTGGCAGGCTTTGATATAACAATGGAAGATATTAATATCAAGAGAGTGGAAAAGGAAGGTTATGCAGCTTCTACATTTGACATGGAGGAAATAGGCGATATTTCACTTGTATTGGATGTAGAGATTACCGAAGATTTAATTTCTAAAGGTTTGGCAAGAGAGATAACTAGACGTATTCAATCTAAGAGAAAGGAGCTTGATTTAGATTTAGAAGCTTCAATATCATTAAAAGTCTGGTTAGAACAAGATTCTCCAAAATTGAACAAAGAAGACTGGGAATACATAATATCAGAGACTAGATCTAAACCAGCAGAATTGATTATTGGAGATTGTGACGAAGGTATGGATAATTTCCAAGTTGAAGATAATAAAATTTATTTCAAAGTTGATTAATCTACTACTTTAAACACATTCTTCTTCTTCTTTTCAGTAGGCTTAAATTTTGGGACTTTCTTTTTATCATCAACTACTTTGAAAGAATTTTTATTTTCAGTAGGTTTGAATTTTGGTACGTTATCTTTCTTTATTGAGGGTATTTTTTCAGTCATCTTAAATGTAGGGGCGCTGCCCAAACTTGATTCACTTCCTCCCATTACTTTAACTCCTCCAGTTCCGGAACCGATAGCCATAGAGGCGACACTTCCAGAAGTATTACCTAACATACTATCAGTATCTAATTCATTTAGTTCCATTGATCCTGATGTGCTAGTAGATTCAGTTGCAGATGGAGTTGTAGCTGGTCCTTTTTCAACACCTGCAGAATTCATTTCTTTTATTGCATCAGCTGCGGCATCTTTCACTTCTTTAGATCCATCTCCAGTCATGATTAATGCACGATCCATTACTTCAGATGGCATTTCCCAAGACACACCTTTTGCAATTGATGCTAAACCTGTAATTGCAGTAGCTCTAACTCGAGAATCTTTGTTTGATGCCTCTTTTAAAATAGAATTAACAACATTTGTAAATTCTTGGTATGATAAAGTATTAGCATTATTCCAGAATTTTTTAGCTGCAAAGATATCATTAGATTGTACAGCTTTTAGGAATGAATCAGTCTTATTAGCGCCAACTGGTTTGAACTTAACAGCTTTGTTCTGAGAACTTACTTTTTTTACTATTCTCCTCTTTGGTTTATTCTTCCTGATGGTAGCTTTCTTTCCGGCTAATTCTCTCACCCTGAATCCACTTGAGCTTTTCTTTATTGGGGCCTTAGGAATACTTCGTCCTTTTCTTTTTGCAGCTATTACAGCTCCACTTTCAACTTCTAATCCAACAGGTGGTGTGAATAAGTCATCATTTTTACTTTTTTTCTTATTACTAACTACAGGTTCATTTACAGTTCCAAATTTGGCTACAAAATCAAAAGTATCCTCCAAAAAATCTTCAGAAGTAATATTTACGTTTGCCTCTAGAATTTCTTTCTTTAGATTTTCATTTCCTAGAGAAATGATAAACATAAAACCATTGATATTTATGTAATTAGATATAAATTCAGATATTTTTATGAATGAACCAGAAACAGCCCGTTCAATTCCTTGTAGAGTAATAACAAGGGGCTTTTTTTGTATAGATATTGCGGCTAATTTTTTCATGGCCGAATCGAACTGGTGAATCATTTCGACTCTGTTTTCACTCGAAAGAGATGTTGATAAAATAACTGGAGCGCTCTCATTTATCCGATTTACTAAATCTGAAGTGGTTCCATTATTTCCTGCATTTCCTTTAAGCTCAGTAACTATTTGTTGAACGAGTGGAAGACACAAATCACTTTCAGATAAATAGCGTCTTGCATTGAATTCTATAACATTTAATCCAACTGCCTTAAGATCGTTTTCAATTTCCGTAATTGAAGCCTTTCTTTCACCCAAAGTTCCACCATACAATGCTACTAATGAAGGCGGATTTGCTTTACCAGCTTGTGATATTATTTTTGCAGTAATCGCTGTAGACATTATTAATTTCCTAAACTTTGGTTAACATTTTTACAATGAAGCTCTCTTTAAAGGTTCTCTACATGGGTTCTAAACTGCGGGGGTCGCATAGCCTGGCCAATTGCGCCGGACTTAAGATCCGGTCCTTAGTGGTACGAGGGTTCGAATCCCTCCCCCCGCACCATCTAAATATTTGTAATGAGTACGTTTACTCTCCAAAGGAATATTGTAATGGCAATAATTGCAAAGACTTGCCAGTTGCTTTGTATTGCTTTACTCCAGCTAACTTTTCTTGATTCCAGCAAGGGTTCAATTGTAGTGAATAGCCCTAAGAAAAGTATTGAACTACATATTAAAATTAAATAAAACGCAGGTCCAGGGCTAAATGTAAATATTTCAGAATAAATATTCCCTTCGTTATCGACTCCAACACAGTTTCCATCACCCCATATAACTGGTGAAGACATCCAGCATCCGCTTCCATTAACTTGTCTAGAATCAAGTAAGTGTTCATCAGATTCTAGTGCATTATCAATTAATGCTGTAAATATCAACAGACTGGACATTGTAACCACAAGTGTCAATGAAAAAACTACAGCTATCATTCGTCTATATTTTTCAGCACGGAAAGCAAGCAGGACTAGCATAAAACACAGTATAATCGAAACCGAAAGAATACTATCTATTGTGTCAAATAAGGAAGCTCGATAATTACAGTTATGAATTTTATCAATATCATTAGTACAATCCGAACTAATGTAGCCTAATACATTGGTTTCGTTTTCAGTTATGGGATATGTGTGTTCCATAATATGAGAATAATGTTCGACCTCGAATTCTACATTTGAACCATCACTTTCAGTTCGGTCTCCCTCTACACCAATCCATGAAAATTCAGGAATAAAAATAAATGAGACTATACAAATTAAAGCTATTAATTGAATACTATTATTTGCTTCAGCATTCAGTTCTGAAAATGAAAAACTTAATCTACTTCGTTGTTGATCTTTTTGTATATTGAGGTCTCGATTTTTACCTAAGTTATCATAATCAATATCTTCTACAAATTCATCACTACCTCCTACTTGTTTATAGTTTTCAGCACTTAATTCATCTTTATCAGTAAGTAATGCACTAATTCGGTCTCTTTCCCAATAAATGGCAGTTGAGAAAAGAGAGATTACAGCAAATATGATGTATTGGCCAATATTGATTTTGGCTAATCTTTCCAAATAATCAACTTCTTCTTTAGTAATTTCTGAGTCAATACATCCATCTTCATCAATATCTTTACCACTTGCGTTTTCTTCAGGGCATTTGTCTTTATCACTAGGGATTCCGTCATTGTCTTCATCTGAATATGTTAAATTTTCATCTACGTTGTCTTCAGAATAAATTGGGTAAATTGCAATTAAAAAGAAAGCGAAAGCGATAGCAATTAGTGGTGCAATTCTCATTTAAATTTCGCATACAATAGCACGGTGTCTATTTTTTGCGACCCATTTGTAGATATAATCAAGAATATTCATAGTTAACGGTAAGTGTGCTAAAGCCCATAACGGCCAAGCCCACCATATTTTTCTGCAGAGAAAAACAATGCCTCTTGCGCCACCATATAATTTTCGATCGTCCCCAATAATTTTCATTTCAGGTAAATCATCACCTTCTTGGATTCCTAATATTTTCATTACAGTTTCATTTTGGAGCGGTTTTATTTTACAATTCCTTTTTTCCAAACTTCTTTCAAAATTGCTTACACTACTTTTACAAAAAGAGCAAATTCCATCATAAAGCACCCATGTAGTGGCCATTAGAAAGAGAAAGTTGGCGTATTCCAATAGATTAGCGCCAAAGTAATAATTCCTCCAATAATTCCAAAATAAGCAGCTTTATTCCATACAATTATTTTCGACCCGTCCAAAGGTTGAACAGGTATCATATTAAATCCTGCAAGAATCAGGTTAATTATAATTAAAAATCTAGCAAGTTCCCCTACAATCCAAATATCAATATTGGCAGTGAATATGTAGAATGGGAATGCTACAATAGCGATAGCGATGTTTGTTAGTGGGCCAACTGCAGCAATAATTCCATTTTGTCTACTTGTGATATTACCTGAGACCATGACTGCACCGGGTGCAGCTAATAAAAATCCAAATACAGACATCATTAGCGCAAAATACAGGCCATTTTTATTTCCCCTATATTCAGCCCAGCATCCATACTGTTGAGCCATCCACTTATGTGCTAATTCATGAAGTAAAAAACCAGTTATCACAGCAGCAAAAGCTAGAGGAAGTGTTGTAATGAGGATATCAGGATTGTTAAGAACATCCATTAATCCGTCACTTAGTGCCAATGTAAATGCGATTGTTAAGATACCAATTGATTCTTTTAGTTGTTCTTTTTCGTAACTTGAAAAGGACATTTTGGAATTTGGCCGTCTATTAATTTGAACTGGATCTCCCCAACCATCAGATGCAACATAATTGAATTTATAATTCTGATTAGTTCTTGAAGGATCTCTCCACATCATTCAATCAATACAATGCGTATTAAGATAGTTATGCAACTAATTGTTTAAACTGCACCACAGTAAGAGCAATGTGGATGAAATCGATACTCTAAAACAAAGAATTAAGGAACTTGAATTGTTGTTGGAAAAGGAGAGAGAATCGTACAAATTAGAGATTGAAAAGGTTAAAACTGAAAATTATGATGCTTTAGAAGCTTCACAAACTAGATACCAAGGTGAACTGGCCATACAGAGGGAAAATTTTCAGAGACAAATAGAAAAAATGAAATCTAAACTCAAATCATTCCAAGTATAAAGTAATACAATAATATTAAATCCTAGCTTTGTAAGATGTAAGTTAGCTCCCGTGGTGTAGTCCGGCCCATCATCTCGGCCTTTCGAGCCGAATACCCGGGTTCAAATCCCGGCGGGAGCACCAACTTTTCTTACATTTTAATATTTCGACCATTTCATATATGGGTGCTGAGATGTTGAAGCATATGGGGTCTCAAAACCTTCAAAAATCAATGGCAATAGCCATGTTTGGAGGCATCGTAGTTTCATTCGCACCCATTCTTTATGCAATTTCAGACGCAAATCCATTGACTGGAGCTTTTTTCCGAATGCTCTACGCACTTCCTTTTCTTTTGATTATAATCCTGTTTCGGAAAGCTAAAGATTCGCGTTCAACTAATACACGATTAATTGCAGTTATAGCAGGTTTTGCTTTTTCCCTTGATTTCTTAGCTTACCATAGCACAGTTGATTGGATAGGAACTGGAATTGGTACATTGATTGGCAATTCTCAAGTTATAATTGTAACATTAGTTAGTTGGTGGCTGTTTGGCGAGAGGCCTAATTTGTCGATACTAATTTGCTTGCCAATTGTAATGTTTGGACTCATTTTAATATCTGGAGTTTTAGATGATGATCCTTACGGTGAGCATCCAGTGCGAGGCGTCATAGCAGGAGTTTTCACAGCCATTTTTTATTCTTTATTTTTGATAATATATAGATTTGCGAATAGAGAATTAGCTCCAGCCGTAAATTTACAGTTTGACTCAACAGCAGGTTGTGCCTTAGGTCTTGTAATTCTCAGCTTTTTGCCATTACAATCAATACATGTTGAACCGATAGATTTTCAGCCAAGCGTTCCGATGCATGGTTGGTTGTTAGCTTTAGCAATCTTGAGTCAAGTAATAGGCTGGTTAGCCATAGCTCATTCTTTGCCTCGTTTGCCTGCAGCTTATACTTCATTTGCAATTCTTCTTCAGCCTACCTTAACCATAGTTTGGGGCATACTTCTATTATCGGAATCACCTTCTTTGCAGCAAGCAATAGGGATGTTTCTTATTTTAGGTTCAATAATTGCAGTAACGGTATACGGAGCAGTAGATGACAAAGATTCAAAGTCAGTCTGAAGATTACTTTTGGTCAGTCCAAAGGAAAATTCATATAGATTCAAGTAAAACTGAAGTTTGGAAAATAATTTCGTCAGAGCGTAATCTTGAGAAGTTTCATCCTTTTTGTAAGACAAATGAAGTAATTTCTTGGGATGGAAATAATTTTATTGATAGAATTGAATATCACAATGGGCGTAATTTGGAAAGAAATTTCACAGAATGGTTCGAAGGTGAAGGCTATGATTTAGTTATTGGAGATTCTCAAGGAAATGATTCCCTTGTTTCTTGGCGTTTAGAAGGGGACGATTCTACCAGTTTACTTTCTATTAATGTTAAGACTTACATATTCAACAAAGGTAATAAAATAATAAAAATTATACCTTTCTTTCTTTATGCTAAACCAAAATTAATTAGTTATCTTGATTCCGTACTTAACGGATTGAAATATTATTCGGAGACTAACAAAATAGTTAGTCAGAATCAATTTGGCAGTCATTCTTGGTTTTCTTAATCAAAATCTTTATGAAACCTTAGTTTCATTCATAATTATGTCTGAAGCAATGTGCATGGTTTGTAACGAAAAAGGTTTTGAAATTGAGATTCAAGAAGATAGCGAAGAAATTCAAGAGCTAAAGAAAGGTAACAAATATTGTTTAGATTGTTATGGGCCTATTCAGCAACAATTCAAATTAACGTTAGAAGATGTAGCCGATATTTCAGCAGTTAGTAAGGATTAAAATAATTGATATAACATTTAACTATGTCTGAAGGTAATGTTTTGTGTGAAGAGTGTAAAAAAGAAGCTTGGGAAGTTGAATCCTTAGGTAAAAAATTCTGCCATAATTGTTATGGATCTAATTTTCGTCAGGCACACGAAAGCTGGTAATTTTTTTGTGGAAAAAAGTTATTAACTCCATTTTTTTTAATAAAATATGGTGAGTAAAATTGAAGAAAAGTTAGCTGATAAGGCTGAGCCGATTTTAGGATTCAGGCCTTCCTCTAAGGTAAAGAGAGGACGAATTGGCATTATAATTAGCATAATTTGCTTGGTTTATGTAATAATTGAATTAATTAGATCTGGTGTAATTTAAATTTAACAGAAAAGGGCACCCCGTTGTATTGTAGGGTAGGGCGTCTACAAATTTTAGGAAATTGATATATAATTGAAAGGTTTAATGGAATTATGGCAAAAGATGCTGGTGATGTAACGTGACTGCCAATGAGTTTGGATTTTACTCTTTTTTAGTTGTGCATCTAGGAATCATAATAATTTGGGTTGTGTTAGATTATTTCGGATTAATATGAGGGGTAATGAATAATTATGGCAAAAATAAACATGCTTTCTACTAAGTTTTACTTAGTTGTGCATCTAGTAATCTTACTAATTATGCTTGCGTTAGATTTCTTCGGAATACCATGAGGGGTCCAAACTTTACCCACCCCTTTTTGGACACCCTTCTAATCGTTCAATATGAGCCCAAAACGACGTAATCTGTCAAACAGCACGTCGTCGAGAAGTAAAATGGCGCCGAGGGCGAGATTTGAACTCGCGAGGGATTGCTCCCACGGGCTTTCCAGGCCCGCGCTATACCAGGCTAAGCGACCTCGGCTAAGTCTTGATACATTGGCGGGGGGTTTTAGAATTAAGCTAAGGCATACGTTTATTACGACACCTTTCAGCTGAATATACAGCTATAGAGGAATATTTGGACGAAAAACAAAGGATAGAAGCTGAGAAGAAAAAGAACTTTAAAATTCGCATCAAATCAGTCATTGAAATGTTACAAGAGACTTACTATCCCGGTCATGCCACTACAGCAAAAAGAGTAATTGAGCGTCATTTGATCAGAGAATTTGGGCTCAAACCTCGTGAGGCAACTTATCACGGTGGAAATATTATTGACGAACTACAAGTTATGGGGCTTTTACAAAGAGTTCCAGAAGATGTAATTCGAAATGCTCTTCTTACGATAAATATTAGAAAATTACAAGCTCATAAAGCTTAGATTTTTCCCGCAATTTCTTTTAAGATTAACTTAGAGGCGTTAGCTTTTGTATCTTCAATCCAAGTATTATCTTTCTTTGTGATAATTGCGATTTTTGTTTTCTCATTGCCCAATACTTCAGAATGATTTGCAATAACCATATCAGCATTCTTCAAAAGAGATTTACCTTTTTCTAATAATTCATTATCTTTTATGTTCGAACCAAGTTTGAAAGCACACAGTAATCCTTTATGTTTCTTTCTTATCATTTCAATACTTTTCTTAGCTTTCTTCAGTTTAACTTCAGGTACCTTTTGTGAATTTATTTTCCCTTTACTTTTAGTTGGAATAAAATCAGATAATGCAGCAGGAACAAGTATTGCATCATAGTTTCCCAGTTTCTTTATCTTTTTGTTTAAATCTTCGGTAGAACTAAATTTTTCTTGCGCAATCCACTCGCCAACTTCTTCAGTTGAATTCCCCATCCAAAGTTGTACTTCAGCACCCATGCTAAATGCAGTTTCAGCAAGATGTTTTGCCATTTTACCCGTAGATTTGTTAGTTATTACTCTAACATCATCAATTTCTTCACTACTTCCTCCTCCAATGACTAGGATTTTATTTTTTTTTAAATTATTAGGTCCAGCAATTTTACATGCTTCTGCAGTTATTCTAAGTTTTGAGGGTAACTTAGCTTTTCCTTCAACCATAATTGGATCTAAAACTGTTGCAAACTTTTTGACATCTTTTAAATTTTGTTTTACAATTTTGGAATTGGCCATGTTCTTATCCATTGCAGGAGCTACAATCATTGGAGTCTTTGCACCTATACAAGTTAGAGCAACTAACATTGGCGGATTATCTCCGATTCCGTGGACCATCTTTCCTAAACTAGTTGCACAACATGGTGCCACAATCAAGAGATCCGCTTCATGGCCAGCAATTACGTGTTCAACTTGACCAGTTATTTCTTTAATTATTGGTTTACCAGAAGCAAATTCCAATGCTTTTTCACCGACTAATTCGAGAGCAGCCCTATTTGCTACAATTGTAACATTTGCACCATATCTTAGTAATTCTCTAGCAATACCTACACTTTCAACACAAGAAACAGATCCAGTTACAGCTAACCAGACATTTTTATTTTTGAGATAATCTCCTTTAGGAGTTACATTGTTTGCAGGATGGTGTTTATTCATTTGTCTCAGATATTTGCTTGATTATTTTCTTGTATTGATCCAAAATTAATTCGATTTCAGTTTCAATTTTTTGCCAACCTTTCTTGAGTGAACCTTTTCGTAAATGAAAAGCACTGGTTGGAGGTCCGCCATCGGCAGCTCTACATCTTTCGATTAGGCCCAATGATATTAGCTTGTTTAAGTGTCTGTATGCTGTAGGTCGTGTAGTTTCAATCCAAGCAGCTACTTCCTCTGCAGTCCATGCTCTGTCTGGCCTTTGCAAAAAGCATTCATCTATAATTTTGTAAGGCATAGATTGATTGTAAGGATAATGGTGGTTAGATAGCAATCCAATGCCTCTTCCCAAGATTCCTAAGTTAATATCATATGTAGATTCTTCTTCGATTCTAACTTCTTTCAATTCAATTTCAAAAGTTTCTTCTTTTCCAACACTTATCATGTCGCTGGGAGATTCACTTTTTGATTCTTTTAATTCCTTATTCAAATTATCTACGAATTCACGATAAGTTTCTAGGCAAATTCTAGCTTTATTTTCAACACCAGACCAAGCTTTGTTTAGATCATAATGCCAAAGTCTTACTTTCTTTGGGTCTTCGGCTTTTCCAGGAAAATCTTCAGTCAGAAAACCAACTTCTCTTAACCATTGTAAATGTCTGTAAATCGCTTGTAATGGAACGCCCAATTCTTTTGCGATTTCGCTTGTAGTCCATGATTTCTTTGGATGTGGTATCAAGCATTTAGTAAAGAGTAATATTCCTGTTTGGGACCTTTTTGTAACTTTATTTCTTCCTCCATCATTACCTAAAAATCCAATAGCACGAAGAAAATCAGTTACTAATTGTTCATTTGAACCGCCATAATCATGGTTCAAACTTCTTACTTTTAGTTTGAACATTAATCCCACTCTCTTGTATCAAGTTTCTCTAAGATTTTAGCCTTAAATTTTCTAGCCTTTTGATTTCCAGGATTTAGAGCCAATAGGCGATGAATATCTCCCATAGAATCTCCTAATTTCTTTTCATCAAAATGACATTCGGCTCTTTCCCAAAGTGCAGCTTGATCTTCAGAATCAATTTCTAAGATTCTTGAAAGGGCCATGATGAGTAATTCTTTCTTATCTTGTGAACGGTAAACTTTTGCTAGTTTTCTCCAACCATTTTTCAAATCAGGACGGATGTTTACTGCCTTGGAATATCCCTTAGCATCAGCACGTTCATAATCGCCGATACTGAAGTAAATATCTCCTCTAATCATGTAAGGCCTGTAATCTTCATTAAGTAATGCAATAGATCTTTCTATGGATTTTAGAGCTTCTTTAACACGTTCTAATTTGGACTGTACTCTTCCTAATCCTAAGTATGCAAAACCATGGTTGCTTTCAAGTTCTAGGGCAATTACATAAGCATCTTCAGCTTCGGCTAATTTCTCTCTTCTCTCTTTCATTTGAGCTAATTTTAGCCAAGCTTCACCATATGTGTATCTTATTTCTGTAGAATTTAGATAACATGCTTCAGCTTCTTCCCATTGTTTGAGTTTTCGATGTAGTTCACCTTTTTCAAACCATAACTCTTCGTTATTTTGGTCAATTTCAAGAGCCATTGAGTAATAGGTAATTGATCGTCCATATTCTCGGTGACCAGTTAGTGCTCTAGCTTTGCTTAGCCACATTCTGGAATCTTGCATCAAGACTCCGTCGCGTTGAGCTCGTCTAATCAATCTATTAGATGCATCCAAAGCTTTGCTTGGGAACCCTTTTTCTAACAAGGATTGTGAATCCGACAATATTTTTTCTCTTGCTTCGCGGTCGGTTCTTCTTAGAATAAATAGTAATCCTGAACCTGTCATAGGTAATCCTCCACCTAGGAACCCTCCAGAGGCTAGGTTTGGTTCAATTAACCATCCAATGCCTGCAAGTCCTGTGATATAACATCCAATAACAAATCCAGCAAGTTGATATCTTCTATGATGTAAACCAGCCAGTCCCATTCCTAAGAAAAGCAATGGAATTAGTAATAGCCAAACCGATTCTTCAATCCAGCTGTAAACTGACATCAATAAAACGATAGTTAGGATTAAAGATCCACCAAATGCAATAGCAAGAGCATAAGGGACCAAATTTTTCTCAAGTAATCCTAGTCCGTAAATTAGCATTACAATGCCTATACTTCCTGCATAAACGGAAATAGTGATTACGGCTCTAAGGGAAATCTCAGCGTCACAATTAGCTTCTGAAAATTCAGTCAAACATTTGTTGTTCTGAATTTGATAAATCATAAAAAATAGAGTAACTAGAACACTTCCGATAGACAAAATCATACCTGATAGACGAACATCGACATTCTTTTCATTTATTTTATTGTAGACATTATACGATATCAGCGTTCCACACATTGCAGAAAATAGAAGCATTGTTGAAAGTAAGACTCCCGTATATTTCAGAAATTCACTTTCTACAAAATTCCATGCAATAAAATTAAAAGTACTTATTAGGAAAATTCCCAGAGTCCACAGAACTACCTTTCTACTTCTTCCGTCTAGATATTCAATACAGTTATCAATAAATTTTGTAAATGAGCTCTCTTCGTCCTCTTCCTTTTCTTCTTCACCTAGCTTTTTAGTATATTCCAAAGGTGCACTTTCTTCCTCATCTTCGCTAGTAGGTTCTTCAATTTCAGGTGCATCGGCGACCTTTTCTTCCTCTATGGAATTATCTTCAATTTGTTCTTCTTCTGCCATTTAACCTTGTAAAGATATTATGGGTATATAATGCAAGTATTAAAACTGACGCTTAGAAAATTAATGACATCCGCATCCGCCACCGCCGCCATGGCTGTGACCTCCGCCGCTACTACATCCACATCCGCCACCACTGCTTTGACTGTCGCCAGTGCTGCATCCGCAACCGCCACCAGTTTGAGCTGGTTGTTGAACAGGTTGAGTATAGTATGGATTCTCACCTTGAGTGTGATCAGTCATATCTACAATTTCATTTACACCATCGACTTTTGCTACGATGTAAGATTCTACACCTTGTTTTAGAGTAATACTTGATGCAGTACAACCTTGACATCCACCACCCATTGTAACGAATGCTTTTCCATCATTTACGCTGTGTAGAGTAATAGTTCCGCCGTGTGAAGCGATGCTAGGATTAACGTCATTTTTGATTAATAAATTTACTTGAGTGAATAAGTCTGCATCTCCAATATCCAT
>JBJLCA010000008.1:0-13837 GCA_045567915.1 Candidatus Poseidoniales archaeon | reverse complement strand
ATTTGGACAAGGTGTGTTTAACTATATTCTGATTATAGGATATGGATCTAACGCTGTAGCTGCATACACTATCTCAAGTCGACTAGATATGCTAATGTTTCTCCCTATAATGGGAATAGCTACCGGTCTTGTTACAACAGTAGGAATGTTTGCAGGGGCAAAGCGTTTTGATAAAGTAAAAAGTATAATCATTTATGGAATATCAAGGGCCTTCATCATAGTTTCTATATCTTCAGCAGTTGTCTACGCTCTTACACCTAGTATAATTGAACTTTTCACTGATGATAAAGAAATAGCTAGTATTGGTGTAAGTGCTTTACGAACACTATGTTTCACTTATCCTTTTGTTGGAATTGCTATGCCATGTGGAAGAATAATGCAAGGACTAGGTCAAGGAATACCTGTTTTGGTCATCACTGCACTAAGAGTTTTACTTGTTTCAGCTCCATTGGCATATTATTTTGCAATTGTTGACTCTAGAGATATTGTTTGGGTTTGGTATTCCATAGCTATTTCTGTAAGTGTATCGGCCATAGTGGGCCCTATTTGGGTTTGGAAAACTATTAAAGAAATGGAAACATCAGATAAAAGTCTTAGCAACTAAAGCCAAAGCCAAAAGAGAAAGAACTAATCCAATTATGCGATCAATAATTGTTGCATTAGAGCGTAACATATCAATCAATGGAGTACCTGCAAGAATAGCTGCCACTAAGACATACCAAGTAGTATCTATAAATCCGGCTAAGATGGCCATGATCACTCTATCCATTTGGCTCATCTGAGGATCAATAAATTGGCTAAAAACTGCTACTAAAAATACTAGTATTTTTGGATTCAAAAAGGAAATCAAAAAACCTTCAACGAAGCCTTTACGCCCACTAGTATTATGCTCACTATTTTCATCAGAGGGAATATACGTGAGCATGTTATATGATAACCAAAATAAAACTAATGCTCCGCCCCATTGTAATAATAAGAAAATAGAATCATAAGCAAGTAAAATAGCTGAAAGCCCTGTGACTGCTATTAAAGCATAGATTCCAAAGCCAATACCGTGGCCAACACCAGTCATTATCCCCTGTAGCCTTCCTCCAGACACGGTATTTCTCAATACTACTGCAAGACTAGGACCTGGAGACATTGCACCCATCGCACAAACAAATGATAATGCGAAAAGTGATGTGAAATCTAAGGCCAACTCATTTTCTCCTGAATTTGACTATTGTTGAACCCAAACCTTTATCTGATAATTTAAGCGGTGAAATCTCGGGATAAATGCGCATTATGTCACTTTGCAATCCTTCTTCACGCTGGATATAATCCTTGATTACTGTACCTAAATTGTGCCCATGGACTAATTCAATAGATGATTTTGAAGAATGCCAAGCCTCAGCTACTGAAATTTGTGACTTAAGCTTAGCATCTAAGAGAGGAAGACCATGAAGATCAACCTTCATTAGAATTATATTCCTAATATTTCTTTTGTCTTCTCTGGGTTATCGGTTGTTAATGCTACATCTGCAGCATCCATTTCCATTTTCATTATGTAAAATGAAATTATATTTATGCCTGAATCGCTTAATTTGGTTGCCATTTTTGCAAGAGCGCCAGGTTCATTCGAAAGTGTAGTTAAAATCAACTCATTAGCTTCGAAATCTCTACCCATGTCTTTCAAAACTTTGGTAGTAGCTTCTTCATCATCTGTAACCATTGTTACTGAAGCTGTGGTACGACCCATACCTACACAGCCTAGAATATTTATTCCATTTTCTCCAACTGCTGATGCTACTTCAGCTAGCTCTCCTGGCTTATCTGCCAAGGATACATTGAATTCTTGCATAATATTTCCCTATCAAGGGCATATATATGAATTATGCTCTTCTAGATCTAGAAATAGTAACTAAGATAAGAGAAAACACTACAAACACGAATGAAAAACCTGGAGTATCTTCACTCTTAGAAGCAATCGCATCCCCAATATTCAATGGAACTGTCAACGGCGCACTTATACCTTCAGAGCTTATGGCCCTAACCCAGATAGTATGGTTTCCAGGCCCCAGCTGTGTTTGCATTATATCTATTTCATCTATTGAGTCAACGGTATGCCAAATATCTTCGATAAGAACATCTCTCCATTCGATGTTGGATATGTTACCTCCAGTAACAAATTCTAAATTTTGATTTTCATGAACAAAGAATCTAGAAGCCGTGTCATTTCCACCGTCTGTCTCATTACCTTCATAATAAATAACGGAAGTATCAGCGCTTAAATTTATGGAAAGGCTAGCGTCATACTGAATTGCTTCATCTAATGCTGCATCCATTAAAACAAAACCCCAACCATAATCATTGTTTGGCCTTACTGGATGACTTAACCATTTATATTCTGCAGTTGATTCCAAAATACTTCTAATCATTAAAGGTTGTAAATCTGGATTGGCCTGAAGTAGTAATGCAGCCATTCCTGCAACCATTGGGGTAGCCATACTTGTCCCTGAATAAGAAGCGTAAGCATTTCCACTGTTTGCTTCAACAGACATTACTGCTGAACCAATTGCAGCCACATTAGGCTTTATCTGACCCTCATGTGTTGGACCTTTACTTGAATAAACTGCTAACTCTTTACTATCTTCTGTAGAACCAACAGTTATTACATCCTTAGCAGCCCCAGGAGTCCCTATTGTTCCGTAACCTCCACTATTACCTGCAGCAATCATTAAGGAAATTCCAGCTGCAACCATCTCATTTGCTAAGTGAGTAATCCGTTCTTCTTGTTCTTGAGTTAATTCGACTAACCAAACACCACCAAGCGACATTGATGCTGCACGTATATTGTACTTAATTTGATTGTCAATAGTCCATTCCATACCTTTCATTACTTCGGCAAAACTTCCTGAACCGCCTCCATCCAATACCTTAACGCCTACTAAGGAAGCTCCAGGAGCCACTCCTCTGTATGGTGTTGAACCATCACTTAACGGACCCTCACCGACGGATCCAGTACCTGCGGAAATACCTGCACAATGTGAACCGTGGCCTTGGTCATCATACGGTTCTGTTTCCCCACTACCGTCATCACCACTACCATCTAATGCATCATAGAAGGCAACAACTTTAGGATCTGCAGTTGAGGGGTCATCATCAAAATCATTCAAGCCCACATGAAGTGGGTCAATACCTGTATCAATAATAGCAATACTAATTCCCTCTCCAGTATATCCAAAATCCCAAACTGTGTCCACGTTGTGTATTCCTATTGCATTATCTAAAGCAATTTGTAATTCACCGTTTAGAGTTAAGAAAACTACACCTTCAACTTCAAGTAATTCATCTAAAAGGTCTGTTTTTACTTCACCGGAAATTATTGGAATGTGATGAAAACGCCATGAAGGCTCAAAACCTACCTCATCAATCAAAAGTTGTTCATCTTTTTGTGTAGGCATATGATCAAAGTCAACTAGAACTGAAATTTTACCATCGAAAACATATTTACCTTGTTCTAGAGCTATGTCTAACATATCGTGCATACGATTTTTATCCATATCCATCTTGGTATCTTCCCACCATCTATCTTCCTTACTTTCTACTAATGAAGAATATGGGACAATCTGAAATTTATCTTCAGAATCGTCGCCAAAAGATAAAGATGGTTGAAAACTAACCATAATCGCAAGCATAACTGCTACTAGTGCACGCATAGTTAGTCAAGGAGTCTGGCATAAAAAATATTCGCAGAGATAATGGTGGACCCGTCGGGATTTGAACCCGAGGCCTCCTGCTTGCAAAGCAGGCGATCTTCCAGGCTGATCTACGGGCCCGATGTAGTTTAATGGGGAAAGGGGGAGATAAAAACGACTATCACTATTCTCTAACTCCTGTTTGGACATTCCAAAGACGATAATAGCTAGATTTATTTCCAATCAATTCTTCGTGTTTGCCTGATTCTACTACTTTTCCACCATCTAAAACTATAATTGAATCACTATGCCTTATTGTAGAAAGCCTATGAGCAATTACTATGGTTGTTCTATCCTTTGAAATGAAGTCTAAGGATTTTTGTAAAGCCTCTTCAGTCTCATTATCAACCGATGAGGTTGCCTCATCAAGGACCAAAATAGGTGCATTCTTCAATACTGCTCTTGCAATTGAAATTCTTTGACGTTGCCCTCCAGATAATTTATGGCCACCTTCTCCAATTTGAGTATTATATCCATCTGGCAGACTTTTAACGAAATCATGTATCTCCGCAACTTTAGCTGCATCAATAATATCTGATTCCGATGATTGTTTACTTCCATAAGCTATATTTTGTAATACTGAACCGGGAAATAGAGTAATAGTTTGAGTAACCAAAGAAATAGATGACCTTAAATCTTTTAAATTTAATTTGGAAATCTCATTACCATCTAAAAAAATACTACCTGATTTTGGTATATGGAATCTTAAAAGCAAGCGAATGAGTGTTGTTTTACCACTACCAGTAGGTCCAACTATGGCTTGAGTTGTCCCCGGTTTAATTTTAAAGTTAAAATTATCCACTACAAGTTCTCTACCAGGATATGAAAAACTGATATTTTCAAAATTAATTTCACCTTTAACTCTTGATGAATCCAATGGTAGTGCACCTTCCTCAATTCGGATTTCAGTTTCTAATAAATTAAGAACACGAGTAGTGGAAACCATCGCTCTTTGGTACAAATCAAAAGTTTCTCCCAACCTAGTTAGAGGCCAGAGTAATCTTTGCATCATAAATATCATCACACTATACGATGCAATAGCCATTTCATTATCTAAAGTCATTAAGCCTCCATGAAGTAACGTACCTGTAAACCCAACAAGTATAGCCATTCTAATTAGTGGAACAAAGGCAGCACTAAGTTTTATCGCATCGCGATTAGCTTCTCTGTAAGCTTGAGATGCTTTCCTAACTCTTTCTACTTCAAGATCTTCTGTTGTAAAACTCTTAATTGTACTTATTCCACTCAAATTATTAGATAATAAGGCATTGAGCAAACCAACTTCTTTTCTTACTTTCGAATATCTTGGTGCGATGCGTGATTGAAATATAAAAGAACCTATAACAATAACGGGAATTGCGCCAATTGAGTAGAGTGCAATCGTAGGTGATATGTAAAGAAAGATAGCGCCAATAATCACAACGGTAGTGCTGACTTGCAATATCTCATTAGCGCCTTTATCCAAGAATCTCTCAAGTTGATTAATATCATCATTCAAAATAGACATTAATTCTCCTTTTGATTGTTCACCAAACCATTCCATTTCCAAATTTTGAATATGGGAATAAGCATCTAATCTTAATTCATGCTGGACTGTCTGAGCTAGATTACGCCATAAAACTCCATAAATATATTCAAACAATGATTCAAAAACCCAAATTATAACCGTCAATATAGATAAAACAATTAATTGCTCTTTAGGGTCTGAATAGCCAAAATCTGATAGAACTGATTCCTCTCTTTTAACTACAACATCTACTGCAGCTCCTATCAATAGAGGTGGGGCTAAGTCAAAAATTTTGTTTAATATAGAAAATAAAGTAGCTAGCCACATTGTATATCTATGGTTTTTTGTGTGAGCTAATAATCTACGAATTGGTGCTTGTTCAGTCATTGTTATTTTACTCTCGCAAAATGTCCATCTGAAATTTGTACTAGCGGAACTACTTCATTCAAACTTGAACGGACAATATAGTCTATCCCTTTTCCTTCAATTGCACTGATTTCCAGTTTCTCTTGTTCGGTTATTTCTGTGGCTAACTTAGCTTTTGATTCATCTAAATAATTAATTGGACTCGGAACGTCTCCAAGGATCATAATTTTCTCTTTCTTCTTATCAAAACTTGGTGTTGCCGACAAAAGGGCTTTGGTATATGGATGCTGAGGATTAGAAAATAATTCTTCAGTATCTGCTTCTTCAACAACCCTACCCAGATACATAACTGCTAAACGATCACACATATATTCAATTACTGATAAATCATGTGAAATGAAAATATAAGTTAAATCATATTTCTTTTGCAAATCATTAAGAAGATTGAGTATTTGTGCTTGAACTGAAACATCTAAGGCAGAGGTAGGCTCATCTAAAACTAATATTTTTGGATCAAGAGCAAGAGCTCTAGCAATAACTATCCTCTGTCTCTGGCCTCCTGAGAATTCATGAGGGTATCTATACAAATGCTCCTCTCCAAGGCCCACATTTTCTAACAATTCAATTACTCGTGTACGGACATTTTCTGTTCTGCCGTGAATAGCTAATGGTTCACTTACAATATCCTTAATCAACATTCTAGGATTTAAAGCACCCATTGGATCTTGGAAAACTACTCCAATCTGCTTGCGGAAACTGCGTAATTCATCTCCTGTTAATTCTTCTAATTTATTACTAGAAACTGCATTCCCAATAATTTCATCAGATAAAATAACTGAACCTGACGTGGGCTCTACAAGTCTAAGCAACGTTCTCATTAAGGTAGTTTTTCCACAACCACTTTCACCAACGATACCAAATGTTTTACCAGATTCGATCCTTAAATCAACGCCATCTAATGCTTTAACCAAAGCTACATCAGTTCCCCAAGCATTTTTGACAGGAAAATGTTTCCTCAAATTTTTAATAGTTAAGATTTCCTTCATTAGGTCCCAACCTCCTCTGAATTAGGGACTTTCAACCTTTCTTTACCGCCTTTCGGTATTGCATTCAATAACCCTTTAGTGTAATCATTCTTTGGATTTGTAAATATTTCATCTACAGAAGCTTCTTCAACAATTTTACCTTTGTACATTACTGCAACTCTTTCACAAGTTTCAGCCACTACTCCTAAATCATGTGTTATCAAAAGAACCGACATATTCTCTTCTTTCTGAATATCCTTAATTAATTGAAGTATTTGGGCTTGTATCGTGACATCTAATGCAGTTGTCGGTTCATCTGCAATTAGCATCTTAGCTTTACCTGCTAAAGCCATTGCAATCATTACCCTTTGTTGCATTCCTCCACTCAACTCATGAGGATATGAATGCGCAATTTGCTCAGGATTAGGCAGTTTTACTCTGGATAATGCATCTATTACCATTAAATCGAGAGCTGAAACAGGATTATCTTTCTGCAAATAATCTCTAAAGAACATCAAGAGTATTACAAGCAGGAAAGGCAAAGAGAATCCCCATTGACCTAACATAACAAACAAAGAAATAAAGGATATACAAAAAGCCATAATTGTAAACTCCACACCAGGAGATGCTTTCCATTTTTCACTTTTATAAATTGGAATTTCTTTCTCTGACGCTAAGTCTTGAATTTCTTTATTTTGATGTAAAACTAGAATTTCTCCAATCTGCTCATTAACGGTCATGACTGGATTTAGTGCAGATAGAGGATCTTGGAAAATAATGCCAATCTCACCACCTCTTATCTCTCTTAGTCTTTCATCAGAAGCATTTGTTATATCTTCTCCATTTAACTTAATAGTGCCATCAACTATTTCTCCCGCCTTAGGAAGTAATTTCAAAGCTGAATAACAGGTAACCGATTTTCCACTACCCGTTTCTCCGACTAAACCAAATATCTCTCCATCTTCAATCTTAAGATTAACTCCATCCAATGCTTTAACGACACCGTCATAAGTATTGAAATTTGTTTTTAAATTTTCGATTTCTAGCATTAGTTCCTCTGCTTAGGGTCCAAAATATCCCTTATTCCATCTCCTAAAAGGTAAAAGCCTAGAGCCCATAGAGCAATAACTAGTCCAGGGAAAAAGAAAGACCACCATTGTCCTAACAAGATATTATCTTGTCCAAATGAAACTAGCTTACCCCATTCTGCTAGATCTGGACCTCCTCCGAATCCTAAAAAGCCTAAAGCTGCTAAAGATAAGACGATACCACCCATATCCATAGTTGCAATAACAATTACTGAAGTAATACAATTAGGGATTACATGCTTAAATATTATTCTAAAATCTGAAGCTCCCGATGCTTTCGCAGCTTCAATGTAAGGTAATTTGCGAATTCTAAGTGCTTCGGCTCTGATAATTCTTGTAAATCCAGGCCACCCCACTATTATCAGAGCGTACATCAACATTTCAATAGAAGTATCTTCCGTAACTGCAATAATAGCCAAAGCTAAAACTAATCCTGGAATAGCAATAAAGACATCTGTTATCCTCATTACTATATCATCTACTCTACCACCGTAATATCCGGAAACTGCTCCTATTACAACTGCAATAAATGTACCTGTAAATACAACCTTAACTGCCACATCCAAGGAAGTGCGACTACCCCAAACTATTCCATAGTAAATATCGTAACCTCGGTCTGTACTTCCCAATATGTAACCATCTACCTCACCTGAATCTGCAGTACAAGAAAAATAACAAGGAGGCTGAAAATTTCTAGGTTGATTAAAAGAAAAATGCTCTTCCATCCTCATAGGATCTCTTTGAGATTCCGAAGGTGGTGCAAGCCAAGGTGCGAAAAAAGCAACTGATACCAAAGAAATCACTAAAAAAAGGCCTAGCATCGTGAGGGGATTTTTTCTAATTTGATACAATGTTCTTTTAAATTCATCAATTTTTGGCGTAATACTATCTTTTAGTTCATCCCAATTATATGCTAAATAACCAACGTATGAAAAGGTTAAGATAGTTAAAATAGACATAAAGAATCCAGACAATATTGACCATACTACAAACAACGTACCTAACGATAACAAAAGAAGCCAGAGGTCATCTGGATTATTCCAAAATCTAACTCCCATAGAGTATAACGAAAACGAAGTTAAAGAAAATAGAATGACTATACCAAGCATGACTGCATAATCCACACTAAAGTATGTAGTTATTAAGAGTAAAATTGAAAGGGAAACTATCACTATCTCTGCCGTACTTGAATGACCACTTAACTCTACACGCGGATCTAAGAAAGCATACAGAATATCAACAATTAAATTTGCAATTATGTAAAGAAAAGCCGAAAACAAGGTATATGCAAGAATTGCAGATACATCTAAACTTCGCATTGCTGTAATTGCCCATGCTCCTAGGCCTGGCCAAGTGAAAATTGTTTCAGTTAAAACTGATCCATTAATTAATCCTGCAAAACCCATTCCTAGGAGCGTTACAGTAGGAATCATTGCATTTGGAGCTCCATGCTTATAGGTAATTTGGCCTTCAGAAAGGCCTTTAGATTTAGCTGTTCTAATGTAATCTTGACCTAGAACATCCAACATATTTCCTCTCATCAATCGGATGATTGTTGCCATTGAGCTATATGCTAAAACAGTGGCAGGAAGTATCATGTGCTGTAGGGCATCTTTGAAATGAATCCAAGAACCTGCAGCTATAGCGTCGAAAAGTAAGAAATTAGTATTCATATCTATAGGGTCTTTAATTTCCCAAAGAACTTCATCAAAACGCGAAGTGATTGGCCAATTTAATTCAGGTAAATACACATCAATAGTTACTGCGAAAAAATATTGAAGAACTAATGCAAACCAGAATATTGGTATTGCAGAACCTGCCAACGCAAATAAACGAATACTGTGATCCTCCCAGCGATTCTGCCTAATAGATGAAAATATACCAAGAGGAATTGCTGTTGCTACTGCAAATATAAAAGCTAAAATCGAAAGCTCGAGTGTTGCTGCAAATCTATACCTTAGAGCATCTGAGACTTCTTCATTTAGAACTTCTGAATAACCCCAATCAAATGTAATTACACTTTTAAGATAAGTAAAATATTGAATATAAATTGGCTCATTGATGCCGTGCTTCTCAGCCAACATTTCGTATTGCTCATCTGTAGTTCTTTCGGTTACGTATGCTGCTAATGGATCACCCATGCCATATGACAAATAAAATGTGATGATCGTAACACCTAGTAAGACCGGAATAGTCAGTGCTAATCTTCGTGCCACATATATCCAGAGCTTCACGTTCTGCTAAAGAACGTTTTACTTAAGAATAGAGTGTCTAACTCTTACTTAATGTGTAGTACAACGTACCATGCATCATATTGTGATACCAACCATTAACCCAATCTTTCACAATCCTATAACTTGTTGGTTGGTAACACCAAATATGCAATGCTTTATCATGCTCTAAATCTGCAATATCATAATACATCTGCTGCCTCTGAAAGGTATCTTGTTCAGCTGCAGCTTCCATTATTAAGTTATCAAGATCATCATATTGAAATCCTAAATAATTGGAAGGATAGTAGCCCTCTGCACCGTGTAAGAAAGGATGAGCAAAATTATGCGGATCTGAATAATCAGCTCCCCATCCAAGCATAAATATTGGAATCTCTCTAGTTTTAAGTTTATCCAAAAATAATGGCCATTCAAGTCCTTGTATCTCAATGTTAAAATTAGGATTTAAACTCTCTATTGCATTTTCAAGTAACAATAATCCTTCAAGTCTTATGTCATTACCTAAGTTGTAGTAAGCATCTACACTGAATCCAGTGTCCCAAACACCAGCCTCTCTAAAGTGCATCTCTGCCATGGACAAATCATAGCTATATTGAGGCCCATTGGGATTGTATCCCAACATGCCATCAGGTATAGGGCCTCTTGGTTGCTGACCTCTATTGTCGATTACATCATTGATAAATGTATCATAGTCAAATGAATAGCAGAACCCTTTTCTCACGTCTTCATTAGCAAAGAAATCGCTGGAAGGTGCTGAACCTTCATGATCTACTATATCATGATTAAAGGATATCTGGATCATTGTCATAGATGGAAGATTAGATTTGTATTCAATATTATCGTAGGTTAATGCTTCATCAACAAAAGTTGGTTGCACATAAACTGAATCTGCATTTCCTGAACGAAGCTCTAGTAATCTAGCTGATTGGTCATTATTCTTTTTTAGAACTACCGTTTCAATGAAACCTGTTGCTGTAACGCCGAATGATTGCCTTTCGCTGTCAGACCAACCTCTCCAATAGTTTGGATAATATTGCATTAAAACATACTGCTCTGGAACCCATTTACCACCATAATCTTCATTCATCATATATGGTCCAGTACCCATTACTTCTTTTTCAATTGAAGTACATTGAACTCCGGCTGCAGGATAGCCGCATCCTTTGCTAGTTACCCAATCCTTGGAAACAATAGAACCTGCTGTGTAAGCCATTATTGGTAAAAATCGTGGTGCAGCCTCTTTTAATTGAAATTGGACCGTATATTGGTCAATCTTTGTAATACTGTCCACGATACCGTCACCATCTTCATCGGTATCATCAAGTAATTCAGCATACATCCAAGAAGGACCAAGTCCCATAATTAATAATCTATTAATTGAAAAAACTACATCATCAGCATCCATTTCTGAACCATCGTGAAATGTTACTCCTTGTCTAATTTTAAATGTGTAAGTTAAACCATCTTGAGATATACCTCCATTAGATGTTGAAGGGACTTCTGTTGCTAAAACTGGAATTAACTTATCTTCCTGATCCCTATCATAAAATACTAAAGTCTCATAAGTATTGGAAAGAACTCCTCCACTGGCTGAATCATAAGCTTCAGCTGGATCTAATGTTCGTGGATCCCCTATGCTAACTGTTGTATAAACCTTAGGATCTGGAGATTTAGATTCCGAAGATTGCTCTGCAATTACTCTAATAGTCCTGTAAACTGTATCTAGAATATTTTCCTCACTAGTTACTGTGAGCTTGACAGGGTAACTACCTAATACTGTAAAACTACTGAAACCGCCTGCTGAACCAAATGTATGAGATACCTCTGAGCCTGTGTCTGTTTTGCCATTACCAAAATCCCATGACCATGAGGTTATTGCTGAATTAGATACAGACCAATCACCGTCTTCATCCTGGACCCAGGCCCATGAACCGGCCCCACTGAAGTCTACAGAAGCACCTGGTGAAACTACTGAAGCTTTAACTGAAAGAATTCCATGAGGCATACCTGAACCTTCATTAACTTCACCATGTAAAACTGTAATGTAAGTTAGTCCTTGATCATTGTTACCAACTGCCCCATCATCGTCTGTGACAGACAAGGAAACAATGTAGTCACCAGGACTCTGATATCTATGCATTGCCATTTTAGTAGTTGCTGTATTACCGTCACCAAAATCCCACAAATAAGAAGAAATTGAACCATCTATATCTTCTGATTGTGATGCATCAAATTGAACTTCATCATTAAGATTTACAACACGTAAACCTTTTCCAAGTATATCGACAACTGCTGTAGGATTTATATTGGTCCCTATGGCCTCTTCTGTGTTAATGCAACCTGAAAACATTAGCAGGCCAACAATGGCCATCGAGCATATTTTTTGTACTTGATTTTTCATTTAGTTCACCGTTATTGTGAATTGAGAACCTGCATTACATCCTGCAGGAACTTGAACGTTAACAGACCTACCATCAGGTAAACCAACTGTCAGAACTTGACCTGGGGCTACACCCGGAGGAACTGTAATTGTCATACTAGTAGGTTCACTAGAAGGGACTGGAGGTGCTGCAGTTGGAGGTGCTACTGGAGATGGAGGTGCTACTGGAGCTGGAGGTTGTTGAACCGGAGGAACTCCTATTGGTGGAGCTGCTACAGGTGGTTGAACTGGCGCTTCCGCTGGAAATCCCCAATCATCTTGAGGTTCATCATCTTTTCCTATAAATGCAGTATATCCTCCATAACAAATTGAACCAAAGCCTCCCAAAATAAGAACCATAAATATGTACTCATTTGTTGTAGAATATCTAGATGAAATCGTATCTGGACTCAAACCTAATCCATCATTTTCGTAGCCCTTCATTGTATAGTCTCCATCGTCTTCCTGAACAACTTCAAACGTTATAATTATATTATTTCCAACACCATAATCTCCCATTAAATCAGAATTGAAAGGAAAAGGAGGATCATTTTCTGACTTACCTATCGTTTCTAACCAAACAAATGTCACTCCATTATCGAGTTCCATTCTCGCAATGCTATCTGAAATGGTGACGGTATCTCCAACTGAATAATCATTATACTTTTCTAATCCGGATGAAACCTCTATTTGATCTACAAAATCTTGACCTGATATACACATCATTTTGGGAAAAATATATGTTACTCCGAGGAGTCCAATAACTGCAAATACGACACCTATTGCAATAAATACATTGACACGCACATTACAACACTTTACCTGTTAGATTTAAGGCTTACCTGTAAATTCAATTGTTGAATAACTTATTCCTGTAAGCTGTAACTACTGCTACACCTACTACTAAAATCCCCAATACTGCTGAAATTGCCATAAAGTTATCTGTGGAGTTCTCTGATTCTCCATAGGCATAGAAACTAGAATGTGTAGATAATGAATATGAACCCGAGTCTCCAACTGCCCTAATTAGCAATGTATGATCTCCAGTGAATGCTACATCATTAGCATCTAAAGTAATTTTCCAATTTACATAAATCGACTCATTACTACTTTCCTCATATGAAACTTCTTTCCAAGAGCTGCCGTCTAGACTGTATTCTACTTTAGATAATTCGATTCCACGACCCCAAGAAATACCCATGAACTCATTAACGTTACTCCCAGTTTGCCATCCAAATGAACTATCAGTTATATGAGCTTGTAAATCAACATTTATATTTTCTAAATCTGTATTTATTAGAGCTGATTTGACGGCTTCATAAGCATCTGCCATCCCCCATCCAAAATGACGATTCCAATAAGGATCTAATTCTGGATATGTTGCCCAAGGGCCTTCTTCAACACCTTCACCGTCTGCTGAAGACAAAGTTTCTCTCCTTTCAGCAGTCAAACGTAAAATTTCTC
>JBJLCA010000007.1:0-14025 GCA_045567915.1 Candidatus Poseidoniales archaeon | reverse complement strand
ATTTCCAAATTAATACCTTTCAAGACTTCCACTCGAGTGTTAAACGCTTTAGAACCGAAACCTTTCTTCAATTCTTTAATTTCTAATAATTGCACAATTTTTCATTCAAACAGTCCTATAAAAAACGTATTCACACCGACTTGATATGTAAATAAACTATAGTTTGGTTTTGATTAAGCTTTCAGTATATTTTTCGATAGCTTCTTTCATGCTCATTTCACCTAATAAAATTCTATTTGCAGTCTCTTTGTTAATTGTAATTAGGCCTTTTGACTGCCTACGAGATTGCTTTTGTATCCAGGCTATTTCACCATCTTTAGGACTATAGTCAACAGGTTGATTTTCTTCAGGCAGTCTGGATGCAATTCGTATTGCAGCTTCTATGTGGCTACCACTACCACTTCGCTTTTCATCTATGAATTGTATAATATTTTTGTAGTCACTTAGTGAATTTACGATTAGATTTCTTATTGGTGGGCTACCTAATCCAATTTTGATATATTGGATCCCGATTTCATTGTCTATAGATGTTATGACATTCACCATTGAATCTATATTGTCGAATTCTTTTTTGAATAATAAGTGGTTGTTTGCCAAGGTTACTAGGCCGGATATTCCCCCAGGATCAATTCCTATGGTTAGTCTATTTTTCTGATAAAAAGCACATCTTATTTTTAGTTCAAGTATTTCTAAATTTCCAGGAACTACGTGCGGAGTCAGACAATTATCTACGACTTCATCAGTAACTAGAACATCAATCTCATGGTCAATTGGAGGGACTTTTTTTAAATGTTTTAAATTAAATTCTGCATTTTTTAATTTTCTTGTTATACGATTTAGTTTTGAAAAGTTAGTAGTTAAAATTCCAACTCTCATGGTTTTGTCCACTTTAAACTAATCCAATTTTTCTCATAAGCTAATACAATTATTTTATTTACACCATGACCAACTCGAATCATCCTCGCAATGTCTAGCCAATTGTGATTCTTTTCAGTTATATGTATCAACCATGGCGCATGTTCTGATTCATAATTATATACTCTGTAGTGAGTTCCAAATTTAAGTCCGGAATGAATCTGATATCCTAAATCAACTAGCATCTTCATTTTTGGGTCTTTATTAATATTTACAAGGTCATCTTTTAGTTTTGTTTTTGGCCACTCAACTAAATTTGCAATGTAGTAAACTACATCACCTTCATTATCTACAATTCCGATTTGTGTACGTCTTTCTAATCCGGTCTCTAATTCTTTTATTACTTTAGTAAAATCAATGCTATCGTGGAAATAGTAACTATGTACTACAGCTGATGCCGCAGTCTTTGTTGAAGTGTTTCGGTCATAAAGACGTAACCCTTCTTCACCAGATTTTACAACAAGTCCTCGTTCCTTTAAATCACGGTAGGTTAGATAGATGAGATTATCTTTTTTGAATTCCTCAACTTCGTCATCGGACAACAATATATCTTTTCTATCATTGGAATAGAGAGCTTCATAGTCTGTTAGTAGTAAATCGCCACCACTTTGTGGTGTTCCAGTATTTCCTTTATTGTATATTTGAGCGGCTATTTTCTTGTCTGTCACAATTATATCGTTATCTATTCTTTTGTAAGTCAGACCTTCACCTCATTCATTAGTTTTACTTTCCCAGCATCACTTAGCATCCTTGCGTTATACTTTGGTATTGATTCCGTATCTCCATTTTTAAGCGTATAATTTTTAGCATCCATTCCAGTAAATGTAGGAAGATCTTCCAGCACTTTTACATTTAAATATTCTGATTTATCTGATTTTTCCTCAGCTGCGCTTTGAGATTTTTTTATAATTTTAACTTCAGATTCTTCTATAGTTTTAGAGTCCATTTCCTTTACAATTTTAATATCAGGTTTATCTTCAACTTTAGTTTCTTGTTTTATCTCTGTCACAACCTCTGGTATAAATTCAAAATCATTACTTATGAGTGTATTTTCGCGATGTTTTTCAATAACTGAACAAATAGATTCTAAATATTCGGTTTCATTTGAATGTACATTATCTATGTTCGCACTTTGGCCATTAACTTTTTCTCTTGCTAAATCAGTTAATTTTCTCTCTCTGAGCTTGTGTAAATCAAGTTTTAAATCCATTAATTTTCTCATATCAGAATTACTTTTTTCAAGTCTTTTTACGTCTCCTTTTGAGGTGTCAATGACTTTTCGAATTTGGTTTTCTAAGTTTCTAATTTGTTTGTAAAAACTGTTTGGTATTTTAGTTAATCTACCTTCTCTTCTCTCTTTTAGAGTTTGAACTCTCAAATCTCTCAGAGTTAATAATTCAGGAGCCATTATTTTCCCATTTTGAAACCCTAATAAGAATGTTTGCCAATAAAAGTCTTTTATCTACACAGTTAACTGAGAGTCATGAGGAAGTGTCCAGTCTGTGCAGTAGAGGTTGAAGATACTGCCCCATTTTGTAATATTTGTGGTGTTAATTTAGCAGGAGCAAAAGATGTCGGACCTTCTAAAGTTGAAACTCCTGTAGCTAAAGAGGAAAAGACTTCAAAAGTTTCATCTGTTTCATCAATTCCCCCAGTTTCAAGCGGGCGAGCTAAATCTAGTTTTTATTTGCCAGCTTTACAATTTTTATTTGCTGTAGCTCTCCTTGGTTTAGTTCTGTACTACACTACAGCAGATGTACCAAATCCTGAATCTACAGTTGGTGAGGGAGTCACCTTTGAAGATTTAAGAAACTACACTACATACAATGAACCACTTACCTGTCCTGGTTGGGGTGAAATAGCTTCAAAAGGAAATGAAAATGGTTGTCCACTAGTTCTAAATTCAGAATGGGATACTGCTAATTTCAATGTCAAAACGCATGAATACCAAACGATATTAGGTCTTACTGTTCTAATGGGGCTTTGTATCTTAGTTCAAGCACGTAGAATTAGTGATAGCAACATCATGGCGCCATTGTTTTTGATGTTAATTATTCTTGGAATTGTGTATCTTTGGATGGGCAAAGATCAGGCACCACTAGAAGGTCTCGAGAGTACTTTGGGAGCTACAGCTGGTCTTGTGATAATTGTTGTATCCTATATTGTATTCCTTTACGCAGTCACAGGTAAAGATATTACAGAAGCGCCTTTATCTACGATTTATTCATTTATTGGCGCAGGTTCTTTAGTATTTGCAGCTTTACACCATAATTGGGTTAGAGGTCCTTGGCTATCTTGTGATACTTCATTAAAGTCATTTGATTCCTCGTTGGAGCAGGCTTGTACTGAAGTAGGTGGTCAAGTCCAATATGCATACATTGATTTGCAACCAATTGAGATGCTTATACTCTTAGCAGGTATACTTTTCCTCCTTTTGGGTATTGCAGGATACATTTTGCAAACTGTTAGATTGAAGGATATGGAAGAAGCAAAATACTTCTTCATGATTCTGATGGGATTATCTTTACAATTTATTGTAGTAGTTTGGAATTTGGTTCGAAACAGCGCTAATTTTTACTTTCAAGAAGGAGATATAATCCTTACAGTGCTATCTGTTTCGATTTCATTCCTTGGAATGTATCTATTCTATCGGAAGAGAAAATCTGAACAGAGTATGGAAGGTCTAGCATACTTTGGTTTATTTGTTTCAGGTATAGGTACTTTGTTTGCTACCATGATAGCTCCAGCATTACTTTCAGGTTCGGATATATCATCTCCTGAATCAACTACAGACTGGGTAATGTTTGGTTTACCTTTAGCAGTTGCAGCCGGAGCTGTTTGGTATGGAATAAAGTATGGCACTGAGAAATTCAGAGATAGAATGGTTGAGATGCAACTATCAAAGCCGCCAGTTGCGGATCCGTTTGATTCTGATTTTGTACCTGAGGAAGAAAAACCTGATAATAAATCCGATCCTGAGCCGGTAAAATCCGGAGATATCTCACTTGAAGATGCAATGGACCGATTACTTTCTGAATTCCCTGAAGCCACTATTGACATAAAACCTACCGAAGATGAGAACTACGGTGTAGACTTATCTGACATTGAAAAAGAACTCAAAGAAGAGTTGGCTGAGACTCCTAAGATTCGAAAAGCAATGAAAGTAGACTATAATGTAGATTATGAAGAATTATCAAAATATTATTCTACAACTGAAGATACTATTAACCAAACAGTAACCCATTTGAAATCTGGAAGAAACATCATGCTCTACGGTGATCCTGGTACGGGTAAGACTGCCCTGGCTAATTTATTACTAAGTCAAGTCTGTGGAGTTAAAGAAGCCAAAGATGGCAGTATGATTCCAAATTATTCTATAGTTACAGCTAACGCAGAATGGTCTAATTTTGAGGTTATTGGAGGCATTTCTCCAGATGACTCGGGAGGTTATTTCTTCAAAGATGGTTATGTAGCAGATGCTGCAAAGAATTGTGAGAAAACTATGCAAGAAGATGGTAAACCTCACTACCTTGTTATTGATGAGTTTAACAGAGCTAATATTGATGAGGCTTTTGGTAAGTTATTCACGGTATTTGAGTATAGAGACAAACAAGCTCTTCTCACTGCGAAGGAAACAGGAGGTGCTCCATTCATGATGCCTCCGGAGTTCAGAATAATTGGAACTATGAACACTCAAGATAAGAATACTTTGTTTAATGTCGGTCATGCATTGATGAGGCGTTTTGCTTTTGTTGAAATAGGACTTCCAGACAGAGATGACGAATACAGACGTATGCCTGTCTTTGTTTTCAATAAATTGAATAAGCTAGGTATTGCTCCAGATAGGCCTGAAGGTAGCGATGAAGAGGATTGGTATTCTAAAGAAATGTTCGATTTCTATGATGATGATGGAACAATGTTTAAGGCATTCAACAAGTTTATGAACTTCTTGGAGGAACAAGAATTGCCACAATCTAGAGATGATGAAGTAGCTAGAGGTGTTAGAACTTACAGAAAGATAGGTCCAGCAGTAATCATTGACTCTATGTTGACAGTATTCAATTCACGAGGCCAATATGATCTCGACAGAGCTTTGGGTGATGTTATCAAATCTAATATTATGCCTGCTTTGGAAGGGCTTGAAAGGAATGAATTGAAGTGTTTGATGTTAAAAGCTCAGGAAGTTCTTGGCCAAAACCATGTCATTTCAGTTACACTAGAAAAAATGGTAGATTCTCCAGGACTGAGCGTTTTCGGTTAATATGAGTTTACCTGATGCAACAATAGATCTGAATTTACCATCTGACCACTCGGATCATTTAGTGGAAGGAGAAAATATCTTACTTAATGTAAATGCTTTCAGACCTTTGGATAATGTTCATATTAGATTGGGAACTGCGAGGATGGACAACCTTCCAAAGATAAGATCAAATACGACTCATTCACAAGCGTTTGAAGTTCCAGATTATATTGGAACAAATACGATAGGTTTGTTCGATGAGAACGGTTTATCAGTGTCTAATAAATTGGAAATTGTGATAGCTCCTAAAATGTTAGATTATGAAAAATTTAAAGATTTAAGAGATAATCATATACCTGATTTAGTTAAAAATTCAGGTGCTGAAGAACCTCCAGAAGGTATGTACCCCGGTGCGACATCATCAATTGAAGAAGAAAAAATATTGTTAAATATTGAACAATTATTAGAATTTTCAGGTAAATTGCTGAAAATTACAAATGATATTCGTAAAGGTGCTTACACATACAAAGTTGAAGTTCAGAGAAAAACAATGAAGTCTCAGATAAGAGGGGCGGTTCGTTGGCAAAAAACTGCTTTGGCTCGTGCTCAGAAAGGTACAGAGTATGCCACTGCTCACGTAACAGATATACGGAAGAGGAAATGGAGTACGCCAACAAACATATTGCTTGTAAAATTCCATATGGAAGTTTTCATTGAAGCTATATTTTTCAGAGATGAGATGGATCGTAAGGAAAGGGAAAAGAAAGCATGGGCGGCTATATATGGTAAGAAAGTTGAAGAACTGTCTGATGAGGCAAAATTACAATTAGATAAATTAGATTTAGCTTGTAAAATGCATAAGCAAGTTCTTGGAGATGGTAAACTTGCAGAATTGATCCCAGTTGCTAAAAATACTAGAAAGAGTCAAAGGTTAATTAACAGAGAAGCTTTGATTGAGGCTAAAACTTGGAGCCGTAATAGGTCATACAGAGAATTGCCTCCTCTATGGAAAGATTTTCTTGACGATTATAAATCATATTACGAAGAAACCGTTTTAGTTCAGACTCAAAAAATGACAGACATATATGCACTTTGGATACTTTGTGAGATGGCTTCTGGGATGAAATTGAGTGCTCATGCTAAATCTTTGAGAGAATTTAGATCAAAGAATAAAGATATTGTTTTGAAATACGATGCCCCAGGGCAAGTTCGGCATGGGTGGAGTGATTCAATTATGGGTTCCCTTTTTGGAGAATCTGAGGAGAAAGCAAATCCAGCTCAAGGTTCTGGTAAGCCTGAGATATTCATGACTTATAGAGGTATTAATTTTTATTTTGAAACTAAATACGATTTAGAACAAGCCCCAAGACAAGAAGATGTTTACAAAGTATTAGCGTACATGAATAATTATGATGTTCCTTGTGGAGGTATCATATATCCAGGCCCTCAACTAAAAGTTTCAGTAGATGTAAGAAATAAGCAGGTTATTGCCTGGATACCTTTTACTTGGACTGAGAAAGCATTTGAGGTAGCTCCTAATTACTTTGCATTCATATCCGATAGAATGGCTGCAATTCACTCTAAGATAGGAGAAGAAGATTTGGATAAATTTGTTGAAGAAGTCGAAAGGACTGCATTTGAGTTTTATGAAGCTATTGCAGTGCCAGGAGCAGTTGCTCCCGAGATGCCAGAGTTCTTGTATAATGAGGAAGTCGAAATAAATCTCGAGGAGGTTATGGAGATGG
This sequence comes from Candidatus Poseidoniales archaeon, assembly GCA_045567915.1. GTDB lineage: Archaea > Thermoplasmatota > Poseidoniia > MGIII > CG-Epi1 > CG-Epi1. Next base: position 7,125 of record JBJLCA010000007.1, on the reverse strand, counting down.
AGGAAGAGGATGAAGAAATTGATTTAGATACTATTGCCGAAGAGGCTTCTCAAGTAAAGAAAGATAAATTATTGGAAGATATTGAGGAAGGTAACCTAGAACAAGCTGTCGACGGTGCAGGAGGATATTCCATTTCTAAGGATGTTGCTGAGGATGACAATGAAGAAGAATCTGAAAGCATAGATGATTCTAATGAGTTCCCTAATAGTGTATTTGATGAGGAATCACAAGCCCCTGAACCTCCTATTCCTATGGATACAGATAGCTTAGATAGTTCCGAAAAACCTCCTGAGAAGAAGATATCTTTGTCGATTGAAAAACTTAGAAAAATGGTTGACGAGCAGGATAACTAGTTAAATAGTGTTCTTGAATAAGAATCTATGATTAAAGTAGGTATCAATGGTTATGGTACAATAGGCAAGAGGGTAGCCGAAGCAGTAACATTGCAAGATGATATGGAGATTGTAGGTATTGTAAAGACAAAACCTACCTACGAGATGAGAGGGGCTCTTGATGCAAATTACCCTGTTTTTGCGTCTACAAAAAATAAAATTTCTTTTTTTGAAGATTATGGTGTAGAAGTTAGTGGAGTGACTGAAGATCTTGTTGAAATTGCAGATATAATAATTGATTGTACGCCAGGAAAACTCGGTGTAAATAATATGGATATGTACAAGAAAGCAGGTACAAAGGCAATATGGCAAGGAGGTGAAAAACATGCCCCAATTGGCGCTAGTTTCAATTCTTTAACTAATTATTCAAACTCAATAGGTAAGGATTATGTTCGCGTAGTTTCCTGTAATACAACTGGACTATCTCGTACACTTTATCCCATTTTGAATGAATATGGGATAGATAATGTGCAAGCAGTTATGGTACGTAGAAGTGGAGATCCAAAAGACAGCGATAGAGGCCCTATAAATTCTATAGAACCAGTTCTCAACGTACCTAGTCATCATGGTCCCGATGTTCAAACAGTTATTTCGAACCTAAATATTCAAACTATGGCTGTTAAAGTGCCTACAACAATTATGCATGTTCATTGTATCATTGCAGAATTAAAATCAGAACCAGAAGTTGCCAAAGTATTGGAGCTTTGGGAGTCTACACCGAGAGTTGATTTAATTGAGGGTTTCTTAAACAATGGCGAATCTAAAGTTCGTAATTTACCAGGTACAGCTGAAATAATGGAATGGGCAAGAGATTCGCTTTATACAAGAGGAGATTTGAATCAGATAGCAGTTTGGAAAGATGGAGTGCATTCTTTTGGCAAAAAATTATATTATTATCAAGCAATACATCAAGAATCTGATGTTGTTCCGGAAAATATTGACGCGATTAGGGCAATGTGTAACATAGAAAAAGATGCAGCAAAATCAGTAGAAAAAACTAACAAAGCGCTGGGAATTAACTAATAGCTTTTATTTTTTCTAGATATCTGCCATTCAATAAAGTACTCACTTTCTTCTTTTTACCAATTTCGAAAAGGATGCCATTTATTTCATTAATTTCCGTCTTCTTTCCTTTCTTCAAGTCTTGAAGCATGCTACAATAGTTTTCAGATGTACTGTTTACAATATTTTCCGTAGCCTCTAAAGGATCCATTGGCAAATCAATATCATTTGCTACAGCTATTTGGATAGATTCATCAAGGAGCCCTTTTACTAATCTCCAGTATTTTTCTTCTCTTAATTTGCCATTTTTTATATTGTAATGTGATGCAATGGGGTTAATTGCACTGTTGACAATGGCTTTAAGCCATATATGTTCTTCGATGTTTTCACTATATGAAATTTTAAAATAGTTTGAGGAAAAGAGATTCACAAGGTGTTCAGATTTTTTTGTCACATTCTTGAGACTTCCTATTACTGTTGTTCCAGTTCCTTTAAACTCCGAAACACCTTCATTCAAAGATACGGCACCAACACTTGTTACAATAGCAAATATTTCATTATTATTTGAAAGATTAAAATCCATCATTCCCAATCCATTCTGACATATTATTATCTTGCCCTTGAAGTCATTCAAAAGCTCTTTAGTGCCATCTAAGTCATATCCTTTGACAGCGATGATGACAACATCACAATCAGAGACTTCTGTGGTTAATCTAGCGTTAACACTCTTTTTGCTACCATTTTGAATAACCCATAATCCTTTATGGCTAAGTTTATCATAATTTTTCCTCTTTACTAAGAGAGATATCTCGTTTTTCTCCTCTAAAGATGATGCAAGTATTAGTCCTATTGCTCCAGGTCCAATTATTGTTATCTTCATTTTTTTTCCGTGTAAATCAAGCTTTTATTATTCAGTACTTTTACATGCACTATTAGCTCAGGATTCTTTAGGTCTACTTGTATTTTTGGGAATAAATCAAAGACTGAACCAGCAAGTTCTCTAGCAAGTTCAGTGGATGTAAAATTGTGATCTCCCTTTCTTTCCACTTTAATTGCAAATGTTTTTGTTTTTTCATCCACAGATAGTATGTCCTTTATTTTCTCATAGATGATTTTATCTTTTGAAGAACAAAGTTTAGCTTCAGTGAGTCTATACTCATTTATTGTTTCTTTTGAAACTGAATCAATAGATGTTAGGTATAAATATTTATTAAGTATTTGAAATTTACTTAAATTGTTGTGCTTTTCCATTTGTTCTAAGACTATTTTCCGGCCTATTTTCTTTAACCTATTTTTTGGAATATTGATAGAAACGTAATTAATCATTTATTGAGGACAAAACTTTGTCAATAATTTCATGTGAATGTCCAACGTAGTTATCTGGCTCTAAACAATGCATAATTTCTTTTTTGGTCAAATACTTTTTTACATCACTGTTCTCACTTATATTTTTACTAAATGTAACTGCTTTCCTTTCAGCATCCATAGTGATATTTCTTACTAACTCGTGTGCTTTTTGGCGTCCCAGTTCAGTTTTACCAAGTGCGATAACGAAGGCTTCAGCCATTGGTAGTCCTCCAGCACCATTAAGATTATCTTTCATTTTTTGTTCATTAACGTATAAGTTTGAGAAAACATTGTCAGTTTTTTTAATTATAAACTCTAAAAGGATGTAAAATTGGGGCAGGATTATTCTTTCATTACTTGAATTGGCTAAGTCTCTTTCATGCCATTGTAAATTATTTTCATAAGAAGAATATAGCACCGATCTTACAATTCTAGCTAGCCCTCCGACATTTTCGGAGGTAATGGGATTCTTTTTCTGAGCCATTGTAGACGAACCTACCTGTTTTTCTACATTGAATGCTTCGGCTACTTCACCAATATCGCTTCTTTGAAGGTTTCTTACTTCAAGCGTAAATTTTTCTATACTTGTTGCCAAATTGGCACCCCATGCAATTACCTCAGCTATCCTGTCACGGCCGAGAATTTGAGTTGTTGCTAAAGGCTCGTTTAAATCTAATTTTTTACATACAAGTTTTTGTACTTCAAGAGTGTGAGGATACATGGCAGCCCCGGAACCCACAGCTCCCAGTAATTTTCCTGTCATAATTCGTGGCTTTAGCTGATTTAGTCTTTCCGCATGTCTGACTAATTCAGAGGTAAAAACAGCCATCTTTAATCCGAATGTTATTGGTGTAGCCCATTGACCGTGAGTCCTCCCTAACATTACAGTGTCTTTGTGTTGTTTGGCCAATCTACTCATAGATTTAATCAATTCATTGAGAGCCTTTTCTATCAAAGCTATAGCTTTTTTATGTTGCAAAGCCCTTGCAGTATCTACAATGTCGTAACTTGTAGCTCCAAAATGAATCCATTTACCTGCATCTCCAACTTTCTCCTCTAAGCCTTTGACAACTGCCATTACATCGTGGTTGATTTCAGCTTCAATTTCTTCCACTCTATCTCTTTTAACAAGTGAAATACCTTTTTTAATTTCAGCAGCAGCTTCTTTTGGAACAATACCTATTTCCGATTGAGCTTCAGCTAATGTAGCTTCTACTTTTAAAAGAAAATTTAGGTATGAATTAGCTCTAAAGATATTTCTCATCTCTTCAGTTCCGTATCTGTAATCAAGAACGCTTACTGGGTCCATATTTCGCTAAAAGGGGTGGATATATACTATGTGTTTGCAAAATAAGGCATTACTTTTATCTAGCTATGCACTGACCATTAATATGGTAAAGAGAATTTTAGCGGGAATATATATCGCGTTTGCTTTTTTTTTATTGGCTATAGTGCTCAGTTCTAATGCTAAAGCTGTAGATGTTGATTTAGTCCCAGTCAACTTTACATTCAATCCTGAATATCCTATTAATGGTGAAGCTATAGAAATTAGCTTTGAAGTTATTAATAATGGTAACGAACCAGCTAACGAAGTAAAGATAGTTGTTTGGAATAGTACTGCAGAGTGTGACTCTGATGATGAATGTGTCCCTGTTTTTCAATCAACGGAAGATGTTATCGATCAAACTAAAAAAGCTATCATAGAATTTACCTGCAAACCAGATGGTATTGATGGCTGTGGGGGTGTTGGCGATCATGTTTTGACCGTATTTGTAGATTATGAGGATGACATATTGGAGACTGATGAGGATAATAACAAGTTGATTTATGAATATACTGTTTTTGATCAAGAATTGGCTGATCTCAGGACAAATGAGGACGAACTTAATCCAATTATTTTCACTCCAGAAGTGCCGGCAGTCGGTGACACTGTAGATATTTTAGCCTTTTTTGAGAACGGTGGAAGAGATAGTTGTACGGAGTTTAAAATTAAGTTTGAACAAACTATTGATGGGGAAACTGAGACGATAGAAGATCCAAGATTATACACCATCATTGATCCAGGCTCTCCTGCCCAGTTCAATATTACTTGGCAGCCAGAAATTGTTGGCACTTATCAAATTACTATTACACTCGATTCTGGAAATGATATTGAAGAGTTTGAAGAAGGAGATAATGTTTTTTCTGGGGAAGTTAGAGTTAGAGCCCACACGCCAGAGTTGACACTAAACGAATTTAGAAACATTACTGTAGATCCAGTGGATTATTGGCTTGATGATATCTATTCAGATCATGAAGTTAATCTTACTACATATATTTTAAATGAGGATTATGTTACAGCAGCATCATCCGTTAGAGTTGGATATTATGATCTTCCTGAAAATGGAACTGAAACCTTGATAGGGTATGCATTCATTGATAATCTAGATAATGCAACACAGAATGGTAACGAAATTTTTGCAGGAACCGAATCAGCAACTGTTACATGGACTCCTGAGACTGGGACAGCTCTCCTCGGAAACCATACAATCATAGTTCGAATAGATCCTCTCAACGAGATTGAAGAATGGATTGAAGATGATAACAATTTTTCATTTACTTTAGTCGTTCTCGAGTCTAAGCCAGATATTAATATTTTTGATTTGCAAGTAATTGGGAATCCAGTTCGAGGAATTCCATCAGATATTCAGATTACTATCTTTAACGAAGGATCTGCATACGTTTCAAAGTTTCCTATAACTCTTCGTATTGATGGAGAATTAATAAATAATTGGGAAGTTACAGTAAACCAAGGTGAATTTCTTAATTTAACAATTAGTCATACATGGCAAGTTCAGCAACCGAGTATTTCTGTAAGAGGAGATTCCTCTGAACAGTTTGATGAACTCAGTGAGGAGAATAATGTAAATTCTTTACTTATCAATGTGGCGGCACCAGAATATGATTTCAGCATTACGGAAATAACTGCAAACGATCCTGTATTCAAGGGAGACCATATGGAAATTTCTTTATTAATAACAAACAAAAGAGCTGAAATTCCAAATTTTAAATTTTCATTATATGTAGATAATTCAACAACTCCAGAATTTCAAAATTATGATTTTGAAGGCAATCCCATATATTATTCCCATGAAGAGGATTTAGGTTATAATGAAACAAGAGCAATTTCCCTTTTCTGGAGGACTACAGACATGGCTGGGTCTTTCAATTTGACAGTTATTGGAGAAATATCTGGTAGTGATTTTGTTGATTTAAATGAAACGGACAATATTGTAAACATAAGTGTTGTAGTTAAGCCTCGAAATTTCCAACTCTCTGTTGAAATGCGTAATTTACCTAATACTATTTTCCTTAATCAAACGTTAGAAATATCTGTAAGTGCTTTAAATTTTGGACCTGAGATCTGTTGTGAGTGTCCTAATGAGACAATGAATATGTCAAGCGCTTCATCAGATTGTATAGGTGCTGAAATTTCTCTATTCATAGATGGTGAATTGTTTGAAATTTACCAGACAGATCCATTAGGTAGAGTTAACGGGGAAGAAGTGCGAACTTTCTTCTGGACTCCACTTGAAGCTGGCGAATATTTGATTGAGGCTAAGATTGATCCTGATAATATTATCGATGAATTTGATGAAACTGATAATGAGGCCTCTGCCAGAGTTAACGTAACCGTAGAAGAATATGTAGAAGAAGAACCTGTAGTGGTGGAAGACGAGGATTCCTTGATTAGTGAGCCTCTTGTTTGGGTCCCTCTAATCGGACTTTCTTTAGCAGGAATCGGAATGTTTATTTACAATAGAATTGGTGATGGAGGAGATTATTTTGATAGTTATGAGCCTAATTCTAATCAGGGAACAGAGATTAATACACAACAGTCAGGGTTCAGATATAATCCAGAGACTGGAGAAACTATTGATATGCGAACCGGTGAAATAATCCAAGACGGTGGCAAAAAAGATAAATAATCTTATGACTGAAAGAATAAATTTTTCTTCCGATGCACCTTGGGAATCAGTTGCAGGATATTCCCGTGCAGTTCGAATTGGTAAAACTATTGAAGTAGCAGGTACTACCGCTGTTGATTCTCACGGACAAATTGTTTCTCCAGGAGATGCTGGCGGACAAACCAAGTTCATTTTTGAAAAAATTGATAAAATCTTAAACGAAGCGGGAAGTAAACTGTCTGATGTCATTCGCACTTGTATGTTTGTTACAGACATCAATGATTGGGAAAAAATTGCGATTGTTCATGGCCACATTTTTAATGAGATAAAGCCTGTTTCCACATTAGTTGAAGTTAGTCAATTAATTGATAAAGAATTACTAATCGAAATTGAAGTAAGTGCTATAATTCAAAATTGAATCTGGATTTTGAATCAGT
>JBJLCA010000006.1:0-14604 GCA_045567915.1 Candidatus Poseidoniales archaeon | reverse complement strand
GAATTCAAAATAAGTGGAGTTTTAGATCTATTTGAAAATACAAATCTTAGTCCATGATCATTGAATATTCGTTTAATTATCGCATCCATTTGGTTTACATCTGCAGGGAAATATAATCCGGTAGAACTTCCTTCTTCTACATAGTTATCGGCAAAGAAATTGTTTAGGCCAAAATGGCAAGTATTATCAGACATATTATCTACACCAGCGTGTGAAAAATGAGCTAAAACATTGGCTTCGTTAAGCCTAGACATTGTTATTTCTGAAATCACCATTTCCATAAATGCTGAAAATGTAGCAAAAATTCCTTGATGCCCTTCTTGTGATCCAAAACCAGCTGCAGCAAGGTAATTTCCTCTCTCATGTATTCCAGCTCTTGTGAAACATTCAGGGTAATTTTCTCTTACAGCAGTTAAACCTACAGAACCTTCTAAATCAGAATCAAAAGCATGAACTTTCTTTCTTTCAGAATCGCTCATTTCATTTAGCATATTAACAACAGAAGTTCCAAATTGTTTTCTGCAAGCGCCTTTCTCTCCAGATCCCTTGAAAGTTTGATTAGCCTTCGAACTATATTCTTCGGCAGTTTCTTTTAATTGTTTAACAGCTTCATCATGACCTTTGTTTTCTAAGTAAGTTATTCCAACATCTAATGGAATGACATCATGCAATTGGCATTCACCTTCTAATTCAGGTATTCCAGGTCCCATTTTTCTCTTACATATGACAGCTACAGGCCCTTTAGTTTGCATTGACTTTGAAATAGCATCAAATAATTCAGAATAGTTTTCCCCGTCACAAGTAATTACTTGGAAACCTTGGCCTTCTAATGTTTTAGATACACTATATCCTTTCATGTACGTTTCAGGATTTCCTGCAATTGTCACATTATTATCATCAATAATCCATTTAACATTCAAATCATTAGCAACAGCTAATCGAGCAGCTTCAGCATTATTTCCTTCCATCTGAGCCCCATCGGAACCATACATCACAACACAGCTGTCTGGATTGGCAATTGCAACTCCATTAACGTGCCCTGCAGCATGCCCCAATCTTCCAGTGGAAAAATCAATACAATCTAACAACTCCGGTTCTGGATGTCCAGCTAATCCGGATCCATATTCTCTATAATGCATCAGTTTTTCAGTAGGCATTTTGCCTCTGATTGCTCCTCGAACATATTGTACCGCAGAGCGATGTCCAGCTTCATCAAAGAATTCATCATGTATTGCTTCTCCGCCATCCCGAAGCGCATCGACAATGAGTACTTCAGGAACAATGTCATACGGACCGCCAGTGTGCCCTCCGATCCCTTTAGCTCTAGCAAAGGCCGTAGTAGCTATTACAGCATCCCGTACTAATTCGATATTATTTTTAAGAGATTTCAACTCAGAATCAGTTAACTCACGTTTGGCGCTTAATTCTAAATTTACAAAACTATCAAAGCTTAATGGAAAAACCATAAAGCTCCATTTAGAAAGAGTCCTTAAACGTTCCCCGTACTAATTTGCTTTTAGACTTAAAATATCTGATTTTCCGCCATCTAAAATAGCGATTATAGAAACAGGAAATGGTTTTCCACAGGCTGCACCCAATACAGAATTATTTCCTTTGAAAGAATAAACAGGAGTCTCTCCTTTCTTAGCAGCAGCTACAGTTTCGTCAGGACAGTTTGATGATATAATCACCAATTTTGCAGATCCTGAAGTTATTGCTTTACTTGATTGGTTTGCCCCAACAGACACTTTTCCAGTATCTATTGCAAGTCTAAGAGATTTGTTTAGATCCATCTATTTTTTCCCTCCTTTTTTAGATTTAGGTTTGTAAATTGCGCTTACAGCTCCAGTACCAAGGTGGACTGGCTGTCCAACAATGATGTTTTCTGCAACACCAGTTAGAACATCAGATTCTCCGCTCAAACCAGCTTGTAGAAGGTGAGTAGATGTAATTTCGAAAGCAGCTCTGGCTAACACTGAAACTTTAGCTCCTGAAATACCGTGCCTACCAATAGCTTGGATAGCTCCTGTATTAGTCATGACATCGGAAACAAGTATATTGTGTCTAGGATCTACAGCTAAACCTTGTTCAGATAATGTCTTATGTAATTCATTAGCGATTGCAATTCTTGCAGCTTCAATTCCAAGAACTTCAGCTACCTCATGTATTGAATTTGTATTGGTTCTAGTAGGATCTACTCCTGGAACTTCAAGAATAGCTTGCAAATCAGAACCTTCTGTAAATATTACAAATTCACCGCCTTCTTTTCTAACAATTGCACGTTGAATGTTTCCTATTCCATCAACCATTAAGTGGCTAACTTTATCTTCTAAAAGATATAATTTCTTGAACGAAACATCAGCTTCTTCCAAAATAATAGTGCCTTTTTCAACGGTTAATTTAGATTTTAGACGTCCTTTTTTCTTGATTCTAGCAGCTAACTCTTCAATTGGTAATCCACGAGTTTTCAATATCTTCATGTCAGGTTCAATCAAAACTCTAAGATTCGTAATATCAGTACTTATTGTTGCTAACTGTGAAACTGATTGAGCTTCAATTAAGTTCGCAATTTCAAGAGCTTTTTTCTGGGATGCAGAAACTTTAGGTTCCAAGAAAACTTCCATAATTGGAGTTTTAGGTATTCTTCTTGCATCAACAATCTCAATTAATCGTGGAAGTCCTAAGGTAACGTTCATTTCAGCAACACCCGCGTAGTGGAAAGTACGCATGGTCATCTGCGTTCCAGGTTCTCCAATAGATTGAGCAGCAATCACACCAACAGCTTCAGTAGCATCGACCTTATTTCGAATGTATTGGTCAATACCTCCATCTACTACAGTTTCAATCTGTTTAGGTTTCAAATTATGTGCTATACTTTTTTCAGAAATCTCTCTGACAACGCCTTGAGGCAATACACCTTCTTTCTTAGCTAACATTTCGTTGATACTAATTTCCATTTCATTCAATTTAGTGTATTTTTGAACTAATTCTTCAATATCATTATTAGCCAATTTACTAGTTTCAGCTTCTATAGCAATTTCCTCTACGTAAAGTCCAGGAAGCCCAGAAGAAAACTTGTTAGCAGCTTTACGGAATTTGTTAATCTTTTTAACCGGTTTTTCCTCTTTGTCAGCCTTTTTCTTCCTCTTTACAGTTCTTTTAGAAGTTACCGGCTCTTGAAGTTCTATAGCTGCAGCTTCTGCGGCAGCATCCCTAAACTTAGCAAGCTTTGTAGCAGGAACTCCTGCAGCTCTTAGTTCGTTATCAGTTGCAATAACTACCTGAGAAGCTAAGAAGATACCGTGAGTGAATAGGCTGAGTGAAACCTTTTGGCTTAATCCCATTTCAGTAAATAATTTCAAAGCCGTAATTCTTTCTTGCTCAAATCTTAATCTTTCTCGGTCTAAATCTAAACTATCTTCAACTTGAGTATAATTTCTGGCAGATTTAACCTGAGTTCCATCCATTTTACGGAATTCTTCAAGACGGATAGTTCTTGGCATCTCGATTAATCTTTCAATTCTCAAGAATGTAACATACGGTTCACCAGTGTGAGCTGAAAGCAATAGTTCTTTTTCTTCAGGAATATTAGGCCTATCAAAAGAAACCACTTCAGTTATAACTGATTGATAGCAAATTCCTCTTGTTTTAAGATAAACATATCCGTGGAAAGGATATCTAAATTGTTTAGAATTAATCGGGAATGCAACACCTAAAAGAACTTGACCTTTTCTGGAGATTTGCTTTAGAACTCCATCAATAGTATATCCTTCAGGTAATGACCAAATAACACCTAATTTCTTTTCAACTCTTCTAAGAGCTTGATCTGCAGAAATAGGACCATCTGATATATCTCCTTCTTTTAGCGCTTTATCAACGATATCATCTCTATCAATTGATTTAATTTTTGCAACGTCTATTAGCTGTAAAATTTCTTTGTAATAAAAATCTTTTTCAAGTTTCTTCAAAGTACATTTCTTTAGAGTTCCTAATTGGTAACCTAACTCTACAGTTTTTTCAGCCAGTTGTGTTGAAAGTCCTCTTTTTTCAAGAGCTCGAATTGTATCTAATCTTGCCATTATTTGCCTCCTGTAACATCTTCAATTAAGCTATCAACGTCAATTGCTCTACCAAATTTACTTTTAGTAGGATCAACAGAATCTTCACCATATTGGAATTGTACAACTGTATTAGCTGTATTTCTTACGGTGTAATCATATTTTACTCTTAAATCTTCAAGAGCATTAACTAAACGTCTTTGCATATATCCTGAGCGTGATGTTCTAACCGCAGTATCCACAAGACCTTCTCTTCCTCCCATGGAGTGGAAGAAATATTCGGTCGGAGATAGTCCGCTCTTGTATGAAGATCTAACAAAGCCTTTTGCGTCTGCACCTAAGTCTCCTTTATTGAAGTGTGAAAGAGTTCTCTTTTCATATCCACGTGAAATTCTTTCTCCTCTAACAGCCTGTTGACCAATAGATCCAGCCATCTGAGATAAATTCAACATACTACCACGTGCTCCGGAACGGGCCATAATAACCGCAAAGTTATCCATACCTAAATGCCATCCTGCAATTTCACCAGATTTATCTCTGACTCTACCCAAGACACCCATAATTTCAACCTCTAATGTTTCTTCAACACTTCGGCCAGGCCTTGGTTTGAATTTTCCTTTATTGTAAGCATTTACCAGTTTATCTACTTCTTTAACTGCAGCAAATTGAGCATCAGTAATTTGATCTAAAGCATCCTGAGGAACATCAGCGTCGTCAATTCCAGTAGTACATCCTGTTTCCATTAAAGCTCCAACAGCCAAGCGAGTTACTTTGTCAATAAAGTCTCTAGCCGCATCAGATCCTTGCAATCTTGATATTTCCTCTAGAATTTGACCTTTGAAAGCAGAAATAGAATTACCGTCTACAGGCCCGCTAATCATATTTCCATTTACAATTTCTACAATCATATCAAGTTCTTTATTTTCTTCAGGAGTTCTATCTGCAAAGTAAACAGAAGCATTGTATTTCAGATTCATATCATCTGGTAGAAGTACGGAGAATATTTGTCTTCCAGACCATCTTGGACCGCCTTCAGCCTTAGGATATTCCGGTTTAGGTAAATCTCCTTTGTGACTTACACGGGAAAGAATTCTTACAGTTTGATCAATATCATAACTTGCAGTTCCGTGAGTTAAAAGGAACATTCCAGTAATGTGATCGTGAATAGCTCCAATAACCGCACCTCCAAATCTTGGAGATCGAATGTGTTCTTGAACTCTCATTAATATTCTTGCTTCAGCCCTTGCTTCTTCAGACTGAACAACGTGTAAATTCATTTCATCACCGTCGAAATCTGCATTGTACGGAGGACATACACACAAGTTTATTCTGAAAGTCTTACCTTTCATAATTCTTACTTCGTGAGCCATCATAGACATACGATGTAAACTTGGCTGTCTGTTGAACAATACAATATCGCCATCCATCAAATGTCTTTCTACAATGAATCCAGGTTCTAAGCGATCGTGATTAAATTCCCAGTTTTCTTCGGTTAATTTTACTCTTCTGCCGTCAGGCCTAATCATGTAATTAATGCCTGGAATATATTTTTCAGGATCGGTAGGAACAAAATTTTCTTTAATTAAATCTCTCATGAATGAAAGATTGTGAATATTAATTCTTACTGGAACAGTTAATTCTCTAGCAGCAAGCTCTGGAACTCCAACCTGATTAATACTCAAATAAGGATCGGGCGTAATTACAGTACGAGCTGAGAAATTAACACGTTTTCCTGAAAGATTAGAACGGAAACGTCCTTCCTTACCTTTCAATCTTTGAACAATAGTTTTCAGCGGTCTTCCTGAACGATGTCTTGCTGTAGGAATTCCTGCAGTTTGATTATCGAAATAAGTGGTGATATGATATTGAAGCAATTCCCATAAATCTTCGACAATTAATTGAGGAGCTCCTGCGTCACGATTTTCTCTTAAACGTTGATTAATTCTTAAGACATCTACCAACTTGTGAGTCAAATCATCCTCTGAGCGCTCTCCTGATTCTAAAGTAATGGAAGGTCTCATTGGGACTGGGGGAACAGAAAGTACAGTCAGTACCATGTATTCGGGTCTTGTAATTTCAGGATTGAAACCTAAACATAATAAATCAGAATTTGGTACTTTTTCAAGTCGAGATCGAACTTCCTTAGGAGTTAGCTTTCGCCCTTCTTCCCTGAATGTAGTTGGTTTATCTAAGGTAACTTTAACTTTCGGCTCTCCACAATGAGGGCAGCTTTTGGATTTTGTAGCTTCTCTAATAGCTCTCTTTGAAATTCCACCAATAGCAACAGTAGTTCCTGCGTCAGAGTCCATAAGCGCTCTGATTTGTTTGGTGTAATGATCAATTCTATCTTGAGTTAGCATTAATCTTCCAGAACTTGGATGAGTTGCATTTAGTATGTCTTTGACTGTTTTAGAATATCCTGAATGAATAACAGGCATAGCTAAATCGATGTGACCAAAGTGGCCAGGATCTTCATCCATTTTTCTTCCACTTGTTTTACATCTCAATCCAGGTTCAATAACTCCCATGTGTAGATCCATCAATCCCATTGGAATTGGGAATCCATCGTCGTCATAGGTATCTGCCGTAATTACTTTTGTTGCAGATAATTTTCGAACTTCTTTAGGACCCATTAATGCGAAATCGATTTTACCGATTTTCTTTGGAATCATTTCCCTCATGATAAATCCTCCAATCTTAATCTAGCAACAATTCCAAGCGATTTAAGTTCCTCTAATAGTAATTTAAATGCATAAGACATTGAAACTGGATAAATGGAAGTATTATCTCCCATTGGAGAAGTTAAAACTCCTCTTCTGTCCAAATAACCTATATGTCCTGATTGACTGTCGACATACTGTACAGTCTTATCACTCTCATCAAGTAAACGGTCTTTGATAACCATTGAAGCTCCATGAGCAATTAAACAATCACGTTCCATTTCTCCAAATCTTAATCCACCCATTCTGGCACGACCTTCAGTAGGCTGTCTTGTCAGAAGCTGTACAGGACCTCTTGATCTTGCATGCAATTTACCAGACACCATGTGGTGTAATTTCTGATAATAAATAACTCCAACAAATATTTCAGCATCTATACGGCGACCGGTTTGACCATCATACAAAACTTCTCTTCCACTGTGTTTTAATCCGTATTGAGATAGTGCATCTCTCAGGTCATTTTCTTTCTCTCCAGAGAAAGCGCTGCCATCTACAGCACGACCTTCCATACTTCCTACTTTTCCGCCTATCATTTCAAGAACGTGTGCAACAGTCATTCGTGATGGAATAGCATGAGGATTGATAATCAAATCAGGCGTTATGCCGTCTTCGGTGAAAGGCATACCTTCTGGTGGAACCATATGTCCAATAACTCCTTTCTGACCGTGTCTACTTGCAAATTTATCTCCCATTTCAGGAACACGCTGATCTCTAACTCTTATTCTAGCAATTCTGGAACCATTCTCGGTTTCAGAAAGCATAACAGAGTCGACAGTCCCTTTCTCTCCATGTCTAACAGTCAAAGAAGATTCTCGGACTTTTTGAGGACTTAGGAAATCAGTAGGTTCAGCTAAGAATCTTGGAGGACTAGTTTTTCCAATCAAAACTTCCTTACCCTTCAAATCAATTTCAGGATATATTAATCCATCTTCTTCAAGATAAAAATAAGCTTCTTCAGAACGAGCGCCACGTACTTCAGGCCCTGGAATTACAAATCTGTCTTCCTGACCTCCAGGATATCTTCTTTCTTCAGACATGTACGTTCTAACGAAAGTAGATCGTCCAGTTCCACGATCTATTGAACCGCGGTTGAAAATCAAAGCATCTTCCATATTATATCCATGGTAAGACATAACTGCAACAACTAGGTTTTGTCCAGCAGGTCTAGCTCTTAGAGTATTATATTTCATAGCTTCAGTTTGAAGCATAGGTCTTTGTGCATAATGTAACAAATGTCCTCGAGTATCTGGCCTTATTCGGTAGTTAGCCTGCCCCATACCTAAAGATTGTTTAGACATACCAGCACCCATTGTACATCGTGGAGCTGAATTATGTTCTGGGAACGGAACATTAGATGTAGCAACTCCCAAAATAGTCAATGGATCAACTTCCATATGAGAATATGAATGAGTTTTCTTTTTCTCAACTAAGTAATCTGTATTTAATGCAATCAAACAATTTTCTTCTTCTTCAGCATCAATATATTCAATTACGCCTTTATCAATCAAATCTTCCCATACTAATTTTCCATTTTTCAAAGCTTCAATATCGCTATCTTTTATAGCTAACTTATTTCCCCTTTTTATAATCATTAAAGGTCTTCTTATTCTTCCAGGATCGCTGTTAATGATAACATCATTTAAAGAATCATCATGTCTTACATTTACAACATTACTAATCAGACCTTGTCTTCTTCTTTGTACCATTTCCTTTACGAGGTCTTTTGGTGCTTTATGGGCGCCAATTAAATCTCCGTTGAAGTATACTTTACCCCAAGCAGGTTTTGCTTTATCAATATCTTGAATATCTAAATTTGCAATAGAATCCATTATGATATGATTTGGTACATTCTCAGAAACATCCACCATTAAAGCTAAATTTTTAACCAAACCACAATTTTGACCTTCCGGAGTTTCATTTGGACATAATCGACCAAACTGGGTAGGGTGTAAATCACGAGCTTCGAAATGAGGCTGAGATCTAGTTAGCGGAGAAATAACTCTTCGCAAATGTGATAAAGTGGACATGTTACATGTTCTGTCTAATAATTGTGAAACACCAGCACGACCTCCGGTCCAGTTACCAGTAGCCATTGCATGCATTATTTTGTTTGTTAAAACATCTCGTCTTACAGCATGATGTACTCTGTTTTCTTTTCTCTTAGAATATGATCGTTCCATTTGGTATTTCATATCATTTAGTAAAGCTTGAAGCCCAGAACGGAATAATTCTTCCATTAAGTTTCCAGCTAATTTTAATCTTTTATTTGCGTAGTGATCTTTGTCATCAGGTTTTCGGTCTCCTACATGTAACTCAAGAACTTCTCTGGACATACGTCCAAGGAAAACTGCTTTCTTCATTCTAGAGTCTTCAGTAGTGCTCAAATGAGGTAATAATGTATTATCTAAAATGTAATTAATTCTCTTTTTTCTGTATTCTTTGGATTGACCTGCAGCAAATCTTCGCTCTAAGTATTCCAAAGCTTCTTGTGTAGTGTAAATACCTTCTTCATTGTGAACTTCTTCGATATTTGCTAAAATTAAATTTTGTAAATCTTTGTTATCAGTTATTGCAGCCATAATGTCGTCCGCAGACTCCATTCCGAGTGCCATGAGTAAAATTGCTAATGGAACTTGTCCTGATGCAACAGGAATAGATACAGAAAGAATACCGTCTTTCTTCTTTTCAACAACAGTTAAAGCACGGAATCCTTCTCTTTGTGAGAAAACTTTTGCTAATTCAGTTTGTCTTTGATATCTCTGTTCTTGTTCTACCATAACACGGTTAGGTGCCAAATCTTCAAGACATACTAAGACACGCTCAGTACCATTTACAATAAAGTAACCACCAGGATCCATTGGATCTTCTGATTTTGATTTAAGACCTTCACGGTATTCAGCATCACTAGAGTTTTCTCCAGTTAGGAAATTACGGTGGAGATTACATAGAATAGATTTTACCATAACTGGCATATTTCCAATTTCTTCTTCTACTTCTTCGATTTCGATACCTTCTTCGACGATTGTAAAATTTAGGTAAATTGGAGCAGCATAGGTCATATTTCTTAGACGTGCCATCATAGGAATGGAGTCCGTTTGTGAACCATTTGCTTCGTAAACCATAGGTCTTCCAATTCTAATTTTACCTAGATTAACAATTACATCTAGGTCACCTAATTCTAAGCGTATTGCACCTCTTAGAGATTCATCAGCACCTACAGAAATATTGTCAACAACTCTCTGCATCCACGGGGCTTGATTTTTTTCATGAGGTAGGAAATCATTGAAAGAACCCAATTGGTGATTAACTAGTGCAGCACTTGGTCCAGAAACACTTCTACTGTCGAAAAATCCTTTGATTAATGCACGAGAATTCATTCTTCCACCACCAATCTGTATGCAAGGTTACTGCCTGCACTTTCGCTGAAACGATGAACTTCCACAACATCATTTGGTTTTGCTTCTTCATCCAATGCTTTCAAAGCAGGATCTTTCAAAAGTATTTTAGGCAATTGATCTCTAGTTATGTTCAAAGGACTTAACTTTCCTTCAATATCCGATTCCTTAAGCAGAACGTGCTTCGGTACGAGCTTGTTTAACCACAATATGTTATCGTTCATTTTGGCATCCTTTTTTCCAAATCATTATGGCGGGCCTGAAGGGATTCGAACCCTTGGCCGTCCGGTTAAAAGCCGGACGCTCTACCTAGCTGAGCTACAGGCCCTACTGTTCGCTAACCGTTAGATTAATGATATTGGAGCTTGTGGCCAGTCGGGTGGTTTATATAACATCTATTCCAAAATAGCTTAATTTTCTAGTTTAAACACGATTTTAACACGAATTAATGCATTATGTACTGCTTTTGCTGTGACCCAGATACTGAAGTTAAGGAAGTAGTATATAAAAGAGGTCATTTTCAGAAGATGCGGTAATACTTATGTTAGCCCCTCTTAACCAACCATGCCTAAAGTAGCATTTTTGACAAGTGGAGGAATTGCACCTTGCCTTTCAGCATCAATAGGGGGATTAATTGAAAAATACAATCAGTTAGATCCGGATGTTGAAATGATAGGATACATGCATGGGTACAGAGGATTGTTACTTGGAAAATCGGTTACTTTCTCAAAAGAAGTAAAAGAGAATTATCAAGTTCTATACAATTTTGGCGGAACTCCTATCGGGAATAGTAGGGTAAAACTAACAAATGTTGAAGATTGTGTGAAGAAAGGATTTGTTGCTGAGGGTGAAGATCCGTTACAAGTAGCTGCAAAGCAATTGGAAAAAGACAAAGTAGATATTTTACATACTATAGGTGGAGACGACACAAATACAATGGCTGCAGCTTTGGCTAAGCATTTGGAAAGCTCTGGAAAATCATTAACAGTAGTGGGTCTTCCGAAAACAGTAGATAATGATGTCATTCCAGTTAAGCAAACTTTAGGTGCATGGACGGCAGCAGAGCAAGGGGCTAGATTTTTTCAAAATATAGTAAATGAAAATACAACGAGCCGTAGGCAATTAATCATACACGAAGTCATGGGTAGGCATTGTGGATGGCTTACCGCAGGAACGGCACATGAATACAGAAAGCTCTTAGACAAAAATAATTATTTACCAGAATTATTCGTTTCAAGAGAAAGATGGGATGTACATGCAGTTTACATTCCAGAAATAAATGTCGATTTCCAATCTGAATCTGAAAGGCTTCGCAAAGTAATGGATGAAAATGATTGTGTAAATATTTTCTTAAGTGAAGGGGCAGGAATGGATACAATTGTTAGAGAAATAGAATCTGCAGGAGAAAAAGTTCCAAGAGATGCTTTTGGTCATATTAGATTAGATGATATCAATCCAGGGCAATGGTTTGCCAAACAATTTTCAGAAGCTTTGGGGGCTGATAAAACCTTAATTCAAAAAAGCGGATATTTTGCAAGATCTGCTAAACCTGGCTCTAGGGATTTAGATTTAATAAAAAAATCCGCATTTATGGCTGCAGAATTTGCAATTAAAGGGCAGAGTGGTTTAGTTGGCCTTGATGAAAATAATGCCGGAGAATTGGGCTTAATTGATTTACAATTAATAGAAGGTGGAAAAGAGTTTGATACCAAACAATCTTGGTTTGTAGATTTACTTAACGATATAGGTCAAAAATAACCCCTAATTGTTTTATTGAGGTCGTTTTGCGAGGTTATGAATAAAGAAAGTTTGGCTAAAGTCGCAAGCGGTATAGTTGCGTCCAATAGAGGTATTTTAGCAGCTGATGAAAGCACACCTACAATGGGAAAAAGATTAGCTTTAATCGACCAAGAAAATACTGAAGAAAATAGAAGAGATTTTCGTCAAGCACTGTTTGACACAGATGGAGTTGAGGATTACATTTCAGGCGTTATTTTATTTGAAGAAACATTAACACAAAAAGCCAGAGATGGCACCCGCCTTTCCAAGATTTTAGAATCTAAGGGAATTTATCCTGGGATTAAAGTGGACAAAGGAGCACATCCTATGGATTCTTCATCTTCTGAAAAATTAACAAAAGGTTTGGATGGATTGTATGAGAGATGCTTAGAATATTATGAACAGGGAGCACGTTTCGCTAAGTGGAGAGCTGTAATCACAATCGGTGATGGAATTCCTACAGATGAATGTATTCATGCAAATGCTTCAGCACTTGCAAAATACGCTAAAGCCTGTCAAGATGCAGAGTTAGTCCCAATCGTTGAGCCTGAAGTATTAATGGATGGAAACCATACGATTGAAACATGTTATGAAGTTTCTGAAAAGACACTAAAGGCAACATTCAAAGAATTGGAAAACGAAGGAGTTTATTTGCCAGGAATTTTACTGAAGCCTAATATGGTAATATCAGGTAGTGAATGTAAAGTTCAAGGAGATATGATGGCAGTTGCAGAAATGACAGTTAAATGCCTTACAGAATCAGTTCCAGCCGAAGTTCCAGGAATAGTTTTCTTGTCAGGAGGGCAGTCGGAAGTAGAAGCTACAGAACATTTGAATGCAATGAACAAAATGGGATCTCATCCTTGGGCATTGAGCTTTTCTTATGGTCGAGCTTTACAACAATCAGCTTTGAAAACTTGGAATGGTCAAAAAGATAATTTAGAATCAACTTATGCTGTATTTCATCACAGAGCCGAAATGAATTCATTGGCTTGCAGTGGTGAGTATAGTTCATCCTTAGAAATTTAATAAATAATGAAAAAAATGACTTTAATTGTAATCGCAATGCTCCTAGTTACTGGGGCAAGCGGTGCATATGGTTATTTTTTCATTTATGAATCAAGTGATTCTGAGGAGATTGAGGTAGAACAGGTTCAAGAAACTAATGAAACTGTAGAAGAAGAGCCCGAGGAACCTGAAGAACCCGAGGAACCTCCTGCAGAAGATAATAATTCCTTTTTTAGAGGGATGCGAGACGAATGTTTTGAGCATAATGGGATAGAGAGATGCTGGATTTTGTATGTTCCAGAGCAGACTGATGAAACAAAATCAATACCTTTGATATTTGATTTACATGGATTAGAAAGAAATGCACAGCAGCAGTACAATATGACAGATATGGATAGAATTGCAAGAGAAAATAATGCTATCATAATTTATCCTCAAGGATTTGGAGATTCTTGGAACTTTAGAGCTTGCTGCGATCCAGCAAGAGAAGAAGGAATAGATGATTTTGGTTTCATACGTACTTTAGCTTTACAAACCATAGATAATTTCCCTATCGATTCAGATAGAGTTTATTCTACAGGTTGGTCTAATGGTTGTGCAATGTCCCAAGCACTTGCAAATGAAGAATCTGATTTGATAACTGCCGTTGCTTGTATGTCAATGTATTTCATTGGAGATCAAGATTCTAGCTATTCACCAATACCTATTATGGAGATTCATGGATTTTTAGATCCAATTGCGCCTTATGCCCATGTAGGACCTACAGGCTTCTTCTTCCAACAAGAAACTTGGAATACGGGCGCAGTTCAAAATTTGTATGCTTGGAAAGATATGAATGGATGTTCAGGCAATACTCCAGACTTGAATGAACAAGAAGTATATTACAATGTTCAGGGATTTACAGATTGTGATAATGGTACTGAAGTGTCTCTTGTTACAATTCATGCAGGAACGCATAATATTTATGCGAAAAATGACCCAGAGTCTTCTGAACCGGGAACTCAGGGGACTGTTGATACGGCCCAAATTGCTTGGGACTTTATGAGCCGATTCTCCAAATAATAAATCTTATAATTGCCGGTAGCTATCATTTAGCATGAGTACTGAAAAGAAAGTTAAACTTTCGGAAGGAGAGGCTCTAAAAAATAAAGATGCCAAAGGCTCAGATAATAAGATTCAAGTTTGGATTCCTAAGTCTACGATTGCATATGAAGAAGAAAAATTAAAGTTACAAATTGAACTTTTAAAATTACAGAATCACGTTAAAAAAACAGGCCAAAGAATAGTTATGCTATTCGAAGGTCGTGATGCTGCAGGAAAAGGAGGTACAATTAAAAGAATTCGAGAGCATCTAAATCCACGAGGTGCTAGAGTCGTAGCTTTGGAGAAGCCAAGCGATACCGAGAGAACACAATGGTATTTCCAAAGATATACAGACCATTTGCCTTCTGCAGGAGAAATGGTTCTTTTTGACAGAAGTTGGTACAATAGAGCAATGGTTGAACCCGTAATGGGCTTTTGTTCAGATGAGCAACATAAAAAATTTCTAAAGTATGCGCCTATTTTTGAGCGTATTTTAGTAAAAGAAGGAATTATTCTAATTAAATTGTATTTCTCAGTTTCTAAGAAAATGCAATTGAAACG
>JBJLCA010000005.1:0-14963 GCA_045567915.1 Candidatus Poseidoniales archaeon | reverse complement strand
TTAATGTTAGTACATTACTCAAAGAATAAATTAAGGATAGAAGAGGTCCACATTATAGAATCTAAAGAAATTAATGAAGATTGCGTCATTCCAAGAAAACCACTAGGTCCTAATGCACGTAGAGCTGGCTGGCAGGGATGTTATCTAGATTTCAAATGGGATAAAGTAAAGAAAATTGTAATTTAAGCAAAATTGATATTATTGGGCCTTAGTTACGTCACTATGGACATAACTGGTGTTTGGGCTCATAGATTTGCTGATAGAATTCTTAATGGTGTTGAAGAATATGACGAAATAATTACAGGTCTAAAATCGATTCCAACTCCAGTATGTGACGGTTTCAAAAGAAAACCCTACGATGTTAAGCAGGGTTTATTGAATACTATGATTGATTATACTTTTGATAAGAGCGGATGGAAACTCAGCCCTATATAGATACTCGTGAAAACCGTAAATCGTCGCAAAAAGGAGATTTTGCCAAAACCACAAAAGAAGGTATTAAGATTTTTGTTGAAGTTGAATTTGGAAATGTAGCATCCACTTTCAGGGATTTTTATAAATTCAATTTAGCATATTCGTTAGATACTTATGATTGTGGAATATTTATTCTTCCAGATCAACCTTTAGCCCGTAGGATAGATACAATTCAAAATTTTAAGGGAGCTAAGAAGCTAGTTCAAGAAGCTCGCGATTTTATTAATTTACCATTGATAATAGTGGGTATTGGAGCCGGAAAGGAGATAGATTTACTCTCAATTGTAAATGATGTTAATTATTGGAAGACCTATAAAACAGAAGATTTCAACGCCATAATTGAAGATCACAAGGAATTATTGTTTTAAGGCTGCCATTATTTCTGCAACAAGTGGAACAACAAGTGCATTACCCATACAAAAGTATCTGAAATTAAGCGGCATTGTATCAGTCAAGGTCCAATCATCAGGAAATCCATTCAATCTTTCAGCTTCAATGGGAGTTATTCTTCTCAATTTTTTAGTTGAATCTTTGATGACGTGTTTAAATCTAGACGGAGCTTTTCCTCCTTCGCCAGGTAATCATTGTTCTTGATGGCCTATCCAAAGGATCTGGGAATGGTAAAGGTCCCTTCAGTATAATTGAATTTGAATCCAGTAGCCTTCACAATTCGTTCTTCTTTTTTAGCACCTTTTAGATATTTCCATTGCTCAATTTCATCATCACCCAGATAGAACCAAGGGTCATCGACTTTTTTCTGAATTATATCTCCCAATAATGAGCTTTCACCTTCAAAAGCAGCTTTGTAATCACAAGTCCAAACTTCTCCTTTGGACATAAGTCCTGCTCTTTTGAATGGACTTAATTTGTAAGCCTCCCAGCCTTGACTGATTTTCAATAATCTATCATTATCTTCAGGAGTTTTTCCTTTTCCTTTCTCTTCAGTCTTAATATCTGTTGTAAACTGCTCAAGTTTTGATTGTGAAGGATTCAATGATACTTTACTTATTTCTTCCATGTCAGAACCAAATATAGAGGGAAAACAATCCTTTTTTCTTTAACCAAGCTTCTTTATTTTTACACTTGCTAAATTTGGTATTCCATGGATTTCTTTGTTTCCATGCAAATAGAAAAACACGTCTTCTTCGTTGAGCATATCCGTAATCTGCAGCATTGATTACTCTCCATTCCACAGAGTATCCTAATTCATCAAAAGTTGCTAACATTATGGCAAAATCTCTTCCTCTTTGCGAAGTTGGAGACTTTAGTAATCTATCAACATTTTCAAGTAGAACATATTTTGGTTTTCTAGCAGAGAGAACTTTTGCTATTTCCCACCATAAAACTCCTTTTTTACCTTGAATTCCCTTTGCTTTTGTTGCAGCTACAGAATAATCCTGGCATGGAAATCCTCCAACCAGCAAATCATGCTTTGGAATATCTCGAATAACATTTGCAATATCATCGTTTACGGCAACAGTATCAGGAAAATTTTTGGTATAACAATCAAAAGCGTGTTGGACCTTGACTCCGGGCTCCCATTGGTTAGCCCAAATTACGTTCCACCCACTTTGTTTCGCTGCGAGGTGGAAGCCACCCACACCTGCGAATAACTCGACAACAGAATTAGACATTATGCTCTCAATTTTGGTATAGCAGGCCTACATATGAAGCTTTGGATCGAATTTAGTGAGGCAATCTTATCTTAAGTTTAAAATTAAAATAATTTTTCAAAATCAAATTCATCAGTTTCAAAGAATATCGAAGGATCGTGTATTGTTTTGTGAACGTGACACTTTCTTCCCCTCATATTTGCTAGGATTTCTGCAAGGGCTTTCCTGTTTTGGTTTTACCGCTGCACGGATAACCTCGAGGTTTCCATATTCCTAATCTTCTCAATAGCTCCGAATTGGCTTTAATATCATATCTTGAAAATCCAATACTGTACAATTCATCATGAGATTGGCGTGGCCCCCTAATCATTTCTTTCATGCAATTCTCTCTAGATCTACTAAGTACTCTTCCATATCTTAGTACATATTCTTTTCTTATTATATCGTATTTATCATCTACACTTAGCACCTTATTTTTTAATAAATATCGAAGATGAACAGTACTTGTTGATTTGTACAATTTTCTGCTTAATATAAGGTATTCACTAACTCGCATATTTAATGACCAAATTCCCCCACATTATTTTCTCTATCACAATATATTTTCGCGTCTTTCTTTTCCATATATTCCTCCTCTTATTTGGAAAATATATATTGCGGAAAGTCGTTAAAAGTTTACTCTATAATTTTGAAATTATTGAATATGTTTCCAGACTGCTCTCAAAGCTAAGGTGTCAGCCAATGCCCTATGCGCACCTTCCCACTCATATCCAATTATTTTGGTAGCATTAGTCAACTTAATCCACTTACTATCGTTCCATTTAGCAAACTCTCGCATTGCACATGTTATCTCTTCAGCATCCTCTAATTCAGGTAAAAATTTACTGTCAAAAGGAGCATTATAGATTACAACTCTCTTTCCTTTAACAACTTTACGAATATCATTTGAAATCCGATCTTGAGTAGGTGCATGCCTCACATCACTTGGAGAAATACCATGAACTCTCTGAGCACCAGGCCAACTAGTATGATATTTTGGTTTCATTAGAGTATTAATCAAAGGTTTTCCATCATCATCAATGATAGTTAATTCTACAATCTCATCATCCGCTGTAACGCCCGTAGTCTCAGTA
Source organism: Candidatus Poseidoniales archaeon (assembly GCA_045567915.1). Taxonomy (GTDB): domain Archaea; phylum Thermoplasmatota; class Poseidoniia; order MGIII; family CG-Epi1; genus CG-Epi1. Next base: position 11,743 of record JBJLCA010000005.1, on the reverse strand, counting down.
TCCAAATATACGGTTTCCATTTAATTCATCAATCCGTGTTCACGCATTCCATCGAATAACCGCAAGTATTCACAAGGTTGGTCTCCCTTGTATCCAAAGCCACTTTGAGCATGTTCAGGACATGTTTCAGAATCTAAACATTCTTTCAATTTCTTAAGAGTCGGTTCTATCCAAGAAGTATTCACAAAATAACTAATTAGTTGTACTTCAAAGCCCATATTTCCTCTGCTTCCATCTTCATTCAACATCCCTTCCTCAAAATGTTGATCTCCATTTACATAAACAAAATATCCTTTGTTACTTGCCTTAAATCCTTTCTTTCTCAATATCCAAGTATAGACATCCATCTGTCGCTTGTATCCTTCCTTGTAATTTCCTTCCAATCTAATTTTCTTCAAACCATCTTTTCCAGTATTCATTCCAGAGGCTGTACTTTTGTAATCGACAATATGTATTTCATCAGTTTGCGTATTATGCCAAACATCGTCTAATCCTCCTCCAATTATCAGATTTAATTCCTTGTATTCATACCTTAATCCTAATTGCAAAGATTTGGTCCACTGTTCAAATTCTTCGTGCTCAAAAGGCACTAAATGGTCTAATTTTTCATTTGACATAACGGGATGAGGTTTTTGTTTTTCACGATATACATCAAAATCTTTTTTCAATAAAGTGTCAGTTGCACTATTCAGAAGAAATCCAGGCATTCCAGGAAATTTGATTCCTTTTGCTCTGTTCATCCAGAAGCATGCCGGACATTTAGTGAAATTTTCAATTTGGTACCTACTAACCTCGTAAGGTTCTTCCCTTTCTGGATTATAGGTTCCCCTGTGCCTTGGCATTATTTGAATAATGGTTCCGCGGTGTGATCCGATGTAGCTGCTATTTCCTTTAGAGCTTCTTTGGTTTCTTCTTCAAACCCCTCAGGAACTCCCCATTTTTTAGCATAAAATTCAATTGGAATAGTACCTATACCTCGATCGACCACGTAATTTGGTGCATTAATGCCCTCTACAACAGGTGCAGGTCCATCGTAACTTAGATACCAATCTTCAGGTACACCTGGACCGCTTTCAGTTCCGTCAGGGCCCATCCAGTTACCTTCAGAGATAGCGTTATCAGTAATATTTTTCTCCATATTCTTTTTGGCAGTATTGCCAAACATTTTTGACATTAGATTCATCAAGAACGCGTACATATTTTCTTCAATACAACTTAGTTTATAGTTCTATCTAATACCAATATTACTCTAGTATTACTCTACGAATACTAATATATACTCTATCGACCAGAGAAAACTATGCCCAAGATTAGTTTAGACATGCCTGCAGAGATAATAGCTGACCTAAAACTTCACGTTGGAGATGAAAAGAAATACGTCAGTTTAGCAGATGCAATCAGAACAGCTTGTCGACGATTATTAGATCAATTAGATGATATAGATTTGAGGCATGGAAGAATCAAAGAAAAATGATAGATAAGGTAGACCAAGACAGCGAAGAGTATCTCAAATGGAAACAAGGCTCAGTTCCCGTAGAGGAACCTCAAGAGCCAACTGAACCTGAACAAGCAGTGGAAGAATTACCTGAAGCTAAAAGAAGTAAAATATTCTTTATGGACTGGTTTTTTGGAGTTAGAACTCACATGGGACAAATGAAGATGATGTATTATTCATTTACATTTTTCTTCTATTATCTTTTTTGTGTCTTCATGACCTATCTCTTTGAAGGGGTATATGTTCAAGAGTTTAGTATTTGGGCAATCATCTATTTTTTCCTTTTGGCTATTCCAGTTGCATTAGTACTACCGTTCGTTTTACTCGTTCTGGGTTTTACAGTCAGCGGAGGCATATTCATTGGAATGTTTATCGGTATTTTCCTTTGGTTATTCGGAATAGGCGGGAAATTTCTATACAAACTATTTGGATTTGATATGAATTTACTATTTCCAGAATTTATAGGTAAAAAAGGAGAGATAACTAAGCACAGTCCTTTGGGTAAATATTCAGCTTATCCTTTCACAGCCACAATAAGTGATATGGGTTTACCTGGAGAAAGTTTACTTTACAAAAATAACTTTTCAATTAGATCTGATGACGAATTAAAGATAGGAATGAAAGTAGAAATAATTGAACACGAAAAGAGAAGCATTACCTCTTGGGTAAAGAATCATCCTACTTTCATAGTAAAGGCAGTAGACGAAAAAATTATAATAAATAAGGAGGAAACAACAAATGATTGAAGAATCAATAAAAAACATATTGTTAGAAATAGAAGAAGATGCCGCATTAGACGGTAGCGGAGAGCTAAGAGAAGGGCTCAAGAACACACCAAAAAGGGTAGCAGAGTCTTGGAAAGAATTGTATTCAGGTTACAAATTAGATCCTAAAGAAACATTGAATGCTACTTTCAATGGAGAGGGATATGATGGTATTGTTCTTCTCAAAGATATAGAATTTTATTCTACATGTGAACATCACATGCTATCTTTCACAGGGAAAGCTCACGTAGCTTATATTCCAACAGAAAGAATTGTTGGTATTTCTAAATTAGCTAGAATTGTAGAAGTATTCTCTAGAAGATTACAAAATCAAGAAAGAATAACAACCCAAGTGGCAGATGCTTTGGAAAAATATTTGAAACCTTTAGGTGCAGCCATAATTATCGAGGCTAAGCACGAATGTATGGGTTGCCGAGGAGTAAAGAAAAGTCATGCTACAATGACAACTTCAGCAATGCGTGGAGTATTCTTTGACAAAGCAGAAGCACGTTCAGAGCTTATGGATTTAATAAAGAATTAAAATGGCAAACGAAAAAAGTTATCCGATAGTAGAAATTTTCAACTCCGTTCAAGGAGAAGGTTACCATACAGGAACTCCATCAATTTTCATTCGCTTCGGAGGCTGTAATCTTCAATGTTCTTGGTGCGATACCGATTTCAGTAAATGGGATAAAATGACCGTTTCAGAGATAATGGCAGTTCTTAGCAAATGGGACACTAAGCGAGTAATATTTACTGGGGGAGAACCAGCAATGCAGAAATTACGCCCATTATCTGATGAATTACATTCAAAAGGTTACAATATTGCAATTGAAACAAATGGAACGATTGAGCTGGAAGAGGGATTGGTAGATTGGATTTGTGTAAGTCCAAAAGATATGCTTTACCCAGAATTTAGTATCAAACAAAGAAAAGGTAATGAATTGAAAGTAGTTTACACAGGACAAGATTTAGGAATGTACGATAATTTGAAAGATGGTTTTGAAAATTTATTCCTTCAACCTTGCTATGATGAAGCTAAAGATCCTGGAACAAATGGTAAAACATTTCACAGCACTTTTGATATGGTAATGCAAAATCCAGGTTGGAATTTATCATTACAGACACACAAATGGATGGGCGTTGATTGAGTAAGATAGCTGTAATGGCATTTTCAGGCGGCATGGATTCTACAGGCCTTCTAGTGCATCTTTTAGCCAAGGATTACGAAGTTCATACTTTGTCATATGATTACGGTCAAAAACATAAGTTAGAATTGGATAGGGCTAAAGCAAACATTGCTTATTTGTCTGAAAATAATATCACAGTTACTCAAAGAATAGTAGACTTGCAATCGGCAATGTCGATCTTCCATTCTGCTTTAACATCTGAAGATTATGAAGTTCCAGAAGGACATTACGAAGAAGAACAGATGAAACAGACCGTAGTACCGAACAGAAATGCTATCTTTGCTTCAATTTTGTATGGGTATGCCTTATCAATAGCAACTAAACAAGATGAATCTGTTAAAATTGGATTAGGAGTTCACTCTGGAGACCACGAAATTTATCCTGATTGCAGACCTGAATTTTATGAAGCTCTAGAACATGCATTTCAGGTTGGAAATTGGGATAGCGAAAAAGTATCATTTTACTTGCCTTATCTCGAGGGAGACAAGGAAACAATTTTAGTAGATGCAGAAAAATCATTAGAAAAATTAAATCTCGACTTTGATACCATATTTGCTAACACAAATACTAGCTATAATCCCGATAAAGAAGGACGAAGTAGTGGGAAAAGTGGTGCAGATATCGAGAGAATTTTGGCATTTAATGCAATAGGTCGTAAAGATCCTGTACCATACGTAGATGATTGGTCAAAAGTATTGGAACATGCAATTAAAATTGAAAAAGAACATAAGGAGAAAATATGAAAGAAAAATTTACATCAAGTAAAACATACAAGAACCTTCCATGTGCACACAGGCAATGGAAGCACGAGGGACACTGTGCCTACATTCATGGATATTCTAGAGAATATACCTTTTATTTTGAAGCAAAAGAAATGGACGAACATGGTTGGGTAGTTGGTTTCGGAGATTTGAAAAAGTTAGAAAAATATTTGCTAGAAATGTATGATCACACCATGATTATAGCTGAAGACGATCCCGAATTAGCTACATTTCAAGAATTACACAAGAACGGTTTATGTGATTTGAGAGTAGTTCCAGAAGCAAGTTTAGAATCAAGTGCTAAGACTGCATTAAACAAAGCTAATGAGATTTTATTAGAAATGACAAATGAAAGAGCACGTTGTTTCAAAGTAGAAGCTCGTGAAAATGATAAGAATTCAGCAATTTATACTTTAGAATAATTATTGAGATTTACGTTCGTAATTCCGATTACTTTTGTTCTGAGGTTTTCGCTTTTTCCCAGAATCTTTCTTTCGACCAGAGAATTGTCTGCCTGAGTTAGATCTATTCCCAGAGTTTCCGCTTCTGTTATTGTCTCCACCATCTCTATTTCCATAATTGCTTCGACCTCCGCCGCCGCTTCTTCCTCCAGAAGATTTGTTACCGTATCGACCTCCGCCACCACTTCTTCCTCCAGAAGATTTGTTGCCGTATCGACCTCCGCCACCACTTCTTCCTCCAGAAGATTTGTTGCCGTATCGACCTCCGCCACCACTTCTTCCTCCAGAAGATTTGTTGCCGTATCGACCTCCGCCACTACTTCTTCCTCCAGAAGATTTGTTACCGTATCGACCTCCGCCACTACTTCTTCCTCCAGAAGATTTGTTACCGTATTGACCACCGCCACCGCTTCTTCCTCCAGAAGATTTGTTACCATATCGGCCACCGCCACCACTTCTTCCTCCAGAAGATTTGTTACCATATCGGCCACCGCCACCACTTCTTCCTCCAGAAGATTTGTTACCATATCGGCCACCGCCACCACTTCTTCCTCCAGAAGATTTGTTACCATATTTATCTCGGCCTCCGCCACCTCTGTTATCAGATGATCTACCTCCAGAATAGGGTTTTTTCTTATCTCCAAATTTGTTTCGATCTGCATCTCCTCTCTCGTTTGGAGGTCTTCCTCCACTTCTATCAGGATAGCTAGGCTGCTTTTTTCTCTTAGGCCTATCTTCTTCTCTTGGAAATCGAATTTTACCATCACGTTTTTGGTTTCTATTTCTACCACCGAATTTCTTTGGTCCATCGCTTCTTCCAGAAGGTGGACGTCCTCCTCCTCTTCTTCGATTTTGCCTTCTATTTCTAGGGCTATTTTGTTGATATTGTTTCTTTGGACGTGGTGGTGGAATGTAATCTAGTTCATTTTTAGGAATCCTTTCTAAATTTGGATCACTAACTTGTGATCTAATTCCAACTTCCTTCTGAATTCGATTGTATTTTCCTTTATCTTTCTTTTGAAGTAGTGAAACAACAGTACCGGTTGCACCAGCTCTTGCAGTCCTTCCGGATCGATGCTTGTATGCCTTTCCGTTTTCAGGCGGATCCCAATGTATTACACATTGAACACCATCGACGTCAATTCCTCTTGCAGCTACATCAGTAGCCACTAAAGCGATACAATCACCATAGATGAATTGATCCATAGCTCGATCTCTTTGACGTTGAGTTAATCCTCCATGAATAGCAGTAGATCTTAATCGTTCATCTCTCAATTCTCTAGCAACACGATCAACACCTCTTCGGGTACGGCAGAAAATCATAGTTCTACCTACTCTCTCAATAATATCAGTTGTAATGATTGTCTTTCTTTTCTTGATAATCCAAAAGTGATGTTTCATTGAGTCCATTGAAATTTCTTTTGGCCCGACTTCAATTCTTTCTGGCCTGTCTTGATATTTCTTGACTAATTTGGAAACTTCACGGTCTAAAGTAGCACTGTAAAGAATAACTTGACGATTTTTATCACAATTATCTAAAATAAAGCAGACAGGATCAATGAATCCCATATCAGCCATACGGTCAGCTTCATCCAAGACTGCCATTTCTACATTTTCTAAAGAAATAGAACCTTGTTCCATTAAATCGATTAATCTTCCAGGACATGCAACTACAATATCGACGCCTTTATCGAGCGCTTTTCTGTGTTTTGTATAAGATGTTCCTCCATAAACAGCTAGAACTTTGAGATGCATTTCTTTTGCTAAAGGAGTTAAAACATTACATATTTGTTCAGCTAATTCTCTGGTAGGTGTAACAATCAAAGCACTAGGTCTACCAGGTTCTGCAGGTTTACATCGAGCAATCAAAGGTAAACCAAACGCCAAAGTCTTACCGGATCCAGTAGGTGCTCTACAGCAAATGTCTTTGCCTAGCAATGTATCTGGTATCGCAGCTTCCTGAACTTCGAACGGTTCAGTAATACCTTGTTTTTTAAGTTGATAAACAATGGCAGGCTCAATTCCTAAATCTAAGAAACTCACTTTCAGTTACTTCCTGAAAAAAAGGGAATTGGGCGAGAATTATTTCCTTCCATGATTTGCGACGAAGCCCCCTCTATATTATATGAACACAAGGAAGGATTTCTTCAAATACACATAATCATTATCAAATAAAGGTGAGTATTCCAAAGAAAATGTAGTATTATTGATGGCCATAAACTTCCAGTTCTAATTCTCACATAACCATAGATTAGCCCTCCAATGAATGCGTTTATCACACTCACAGCTTCTATGTGTATTATTGCAAAAAGTAATGCAGAAATAAAAATCGAAAACCAGTCACTATATCTTTCAGAAGCTAAATCTAAGACAAAGCCTCTGAAGACCACTTCTTCTACAATCGGCGTAAGTATTGAAACATATAGTAATAATGTAAATAGTGTTAAGAAATCTAAATCAACTTTGTCTAATTCAGTCAAAGCTGCAGGACTGCAGACAATTCCTTCGAACGTTTCAACGCCAATTACCGCAATTAAAATTAGCCAGCCAACTATGAAATCTAAGAACAAAGCTTTACTTGTTAATGAAAAGCTTCCTTTTCGAGGAATTTGGAAAAGGTGTCTTAGAGTATAGGTGTCATAATCAGAAAAAATTTCAGAATTAATGGGAAGAGTTCTATTATTTGTGCAATGCGAATAAATTCGGATTGTAACAAACATGGATAATCCAAGTGTACTTGCAGCAGCCATATTTTCAGCTTGAAATGTTGTAAATCCAAGAATATTATACCAAACATAGATTGGCTGGCTTACGATGCTCAAGATTCCTATCCACCATATGACTATAGGGAAAATTAGTATGAACAACCAGAGCCTTAATGTGTAAAATCCAGGAGAATTAAAGCTAAAATTTTGAATGTAATTGCTCGTTGTAGTTACTGATTTGCTAATGTCAATATTTTCATTTCTCCATTCATTAAAATTTTTAGAATAATTTGCCATGTCTTCGCTAATTTTATTTGAATAATATTTCGCAGAATCTCCTGTTTTTTCTACGATAGATTTATCTTCATTTTCATCGTCGTTGATGGTTGATTCGGTAACGCTCTCGTAAGTTTCAGAATATTTAAATTCAAGATCTTCGAGTAACTTCTGAATCCAAGGAATATCCCTTCCGTACTGGTCAGCAAGAGAATACAAAATTAGTGCAGCTAAGGCCCACAAAAGCAATCCGAGAAACGGCTGTACTAAAATAGATAATAATATTAAAATGAATAAATATGCCACAAAAAAAATACCATAAGCGACAAATCTATGCATAATTAGGTAGTATTGCTCTAATATTAAGTTATTCCTAACCTACAGTTTTATATGTAAAGAGTATGTATTAGTTTATGCTTCCTGAACCTCGGAATGAGAGAATGGTAGGAGTAAATACTATGAATATGGACGGTCCAACATTACCACAGCCCCCTCAACCAAAACGCAGAGGTTCTTTAGAATTTTATGAATGGATAGTATTACTTTTGTTCTTAGGTTCACTAGGATTAGGTACGGCAACGACTTTCAATTTAGATCCCGATAATGTAGGTGTCAAAGATGATGCTAATGCAGTGGCTTGGGCTTTACCCTTCTTTTTCCTAATAATCATAATTTGGTTTGATATTTCAGCATCCCAAAGATATGCAAGATTTAGCGATGAACTGCTTACTCAATGGAAAGAAGATAAAATTCAATTTATGAAGATGTTTACTGAAGATATGCGCAAAAAATATGATAGTGATGGCGACGGTAAAATTTCTTCAAAAGAATTAGACGATAATTCAGAAGAATAAATACGTTAAACAAATTGTTTGTGTGCTACACGTATAACGCCTGAAGTAAATATGGAATATCCAGATATAACTACCAAATACATTATAGCAAAATTATCATTCATTATGAATCTAATCATAGTTCCAAATAGAATTACAGCCATCCATACTCTCAAACTTTTAACGTGTTCAGCATCTTCGTTAATTTGAATGAATCCTATTCGGTACAATACAGTCATTATGAGTATTATTGCAGAGATATAGGGCAAAGATATCTCTAAGAACGTAGAGTCTGAATCGTGGGTTTGCATGCCTTGTAGGATGAAAGCAATCAGGAATACGACGTCAGCAATGAAGAACTTAGGATTCACAGTTGCCCGTGAATCCTTTCAGTTATAAACTTTTCACTTACATCATTCTAGCGGAGCCAATAATGTCTCCAGTTACATCATATTGGATATCTAGTTTCCAACCATCTTCTGCTGGGCCTGCGTCAGGCCCATATACCAAGAATTGGTCGCCGGCAGATAACATACCATCGCGGTCGTTATCAGAGAAGTGCACTGGGAACTGACTGCCATTGTCATCTGAGACATTGGTTGCTCTGCTCTTTAATCCTTCATCATCTCCATTGTATGTCATATCGATTCCCATTTCTTCACCTTCCTGGAATTGCATAGCAACTTCACCAAAGCCGTTACCGCCGACATATGTCGATCCAGATCCGTCTTTCAAGAAGAAGCTAAAATCTTCTAGAGGAGCTTGTCTGCTAACTTTAATCACTTCTACGTGATATACATTTGTACTATCTTGCGATGTAAAGAAAGTGGCAATAGGTAAATCATCTACTTCCATAAGACCATTGCCACATACTACAAAATCTTCCTTATTAAGTACATATTCAGCTGAGGCCGTATTTCCATCATTATCTTCTACATTCACAGTAATAGTTTGATTAACGGGAGCAATATCATAGCATATGTCAATAAATAATGAATGATAGAACGGATAACAATTATATTTTGCGTCTATTGTTGAATTTTCAGCCAAAAGTAATCCATATGCACAATAAGTTTCATTATAGTTCTCTTCCTCGTGATCCATTGAGCCATACTCACTTTCTCTTTCCAATCCACTGATAGAATAAGATTTGATGTATCCATCGGAATCATAAATTGGAGCGGTTAGATATATTTCAGGATAAGTAATCCCAATAAATTCAACTACGGGCATTCCAGCATTATCCTCGACACCCACTGGCTCTTGTGTTTCGTCTTCAGATTCCTGTGTTAACTCATCAGAAGAGTCCTCAATGCATCCAACAAAGGATGCAGAAACTAGCATAATCATAAACAGAAAGGCTTTATTCATAGTCAAATATACAATACAGGTCTATATAGTTTAAGTTTTAAAAAATAAAACAACAGCTCAATATTTCTTGCATTATGATTAATAACTGAGCCATGTAATGTACATTCATGGCAGTAGACCATAACAGTGCACGTTCAAACAAAGGCGGAGTAAAGGATGATGGAGGTTCAGGAGTAGGTATTGGAGATGGTTCTGCTAAATCAGGAGCAGTAGACCATAATAGTACGCGTTCTAACAAAGGTACCGTTTCAGGTGGAAGTTCTACTCAAGGTCTGAGCACTACACTAGGGATACTCAAAACTGGCTTTACTCTCGCGACAGTAATTGTATTAGTTGCAGCAGGAGCAGATTTGTACAAGATGTATAGCGATAATGTAGATATTAATTTAGAAGATCATGTGACCGATGCGATTTTTCAATTAAATGAAGATAAAAGTAGTATAACTGGCGAAATTGGTTTTGATATTCCAAAGATGGGTTATTTTGATAAAAGTATTAAGGTATTGATACATCTCACAATAGATGAATCAGATCCAGTTACTGAAAATGAGTTTTCTTTTGATTATGAATTAGGAAGTGGTGAGAAAATTTATGATAAATTTGAGTTAAATGATTTAGATCCTGTAACAAAAGACAAAATAGAGAAAGAAGTTCCGTTAGACATAGAATATACTACAACAATTACGATACTTTATCTTGGAGTTGAATTAGCACCTACTACTTCGGAACTAGGAACTAAAGTTACAAGAATGCAAACTGCATAATCAACGAAACCACATACCAGTTTCTTTTTTGTGTTCATCAATGATGAAGTCTGCAATATGTTCTCCTATTACATAATGCCCATCGTCAGAAGGATGTACTAAATCATCAGAATATAATTCAGGAGTTTCTTCCGGAGTCATTACATCCTTCAAACTTATGAAATAAACACCCTCGTTTGCTTCAGCAAACTCTTTGTATCTATCATTTATGATCTCAACTTCTAAAATCACTGGTTCGTATTCAGATCCTTTAGGTACAGAATAATATCCAATAAGTATTACGTTACTCCCATCATTTTGAGCTTTTTCAACTAAATCAGGAATCAGCCCTTCTCCTGAATCTGTAATTATTTCATCCAGTACTTCATCACAATCATTCTCAGTACAGTAAGGCATGATGTCATTCCCTCCTCCATCAATCACAGTCCAATTCCAATCTCCTGAAACATATTGCTCAGGAATACTCTCATCGCCTGCAACTGTAGCACCAGGTACTGAGTTGTCTTCTACTTCAAGCCATAATCTTAGACTAATAAATGTTGAAACGCTTGCACAACCGTCCGCATCAGCTCCAAATAGTGAATCTCCGACCACTTGAACACTGAATTCAGTTATTGGATCAGTTTCATTCATATTGTCGATTTCAGTGCAATAATCTGGCATTAAGAAAAGAACAAAATAAGCTGCACCTCCTATGATCAGGATTCCAGGGATTAGAAATCGAGCCCACTTTAATGCGTTTAATCCGACAACTTCACCTTCAGCCATTACAAAGAATTCACCGTGTTCACAGCACTTAAAGTTTCCTTAACATCGTGGACTCTCAAAATATCAACTCCGCTAGTGACCCCCATAATTGCAGCAGATAAGCTGCCAGTTAATCTGTCACCTTTTTCGTTTCCACTCATCATTGCAATGAATGATTTCCTACTTGCACCTAATAAAACACCACCAGACATTCCTTTGAATTCATCTAACCTACCTAAAATCTCAAGATTGTGCTTTAAATTTTTACCAAAACCAATTCCAGGGTCAACAATGATATCAGAACGTTTGATTCCAGCCATTTCAGCAGCCTTTATTCGTTCCTGCAGCCATTCCTTGATATCTTCTACCACATCAC
>JBJLCA010000004.1:0-15685 GCA_045567915.1 Candidatus Poseidoniales archaeon | reverse complement strand
CAAAACCTCCCCATGCTGAAGGTCTAACTCCAGTCTCTCCTGGAGGATCTAAAATTAGTAAAGTTCCTATAAATCCTGCAAATGAAAGATAAACAAGAATATTTTGCCAATAATTTACCTGGAATTCCTCTAATTTAGAACAATAATTATGTGTAATAAGGTATGAGGCTAAACCAACACCAAGAGCGCCAACTAACTTGATAACTGAGGATGTTGCGTCAAAACCTCTATTGCTTATATCTTCATCGAATTTTGTTGAATAATAATCTGCGTCATATGATAAGGCAAAAACAAAGATTATACTAAATATCCCATAAGGAATAAGGAAATTATACTTATTTCTCTTAAAGTACCATAACCAGAACATACCAAAATTAATAAAGTGTATAATGGAGGCCAGAATCTCCAAACTTCATCTCCTGTTTCTGAATTAATGAAATAAGGACCCAATAAGATATACCTTCTATTTTTGAATATTATTGTCCAATCTGTTTCTATAAGGAAATAATTAATGCATGAAGTTAATAAATTGTAAAAAACATAAAATGCTATGAATGTAATTATTTTATTCGAAAAAGTATCCAATAAATCATCTGAATTCAAATAGGCCAAATGAACAAAGAATACTAATGAGAGTAGATATGAAACTAAAGAAAATGTTGAATCGGAGTTAAGTGATAAATAAGTAAATATTACACCTAAAATCAAAGAAACTTGATTGCTATATTGAAATTTAGGTACTTTACTAAAAGCCAAATCAAGAAGTTGATTGATATCTAACCACTTTTGCACCCGCTCATCAATTACATTATTCAAATTTAATCTTTTGATAAGTTCCGGAATTAAAACAAAAATAAAAAATATCAAAAATAAGAAACTAAAGTTCATATTTTCACCTTCGTTACAGAATTATTGATATTATTCATAACTGCTGAGATTAGTAAACTACCTGCTTGATAAGTAAGTAAAATCATTATGAAAATAGGTACTGCATTTCCTGCATTATTCACAATTGTAGTTAAAATAAAATAAAAGTCACTAAATCCAATTAATAAAGCTAAACTAGAATTTTTCCAACAATTTAGATATTGGTTAGTGAGTGCAGGAACCATACTTCTCAAGGCCTGTGGAAGAATAACCAATTTTAAACGCTGATAAGGAGAAAGTCCGATTGATATTGCAGCTTCTATCTGACCTCTAGGTAATGATTGGATACTCCCTCTTACTACTTCTGCAATTTGGGCTGCCGTGTAAAGTGTAAGGCCTATCATCAAATTAATAAAAACTGATGACACTTTCTCGTATGTATTATCCTCAAATTTCCATTTACCCCAGCTAAGCTCTTCGCCATCTTTCTCAGTTATCAAATTTGGTTGTGTTACTGCAATCGAAAGATAAAGGAAAATCAAGAAGGAAACAATTACTGCCCCTGTAAGTTGTAACCTTCGATTTACGGCCTCTGGACTTGAATCTTCAGTAAAGGCGTTTAAGCCTTCTAACTCTAACACAGATGACATTTTTGAGCTATAGAATAATAAGATAAGACCAAAAACAAAAAGAGAAAATGGTTCTTGATCTAAAACTCCTGTAAATGAAAATGAATAATTCCATTCTAGTATTCTAAAAATCCCAAATGTTAAAGATAAAATGGAAAGTGAGAATAAGATATCTGGAATAATAGGTTCAAATTTCTTGTCTAAAAAATAGAAAGGCCTAAAAATTAAGAATTTAAGATTAGCCTTAACATCATTTAAATTTTCCATATTGAAAGGTTTAGTTTCCGTGTGAAAATGTGGGAGCTCAATTTCTTCTTTTTCTACAAATATCCGTTCAGAAAAACGCACATAAATCCTAAATAACAATAAAATACCAATTCCAAGTAAGAAAAAGGACATATTTTCAATAACCATCTTAGGAAAGATAAACCCTTGATTACTCCAGAATATCCACTCTAGAAAATTGTTATCTTGAACCTCTCTAAATGGTTCGAGAGTTGTAACAAACCAAACTAATATCAATAATAATTGAAGAATAAGTGGTAAATTTCGGAATAAATCTACATAAGCTCTAGCCAAATTAGATAATAATTTATTTCTGGATAGGCGTAAAACTCCAATAATAATACCAAGAAATGTACTTAGGACTATACTGGCAATTACTACACGCACTGAATTGAAAATACCTGTTTTGTAAAAATCCATGCGCTTATCTGTAAGCTCTAGATCAAAGGGCCATTGATTCGTAATTGCCCATCCTGTTGGCGCCTCCATAACGTCTAAATCAAAATCCCAAGATGAATCTGTTTGCAAAAGCCATAATATTTGTAAACTAAAATAACTAATAATTGGACTAAAACAAATAAATGCAAAAAATTGTATTCGAAGATTATACTTAGATTGATTGAGATGGCCTTTGTGTAAATTATAAAATTCTACAAAAATAAATATACAAAGAAATAATGTAACATAAATTGTTAGTGAGTCTAATGCAGTTGGACTAACATGGATTGGCAATGATTTTAACTTTTCTATTCTGCCCGGTGTTAAGTGTTTTAAGGATTCGTAAACAAAAGTTTTGGAAAATTTATAGTAAATACCCAAACAGACTATAAGTAAATAAAAAGAAAAAGTATTCAAATCGGTAAATATCTGCTTTAGATTAATTTGCAATCTATCTAATTTTTTAATTACCATACAAACTCTCGTAACTAATACTCAAATACAAGGGACTTTAAAATTGGGAAGCCCCGGGAATGAGCCCGGGACATTCCTATCTACTTACTAACTTAGCTTATTCTAAATATGCTAGTTAGAAAATTACCTCATTGGTGGGGCGTACTGAAGTCCGCCTTCCCAGTAAGGTGCGTTCATTGTTCCTGCACGGTCAACCAAACAGTTAGCCATTGCACCGGTTCCATCACAGAATGATCTGTCATAAGCTTCGTAGTAGTTACCTACATGCTCTAAGACACTCTGCATCCAGGTTGGAGCTAATGGATTGGTTTCTGTACCAAGACCAAGTGTGCTGTTCAATAAACGATTGTATGATGGGTTAGACAAGTTTTGTGTTCCGTAGTTAGCGCTTGTAACATCCATTTCTTCTGCGGTTAACATACCGAACCAAACCCACTGTACTACGTCATTCCAGTCATCATCATTATCTCGGGTAGCTGCACCCAATGGTTCTTTTGATAATAACTCAGGCATAATTGCCATACTGAATGATGCGTTTCCATCTTGGTTTACTCCATATTGTTGAGCAACCATGTTAGACATATCTCCAGTCCATGCTGTACATTCTTCATTCACGAACTTGATTTTAGCTGCTGCATCGTTTGCTACACCAACAACGGTGTAGTCTAGATTATTTGTTGTGAAATAATCTGCTAGGTTACCTTCTGTGGTTGTTCCTGTTGTGGTACAAACGTTAGCACCATCTAAATCCATAATAGAATCTGCATCTGCAAAAGCTCCTGTGTTGACCAAGATTCCTTGACCATCATAGAAGTTAATACCTGCAAAATCTGCATTCAAATCTGCATCACGGGATGTTGTCCATGTTGTTGTTCTGATTAAGACATCTATTTCTTTATCTGCAAGTTTTTGGAATCTGTCTCCTGCGCTTGCTACAACATATTCAATATCTGAGTCTGGGTTTAGTCCAATTGCTGCTGCAATTGCTCTACAATACTCAACATCTAATCCAGAGTATGCTCCAGTATCAGAATCTAAGTAACCCATACCAAATTGTGATGTTTTAATTCCACATTTCAAGGACCCACGGTCGTGTATAACATCCAAGGTACTTTGTGTATCTGCACCTACTGGATCTACAGTATCATCAGTGGTATCATCAGTGGTATCATCTGTAGTATCACCTGTAGTATCGTCTGTGGTATCAGTGGTGGTGTCTGTGGCATCATCACTGTCGTCGCTCACGCAGCCAGTAAAGGCTACACTTGCCATCATAAGCATCAACATTAGTGCGTAGATTTGCTTCATGTGCCTTGACAGGTGAAAATATAGTATATAACGATGGTTATGAAAATAAATATTCTATAAATACTATTTATTTTACTTTTCTATTGAGGGAAAATGCCTTTTTTATTAGAAATTTAGTACGGTAAATGACGAATTTAAGTACATAATTATAGCAATTATTAACCTTTTAACGAAACAGGTTTTTTTCTAAAAAAATCGAAAGTCTAGTTTTAATGTCATCTCTCGCAAATTCAAAATTATCTTGAGATATAGGATCTTCAATAGGCCAATGAAGTTTTTTACAAGTTTCAGGCCAAGACATTGAAACACAAGTTTCGTTAGCAGAACCGCAAAGAGTTATCGCATAGTCAGCTTCTTTCCAATTAATATCTACAATATTTTTTGAATACTGATTAGAAATATCTATACCTATTTTCTCCATTGCAATTGTTGCTTTTGGATTCAAGCCTTCGGGCTTAGTACCTGCACTTAGAACGTTTAAGCTAGAATTCATACTTTTTAACAAACCTTCAGCCATTTGCGACCTAGCTGCATTGCCAGTACAGATGAATAATACAGTTACCATAATTATGGAATGTAATCGTCTATAAAATAGTAAATTCATTATTATATTTATTTTGTGTTCCACCTTAAATGCTGTGCATAAAAAAAGTGGTTCAATATCTCCATTCTAAGCTTAACACCTCCGTAGAAAAACTTTAAAAGGTGGAACCAATGAGAATGAACTCATGGTGTACTTAACAAGGAAGACCACACGAGGGCAGCATTACTTCTACCTCGTTAAATCTTTCAAGTATGATGGTCGCGTAGAAAAGGTACAACGTTACCTAGGTTCGGAAGAGCCTGATGAGTACGAACTAGAACGATTAAAACAGATGCATACCAACGAGTTGGAACTTGCAGCCATTGAAAGAATGGCTCACATGTCATCTGAAACATACAGAACACCATATCTAGACAAAGAAGCATTACTTGGTTTGGAAAGGATGAAATTCCTTAACAGAGCAATTCATAGACTCCAAACTACTGATGAAAAAGTTAAAGAACATGCAAAAAATAGAGTTTCTACCATATACGGAAATATGGCTTTATCTTCAAATCCTCTAACATTTGAAAATATTGAAGCTATATTTGATCAAGACAGAGCTCCATCTGGCCTTCCTTTATCAAAAGTTTTAGAAGTTTTATCTTTACGAAGATTGCATGGTGAAATTAGTGAAAGAATTTCTAGATTGGGAAAAAGAAGTATTTTAAAATTACATCAAGATTTATTTGAAGGCACTGGGAAAGGTGGAATTCTTAGAGAGAATTCAGCTAACTTACCAGGATCTGCATTCATGCCTCCTCCTGCAATTTTAGTTGAAGACGAACTTGAAGGATTGCTACAATGGTGGCACGACCCTTCTCCTTTACATCCTTTTGAAAGAGCCGTATTATTCCATCACAGATTTCAACAAGTACGTCCATTTGAATCTGGAAATGGACTTATTGGAAGGCTAATTATGGATGGAATGTTAGTTAGATCTGGATTATCTGCAACGAAGTGGAGTAAAGACGATAGAAATGCATATCTTTCAGGATTAGTTGCAGGCGATAGGGGAGATCGAACTAATTTAATTTCAAACTTTTGGAAATCTTACAAGAATCAACACCAACCTACTGTTGGTGGAGGTCGAGAAGCAATGCGACTCGAACCTCGACAATCTCAACTGGAGGCCTTCTGAGTGAGGCTTCTCGAACTTAAGTTCGAGAATTTTAAATCTTTCAAAGGCCACGTTACCGTCCCTCTCGGACCTGGGTTCACATGTATCACAGGACCTAACGGTTCAGGCAAATCTAACATAACTGATGCAATACTTTTCATATTAGGATCACGCTCTACAAAACTTTTGAGAGCTAGAAAATTAAAACAATTAATACATGGTTTTCAAGAAGGAAGTAAGAAAAAAAGCGGTCCTAAATCATGTAAAGTATCAATGTCTTTTGATAACAGCGATCGATTTTTAGCTATAGAAAAAGATTTAGTTACTTTCACTAAAGGAATAAAATTAAAAGGTAAAGATACAACAACGTATTATCAGATTGATAAAAAGAAATCTTCTGCAAGAGAATTTGAAGCTTTATTTTCAAGAGCTGGTTTGTATGCAACTGGATATAACATAATCCAACAAGGAGACGTCATTCAAACTTCCCTAATGTCTGGAATTGAAAGAAGAAGGAAAATGGAAGATGTTGCAGGAATTACTGCCTATGACAATCGACTGAAGAGAACCCGTAGTGCTAGAAAATCCGTAGAGGCTGATTTGGTTTTACTAAATGAAAGAGCAAAAGAATCTAAAAGGACCTTAAAACAACTTGAACGTGAAAAGGAAGATGCTGAAAAACTGGAAATTATCATTAAAGAAATAGATGAAAATGAGATTTCCCTTAAATTTAGAACTATATTTGACTTAGAGGCTGAAATAGAATCTAGAAGAGAAATCGTTGATAAATATACTAAAGAATTAGAAAAAATTGATAAAAAACAGTACAAAAGAAGAGAAGATATTGAAGCAAACCAACTTAAATTCAAAGAAATTGAAAATGAAATCGGCATTTCAGGAGGAAATAAGGCTCGTGAATTACAAGAAGAGTTGGATAAAGCTAGAGTTGCACACGCTTTGGCTGGAAGAAATGCTGAAAGTGCTCAAAATGAATTAAGAGATTTAGAAATTGAAAGAAAAACAATAACTGGTGAGCATAAAGTAGCATCTAAAGAGCTTAAAACACTCACAAAGGAGCTAGATTCTCTGAATAAAATAATTAGGACATTAGAGAGTAAAGTTTCAGCTAAGGTCACACGTTTAACAGAATTGGAAGGGGCTGCCGCAAACAATTCAGAAGTTGTCAAAAAACAACGAGACCAACTTGAAGGGCTTCGTAAGAAAGCTGGTGGACTCGAAATGCAAAGGCATAGAATTGAAGGTGAAAAAGAGCAGTTAGAAAATCAGTTGACTAATGCAAAAGAACAAGTTATCCGTTCAAAACAATGGTTAGATTCAATTACGACCGATGCAAAAGAAGCCGATTTCCAATTAAAAGATATGGAAATTGGAAATAAATCTGCAAATCAAAATTTAGAAAAGATTAAGAAAAAACATAAAGATGTTTTAAAATCAATTGAAAAATATCAAACCGAATTATCTGGATTAGAATCACAATTGCGTAATTTATCGATGAAATTAGCTTCAAAAGAAGCTGCACAAAGGGCAAGAGAAGAATTTGGAGGGTACGCTAAAGGCGTCAAAGCAATTTTACAATGCCGTGACGAAGGTAAATTATCTGGAATAATAGGAACTGTTGCTGAATTAGGAAGGGTAGACGAAAAGTATGCAACTGCACTAGAAGTGGCTGCAGGTGCGAGACTTCAATCGATAGTTACAGAAAATGATCGTGCTGCTGCTGATGCAATTGAGTTCTTGAAACGGAACAATATAGGAAGAGTGCGATTCTTACCTTTGAACAAAATACATTCATACAAACCTAGTGCTGCTGCTTTACTAATTTCAAAGAAAACTAGCGCAATTGGTTTTGCTCAAGACTTAGTCAAATTTGATTCTAGGTACAAGGATGCATTTGGAAATGTATTCGGGGATACTGTGATTGTTGACTCATTGTCAAATGCTAGAAAGCATCTAGGTAAAGGAAGAATGGTTACTTTACAAGGTGAGTTACTGGAAAGTGGAGGAGCTCTTGTTGGTGGTTCTGCACCACGAACTGGCGTTGGCTTTGGAACTGCAGATAGAACTGAAATTGATAGTTTAAGTGCTGAAATTGGAAATTTAGATGCTGAGAAGTTACAAAAATCTTCTGCTCTTGGAGAATTGATAGATAGTGCTGGAAAATTAGCTACAGCCAGACAAGAACTAGAAAGTGAAAAGGCTGCATTCCAAACTCGTGTTACTGACTACGATGGAAGAGCTGAAGAAGTTAAGAAAAGAGTTCAAGAAGCTGAAGATGCGCTCAAATCTCGTGAGGGAATGGTTGAAGCTTTACAAGGTGAAATTATTGAAAGAAAAGAATCTGTTGAATCCTTGGAACAAGAAATTCAAAACATTACTAGTGAAATATCTAATGCAACAAAGGATCTCCAAACAATTGCTGGTGGGAAATCATCTAAGAATATTGCTAAATTACAAAGTGATTTAGATGAATTCAGAGAAGAATTATCAGGTAAACAAAGCCAATTTGCAGCTTTATCTGCAAAGACTGAAGCAATTCAATCTGATGTTGGAAGATTAAAGGGCGATTTAGATCTAAATCAAAAAGAACAAAAAGAATTGCAAATAACTCTCAAACAAGAAACTCAAAATTCTGCGAAGTTAGATAAAGAATTGAAGAAATTGAGAAAAGAAGAAGAAACTAAATTCAAACAATTAAAAGGATTGAGAGATTCTAGAGATAATCTACATGACATTCTAACTGAACTAAAGAGTGAATTCGCTACAAATCAAGAACTAAAGAGAAGTAGAAAGCATGCCATGAATGATTTGAAAGTAGAAATTGCGACACGAGAACCTAGACTGTTAGAAGCAAGAAACAAGATTTCAGATGATATCAAAACTCCTCAAACTGTTTTAAGTAGAGAAAAATTAGAAAATAATAAAGAAATATTAGAAAGAAAGCGAAGTCGCTTAGGAAGTGTAAACATGCTTTCCTTAGACCATTATAGACTAGAGGCTGAACGCTTTGGTGAAATAAAGAAACATCGAAAGCAACTAAAAGAAGAAGTAAGAAGATTAGAATCTCTGGAAACTAAGATTTCTGATAAGAAAGAAAATAAATTTATGGGAGTCTATAACCACATTGGTGAAAGTTTCAAGACATCTTTCAAGGAAATTACTGGAGGTGGAGAAGCTTGGTTGGTACTAGAAAATGAGGATTCACCATTCGAAGGCGGAGTTACCATCAAGGCCCGGATGCCAAAGAAGAAATTATATCCTGTAGAAGCTCTCTCTGGTGGTGAAAAATCACTAGTATCTATGGCCTTTATTTTTGCAATACAAGGTTATGATCCAAGCCCATTCTACTTACTAGACGAACCTGATCAAAATTTAGATGGTGTAAATACCGAACACATAGGTAGAGCAATTGCATTACAATCTAGTTTTGCTCAATTTTTAGTTGTTAGTCTACATCATGCTGCACTCCGTGAAGCTGAAAATGTCATCGGCGTCTTCATGGGAGATGATGGTGTTTCTAGATTACACCAAATTCAAGATGTTAACACTTTCATATCTTCGCTACCTACTGAAACGGAGGCTAACGCATGAGTCAAGTTGTAAATCATTTGTTATTTCACAAGGCAATGGTTGGAATCGATATAGATCGCGTAGACCAATATATTGAAATTGCAAGTGGAGCTAGTTCAGCTGCTGAAGTATCAACGATTGAAGATCCATTTACAAGAAGCGTTACGTTACTTTTCATGCTGGTTAAAGAACACGGATTAGATCCTTGGTCACTTGATATGAAACATTTGATAATGGAATATCAAAAATATGCTCTAAAAGATGATGATTTAGATTTACCATTAGCTGGTTCAGTTCTTGGCTGGGCTTGGGATGTTCTCAAAATGAGAGCAAGTGGTGCAATTGATGCAACCGAACCAATTCCAGAACCTCAGCCAGAGTGGGTTGATTTCGATTTTGGATGGGAACCTACCTACGCTGAACAGCTTGAAGATAGCATGGAACCTCCTATCGAAGAAAGTGTGTTATTTAGAGGAGAAAGACGTGTGACACTTATGGAATTAGTTGGGGCACTAGAAGATGCTCGTAATGTAGAAACTGAAAGAAAGGCCCGTTTAGAAAGAAGAAAGCAATTGAAGAAAGCCCGTGAATCCGTTCTCTCTGAAGTCGCAGATAAATTAAGCGGTAAATTACACTTAGATGATCCCACACAATACAAAGAAAAAGTATGGCAAAAAATTAATGAATTTAATGGGAAGCCTATACCAATTGGAGATTTGCTAGATCGGCCTGAAAAAGCTAGTGTAGTTCGCACTTTTGTTGGATCTTTATTCTTGGCAAGGGAAGGAAGAATAGATATAATCCAAAAAGATTTAGAAAGCCATAATATTTATGTTAAAAATTTGGAGAATGCAGGATGAAGGAATTAATTGCTGTTGAAGCTGCATTATTCTCTGCAGGAAGACCTTTAGATCCTACTGAAACTGCAGAAGCTACTGGTTTGTCCAGAAATAAAGCTCTAGGGGCTTTAGATGCTTTAGTTGAAATTTATAAATCTAGAGAAGGGGCTTTAGAAGTGATAAAATTAGGAACGAAATATGCACTTCAGTTAAAATCTAAAGCTATTGAATATGGACGAAGATTAGCTCCACAGGAAATACCCTCTTATCTACTAAGAACATTAGCATTAATCGCTCATGAACAGCCAATGATGCAAAAAGAATTGAAGTATAAATTAGGAGATAAAGTATACGAGCATGTTAGCGAATTGCTTGAATTAGGAATGATTCAAAGAGAGCGCAAAGGTCGCTCTTTTGAACTAAGTGTAACTCCTGCATTCTTAGAATATTTTGGTATTGAAGCGGAAAACCAATCTGAAATGAAAGAATATTTAGAAAAGGCACTATCAAGCTCATGAATAGTCCTGGACTAATTGAATTGTTTGTCATTGTATTCTTATTTTGGATATTACTTGGTCCACAAAAAGTAATGGAAGGGGCTCGATTGTTAGGGAAAACATATAGAGAATTTAGAGGATATGGTACGGGAATTGTATCTGAAATAGATGAAAAAGAAAAGATTCGCGCTTCTGCTGAAAGGCTAGGCATAGATACTGCTGGAATGGACACTGCTGAAATTAAAACTGCTATGCTAGATCGATTGTCAAACAAATGAACTAGAATAATATTAGAACTAGGTAAAAAGTTTGATATAGTTAGTTACAGAAATGAGAGTGTATGAAGTCACTGAAAGTTTTAGCCTTGACAATGCTTTTTTTGCTAACCAGTATGATTCCTTTGGTAACTGTAGAAGCTGGAAATGAAGAGCGCAGGGATACTGACAAAGGATATATCAGTGAAAAATGGAGAGCTGGACTGGGTACTGGACTTGGCGCTCTGAATTCCATAAAAAGTGCAGATATTGATAACGACGGTGAAGATGAATTAATCTTTGGAAATGCTCAAGGATTCGTGCACATATTAGACTGGGATTCAACTACAGAAGGTTGGGCTGAAAAATTTCATACTATTGATATGGGTGGAGCCGTCAAGGGAATGGAAATTGCCCAAATTGATGATGATCCTCAATTAGAAATCGCTATTGGATATAACTGGGTTTCTGACGTTGGTAAGGTAAAGATCATAGATGGTGAAACCTTGCTTGCAGAAACAAATTGGTCCTCTGGAGTTTCTTGGTCTCATGGTCAGTGGACGGCTGGATGGCCGTATGGACTTGCAATGGGGGATTTAGATGGAGATGAGCAAGCTGAGATTGCAATGGGTGATGATAGAGGATTTTTATGGGTTGTAGAAACTGATACGCCTGAAATTTATGTTGGAAGAGACATTACTCCTGATGAAGCTGAATGGTACTTAGATATTAGTGCTAAAGTTGAGAAAGGCGTCGCCGATGCTTGGGGAGTTACTTTTGGACAATTTGATGAAGATGACGCTATGGAGGTAGCTGTTGGAACTAAGGAAGGATGGGTAGCAATTTTTGATGGTGATACTCAAGAAATGCAGTGGAAAAAGGACATGGATAATAATGACGGGGCTGACAGTTTATGTTACAGTCTCATTGCTGCTGATTTAGACGGTAATGGTATTGATGAATTGATAGTGCCTCAACAAAATAAAATGACTATTTTTATAGATGGTGAAAAAGAAAATTTTGTACAAGATACTAGTATCAAAAGCGGATATGGTCTTGCCAATAGTGACTTATTTGGAAATTCAAATGAAGAGCTAATCGTTGCTGACGGAAATGGTAAGATTAAAATCATGGGATTAGTTGGTTCTAGTCTAAACACTTACCAAGAATGGACTACCGGATATCCTATGAATACCGGAGCTGGAATTACAGTCTCTACAAACGGTCATTCTAATCCTTGGTTAGTTCATGGTAGTGATTCAGGAATGGTTGTAGCTTGGGAAATTACTTCAGAAACTGAACACAATGAAGTCTGGTCAACTAATTCAGAATCTAACGAAAATACTCTCTATTCAATTGAGGGCGGAGGTGCATATGGTGTTGCGATGGGAAATATAGATGATGACGATGCAATCGAAGTGCTTGTTGGTAGTGCCTCTGGCAGAGTATATGCCTACGATGGAATTACTTATGAAACTGATTGGATAAGTCCCGTTCTAGAAAAGAATGCAATGGGAATTGCAGTCGGAGATTTGAATAATGATGGTGATAATGATATTGCTATCTGTACCGGAAATCCTGGAGAGCCTCAGGTTGAAGGTGAAGGCGGAGAAGGATATCTTTACGTCTTCGAAGGCACCGGAACTTCATTTACTCAAGCTTATCAAACCTCAAATATTGACGCTGCTTTGGGACTTACTATTGCTGAATTAGACGGAAGCACATATCCTGAAATTGGAGTTGCAACCGGCTATCTGGAAGTTATCGACCCTACAGCTGGAACCTCTGATTTACATGGTAATGTCAGAGTATATGGCTACAGTGGTTCATCCTATTCTTCAGAATGGAGCTCTAATGACTTAGGTGAAATTGTTGGTGGAATAGCCAGTGGAGATTTGGGCGGCTCTAATGATTATTTAGTTATTGGAACTGGTGGAGACAGTAGAAACGATAACCAAGTCTCTGGAGAAGTTATTGTCTACAAAAGAAGTGGAGGCGCTTACATTACTGATGGTTCGGCTATTGATTCTGAAAGATACAGGCCATACGGAATTGCTGTAGGGGATGTTGATAATGATGGGGAGACTGAAATTGCAGTAGGTACTGGCGATTTTGGTGATTCAAAGCCTAAGGTTGCTGTATACGATGGATCATCACATTCCGTTGAATATTCAAAAACTGTAGATACAAGTTCAGTTTGGGGTGTAGCTATCAATGATTTTGATAGTGATGGATTTGTTGAACTGGTATATGGCACATCTGGAGGCGAAATTTTCCTTTACGATGGGGAGACTGAAGATTTTGAAGCTAAAACCAGTGCTTTATCTGGAAAAGCTGGACATTATGGCGGCATTGCAATAGGAAATATTGATAATGAGGGGCCAAAAGAGATGCTAGTAGGTAGTGAAGTTTACCTATGGTTATTTACTACTGAAGGGCAAACAGATAAACCTGATTTAGCAATTGAAGGAATTGATATTACATATTCTCCTGAAAATCCTGATGAAGATGAAGATATCATCATTGATGTGATTGTTCACAATTATGGCGGAATAGAGGCCGTAGATTGGAGAGTTAAGCTATACGATGGAGACCCAGATGCTGGTGGGAAGAAAATAACTGAATATAGTTCAGATGAAGATGATATAATTGCTTCTGATGGTGGAAATATTACTTTCCAAAGAACTTGGTATGGTGTTTCAACTACTCCAGGTTATCATGAAATCTATGCTGTTGCTGAGGATACATCACAACCAAGACAAGAAACTAGATTTAGTAATAACAAAGATTTCACAACTATTGAAATAGAAGAAATACCGAATGACAGGCCAGTAATTCTTGCTTCAGTAGACACCACGGTCTTGTGGATTGATGAACCTGTTAGAGTAGATGCCGGAGAATCATATGATACTGAAACTACAGACGGTGAACCTGATAATGAAGATGGAAATGCTGATTTAACTTATAGATATTACACTGAGAATGGTTGGACTTCTTGGGTTGCAGAATATACTTGGGATATTAGTTTCTCTAGTCCAGGCAATAAAGAAATATTGGTTGTCGCTAGAGATGAAAGAAGTAAAGAATCTGAAGAATATAGTGTTAATATAGAAGTGAAAGCAAATACACAACCTACTGCAATTCTATTAACAAACGTATCTTCCCCTGCAGAAATTCCTGAAGGAGGATTCATAACATTTGATGTTTCTCAATCTTTTGATCCTGATGATAAAGCTGAATTAGAATATCGCTTTAGCTTTGGAGATAATGTTTATTCTGATTGGGTGAAAGAAGGGCAGACCGTTCGTTTGTACCATAACGCATTCTTTACCGGAACTAATGGTGGCGAACTGCAACTTGAAAGTGGTGAAGAAGTTCTCCGAAATAAATTCGGAATAATTCGAGTATTTAGGCTTATTAATTCTGAATTATATGAAATTGTTGATAGTCAGAGTACTGGAAAAGGATACAACTACACATTGCCTGAGAATACTGAAGAAAAAATATACTATGCTCAGTTGATGGCACGTGAACTTTCCGATAATGGTGATGATGATATTTTAGCCAGTACATGGTCTGATCCTGTACAAGTCAAAGTTTTCATGCCTGAGAATGTTTTGCCTGTTGCAATGGCTCAAGCTGGTATTTTCATAAGTGGTCAGGGAATATTCAGTGATCGTGTGGATTATGCGAAAACTGGTGATGAAGTTACTTACTCTGCAGCTGAATCTACAGACCCTGATGGTGACGATACTACACTAGAATATAGCTGGAGAATACTAGATTCAAGAGGGTCTGAAATCAATCTCTTAGGAGATAAATCCATGAAATCGTTTAAACGAACTTACAACGACCCTGGTACTTACACTGCAATACTAACTGTAACTGATATTCGCGGAGGTGTTAGCACTTGGCAAGCTGTAGTAATCGTAACTGCAGGTGCAGGTTATGGAGATTCAGTGGAAGAAAGTGGAATTCCAACCAACACCTTGATTGGAGGGGCTGCGCTTGGCGTTATAGCTCTATTTGGTGGAGCAAGAGCTTTGAGTTCAATGAGAGGTGGAGGAGATGAATTTGAAGAAATGTTTGAAGAAGAATCTGTCGTCCCAGGTC
Organism: Candidatus Poseidoniales archaeon; assembly: GCA_045567915.1. GTDB lineage: Archaea > Thermoplasmatota > Poseidoniia > MGIII > CG-Epi1 > CG-Epi1. Next base: position 690 of record JBJLCA010000004.1, on the reverse strand, counting down.
CTTTAGAATTACAATGTCCATCCTGCGGTGGTTTAATTTCAATTACAACGACGCAAAGACCTATACAAGTTGGATGTCCGATGTGTCAATCACAGTTTGTGATTCGTGAATGAACTTAAATTTAGGTAATTTAGTACTTGATGGCAAATGCCATGTAATGGGAATTCTAAACGTAACTCCTGACAGTTTTTACGACGGTGGACTGCACTTTGATTTAGAAGATACTCAGAAACGAGTAGAAGCTATGATTTCTGAAGGTGTTGAGATTATAGATATTGGGGGAGAATCTACTAGACCGGGATCAAAGCCAGTAACGATTAAGCAAGAATTAGAGAGAGTTATTCCTGCCATCAAATTTATATCTAAAATTTCAGATATTCCAATTTCAATCGATACTCAAAAGCCTGAAGTTGCAAGAAAAGCTATAGAGGCTGGAGCTTGTGTTGTAAATGATGTTGGCGGATTGCGAAATGATGATATGATTTCAGTTGTTGCTGAGATTAATGTTCCTGTGATTATAATGCACATGCAAGGAACTCCAGAAAACATGCAAAAGAATCCGCAATATAGTGATGTGGTAGAAGATATCAAGGAATGGCTGCAGGAACGAATAAAGGCTGCTGAAATGGCTGGAATCAAACGTTCTGATATCATTGTTGACCCTGGAATTGGTTTTGGTAAAAATTTAAA
>JBJLCA010000003.1:0-15823 GCA_045567915.1 Candidatus Poseidoniales archaeon | reverse complement strand
AAATGACGATTCCAATAAGGATCTAATTCTGGATATGTTGCCCAAGGGCCTTCTTCAACACCTTCACCGTCTGCTGAAGACAAAGTTTCTCTCCTTTCAGCAGTCAAACGTAAAATTTCTCGAATTTCTAGAGGGTTTAATTCCGGATTAGCCTCTATTATCAGAGCAATCACTCCAGTTACTGCTGGAGCTGCATAAGAAGTACCGCTACCTCTTCCACTATATCCATTATCTGCTGCGTCTTGCCCAGGTAATCTGTTGTAGCAACTACCACTTGCATAACATGCTTCTGCCTGAATAATATTTGTTCCAGGTGCTGAAATATCCGGTTTCATTTCATTGTAAGGATTACCATCGTTATTATCTCTACGAGGACCTCGACTTGAATAGGAAGCAATACCATCGTCTCCCCTATCAACTGTATTCTTATCATCCAAAGCACCGACAGTTATTGAAAGACTTGAAGAGCCCATGCCAGATAAACCATCATTATTTGAACCATCATTTCCGGCAGCTACTGAAACTGTAACGCCTGCCAAAGTAGCCTCATCTAAGACTTGTGAGAACATATCCGAACCATCAGAGCCACCGCTTTCATGGGAAGTTATTCCCCAAGATAACGAGATGATATCTATTCCAAAACTTTCGTTTTCGACACCAGCCCATGCAGTATCCTTGTTATCTATTACCCAATTCAATCCATCCATAGCTGATTCATAAAATTCTTGCTCTAAAACATAATTTTCAAAGGGGCCAGCTCCAACAGCAGTTCCTATTCTTACATCTACTAAATCAGCATCAGGTGCTGAACCCGTAAAATTAGATGGCTCGCCATTAGGCAATATTCCATTACTTGCTGCCATACCTGCGCATGCTGTTCCATGCTGATTTTGATCATCCGGATCAAACGAGCCGTCATCCTCTTGCAAAGAAGCTACACACAAGGCATCGTCTGAACACACTGCATCATATCCCGCAATGTATTTACCATCTAAACCGGGATGCTCGTTATCAATTCCAGTATCTACTACAGCTATATTGACACCTTTACCCGTGAATCCTAAGTCCCAAGCTCCAACCGAATATACTGATGAATTACTAGCTTTAATTGCTGGAGTCTGAACATCTCCGTAAAATATTACTTTACCATATGGCTCTATCATAAGAACTCCCGGAAAGTTACTTATTGTTTCAAACAATTCAGAGTTAACTGTGCCCAACAAAAGACCATTAACCAAATCTACACTGACTTTGACGCTTACACCTATCTCTTCTAATAAATCCAAATCTTCAGTCGTAGGTTGATCTTCGTATATTACTCCAATAGCATATTCATCTTCGATATTTTCCAACCAATCTACAATTTTATTTCGATTCAAATCTCTTGATGTACTTTCCCACCATAATTTTTCTTCCCAAGAATTTACTTTTACGTCTGGAATCTCAGAGAAAATATTATCCTCTATTTCTGGATTCGAAATTCCTGAGGCTGGTAAGGAAATAAAGACCAACATTGCGGTCACTACCATTATATTTATTCTTTCCACAATTATCCTATCTAGGCTATATGATAAAAGTTTTTAGTATGTTTTCTAGATATAAATTATACTCTTTTCGAACAATACGGGCACATTGACCATTTTTGATCTACTTCTTTACCACAACTTGAACAAGTTTTCACCTTTCGCTCTTTTTTCTCTGGAATATCTGACCATAAATCACTAGGAGGTGGCGGAGGTAATGGTTCAGGCCAAATTACAGATATTCCTAAGCATAGTAAAAATAATGCTCCAGAAAGAATTTGTAAAACTAAGTCTTCTGCATAGTACAGATTTAAAGCACCTAGCAATGAAGCTAGGAAAAATGTTTGTCTCAACATTTTAGTCTGTATACATAGAATTTATTTCTTTAGACCAATTTTCATTAATCTGTTTTCGACGGATTTTCAGAGTTGGTGTCATCTCACTATTGTCTATATCAAAATCTCGAGGTAAAATAGTGAACTTCTTTACTTGTTCAGGGTTTGAAAATCTAGAATTTAACGAATTAATTTGGGAATTTATTTCTTCAAATATTTCATTGCTTCCTGTAAATTCGGAAATAGGTCTTCCTCTCTTTTCTAACTCCTTAATCTGTTCTTGCGGATCTTTAGGAATATCGTCAGGATTCATTCCAAGTTTATCACGGAGAATTGCACCGCCATCAAGTGTTACAAGTCCTGAACAATAATTTCGAGAATCGCCAACTAAAAAGAACTGAGAAACTAAAGAAATAGACTTCATTGTTTCTTCAATTACAAGAGGAGCTACGTTCTTACCGTTTGAAAGAACATAAATTTCCTTTTTCCTTCCGGTAATGTAAACATAACCTTGTTCGTCAACTTTACCCACATCTCCTGTTTTTAGCCATTCTCCATCAAAAACTTCGGAATTTGCTTCAGGATTGTTGTAGTAACCCTTCATTATGTTATCTCCTTTAAATTGTAATTCACCATCAGATGCAACTCTAACTTCAGTCCCTGGACATGTTGTTCCAATTGAACCTGTTTTGTTATTTGTCTTATTATTAAAGGTCATTCCGGCAGTAGTTTCTGTCATTCCGTATGCTTCATAGATTGGAATTCCTACACTATGGAATAGGTCTATTATTTCTGGATTTATTGGTGCAGCTCCAGTAATCGCATGTTTACAATTTGAAAAACCTGCTTTCTTTCGTATGGCCTTTTTGAAAATATTATTAAGCAAAGGTATTTTCAACCCAATGCGTACAATTGCCTTAGATTCAATAGCTGCTTTAACATTAGAGTAAACTTTTTCATAAATTCTTGGCACACCCACAAAGAAATCAGGTTGGATTTCTTTAGCATAGTCAATAATGTGTAATGGATTATCTACTATTGTCATGTCTAGTGCACTAGTAACATGTGCGTAATTGTCACACACTTGTCCAAAAACATGGGCTTGAGGAAGCCAAGACACATACTTATCATATGGATCTAGAGGTACAATGTGATCAATTACTTGGTTAGTAATGAAAGCAAAATTGTGGTGAGTTAACTCTACGCCTTTTGGATTGCCTGTAGTTCCTGAGGTGTAAATGATTGAAGCTGTAGAGGATTTATCAATTCCTGAAACTCTTTTTGAAATTTCATCATCCTTCAATTTCTCTCCCTTAGAGATAAAATCATCCCAGGACATTGCCTTCGGATGGTCCATCATTTGCTCATTTTCCATCATTATGACATGCTCTAATTCGGGAAGTTTATCCATTATATTGTGAAGTCTGTTAACTGGCAACTTTTCTTCACTTCCGCCCCATTGAGGATTATGGCCAACAAAAATAAATTTAGAACCTGAGTTAGATACAATCCATTCAACTTCTTCTGGAGAACATGTGTGGTAAACACTTACAGCACTTCCATTCACTGCATGAGAAGCTGCATAAGTTGCAAACCATTCTTTTCTATTGTAACTATAAATGCAAACTCTATCTCCAACATTGTGCCCAAGGGCAAGTAAAGAAAGAGTAATCTTATCCACATAATTGCCGTATTGAGACCAATTAAGGGTTTCCATATCGCCCTTACTATTTTTCTGCGATATAGCAGGTAAATCTCCATATTTATCTGTATTATAATTCAATTTTTCAGGTAAAGTCATCCAACTCATAATGAAGTTAGGCACTGAGATTATATTAAGTTATAGTCGTAGAAGTTTAGATTTGGCCATGATAAACTCTTCTTCTGAAAGTATACCATTTTCTCGCATTTCAGCTAATTGAACTAACTTGGACATCATTTCATCTTCATTACTTTCTTGAGGCAAAGTATGTGATTCTTCTACTTCATTCCTCTCTAGTCTTCTTTCGCTTGGCGTATCATCGCTTTCTATGACCCTGGCTTCTCTTGCAAGATTTCGCGCCTTTTGAATATTAACTAAAAAATCTAAATAATTTGATTTTGAAAAATTATTAGACGCAATATCATATGTTTTTCTAGCTTCAGCAGTGTCTAAATTTTGATCTGTGGCCTTTATTATGCTTTTTTGGCACCCCGTCAACAATCTCTTAAGATATGGCTCTAAACTATAATTAAAGATGCCTCCTTTATTGCCTAAAATTACATTTCCACCTCCACTCGCCATGACTCCTATTCTAGATTTCTCATTCCCAAAACCCCAAACTTTCCTTCCTGACTTATTGTATAAATTTACCTTATTTGAAGATTCTCCAATGGAAACAAAATCTGCAGTTTGAGCCATATCGACCCACAATGGTTGTGAATCAAAAGTATGTTCCCAAAGTACTCGAGAATTTTTGACACAAAATGAAAATCTACGATCGCTAGTTAGATATCCTAAATAATCTCCATTTGAACTAATACAAGTCTTTAAAACTTCAGAACCTGTTTCTTTTGACCACAAAACATTACCTTTCAAATCATACAAATACAAATGTGAATAATCAGTTCCTGCAACTATAAACTCGCCATCTGAAGTTATATCTACTGAATTTACCGAAAAATCTGAATTACTTAGATGAACTTCCCATATTTTCTTACCTTTCCCATCAAAAAGAATCAACTTCCCCTCATCGGTTCCTATTGCAATCAAATTACCTCTTGAGGAAATGCTCACTGCAATTACTGAACTATCTAATTCCCTGTGCCAGAGAGATTCGCCTTTCAAATTTACAAGATACAATACTTTTTGAGAACTACCTACTGCTATTTTTCCACTCCGCGTAGATACTGACACATCCTTAATTCGGCGGATTTTTTTATTAAACCATAATACCCTACCTCTTGAATTCAAGAAAACTAAACCATTTTGAGTACCAACTGCAGTATTTTTCCCATCCAAAGTCACTGATAAAGCAGAGGGAGAAATATTTTCCCGAAATGACCAAGTTGCAGAAGCTGGACGCATGTTCTAAACATGCTAAGCTCTAAGAGCATTTAAATCTTTCTAAATTTTAAAGTATCAAAACTGCAGCTGAAACTGTAGTACACCAATAGCCTTCAGTATCTAATTTTGCAGTTTGAATTATAGATTCTGTTTTTACAATGCGATTATCTATCTTCCACAATTCTCTTTTTTCATCCCAAGAAGCATCAGGATCAAAATTAACCCCATATGTTGTTGCGAGCATTTCTGCAGCTAGATCTTCTACGTATTCTTCCATTGAATAATCATCCATTCCAATGCAGTGATGCTCGGAAAGATAACCATAATGCTCAATATCTTTAGGAATGGCAACTCCAACTCCAGAGCTAACTAAATCCCCTGAAACATTGCTATCTGAACGTGCAAGAACCACAGGAACTACCTGTCCAGGCTTCAATAATTTTGCCCCTTCCTCTTCACTTACAAACTCACAACCTGGAGGCAAAATACTTGAAACGGTAATTAAATTGAGTGAAGCTATACCTGCCTCTCTTAAAGCAAGCTCGAAAGAAGTTAAGCGCTCTCTGCTTATACCCTTTCCTTTTGTCAGAAATATTTTTTTTGGAACCCAATCTTGAGATGTCACAATAATTCATTTAAATTAGTTCTATTTAATATTTGATTGTAATTAGCATATTGCCGAACTCAACTACACAAAAATTATATAGTGGCCTTAAATCCAATAGTGTGCAAAAACAGCTTACAAGAAGAATGGCAGGAGAAATTGTAATCTCTGAAAAGCCAGGCGACACCTTGAAAAAGTGGAGGAATATTTTTAAACTTTCGCAGAAAAACCTCGCTTCTCTTCTAAATGTAAAACCATCCGTAGTCTGTGATTTTGAGAAAGGAAGAAGAGCATCACCAGGCATAGGGACTGTCAGAAAGTTTGTAGAAGCTATGGTTGAATATGATAAAGCTCAAGGCGGTAAAATAGTGAGTAGCATGTTTGCAAATGATAACAGTAGCGCAGTTTATGATATAAGAGAATTTAACACTGGAACTGCCATCATCAAATTGATTCAAGAAATAGACGGAGAAATTCTCTCAGGGAACGAAGAGATTTTAGAGAGACCAATTTATGGCTACACAATAGTAGATTCATTGAAAGCAATAACTACATTTAATGTATTTGGAGATTTGTACGGATGGTCAAATGAGAGGGCTATTTTTTTCTCTGGAGTACATTATGGGAGATCTCCCATGATTGCAATTCGTGCACATCCTGTTAAACCTAGGGTGGTAATTTACATTAAACCAAAGACAATTGATAAACTTGCTACAAAGTTAGCCGAAATGGAAAGGATAGTTCTTGTTAAAACAGAACTTGATGAAGAAGAAATAGTTACAATACTAAAAAAATTTAATTAAGGAAAAAAATATGAGTGGAATAGTTAGTTACGGAGCATACATACCTAGTCACAAAATAGAGACTGGCGAAATTGCATCAGTTTGGGGTGCAGACGGAAGCGCATGGGCTAAAAATTTGAATGTTTATTCAAAATCAGTCCCTGGACCTGATGAAGATGTTATCACTATTGCTGTAGAATCTACAAGATTGGCCATGAAAAGGGCTAAACTTAACGGAAATAATATTGGAGCAATATACACGGGTTCTGAATCTCATCCTTATGCAGTAAAACCAACATCGACAATTGTAGCTGAAGCTATCGGAGCAACTCCCAATCTAACTGCTGCAGATTTTGAATTTGCGTGTAAAGCTGGAACTGCTGCAATACAGACTTGCTTAGGTATAGTAGGTAATAAACAAGTCGAAAATGGTATCGCAATAGGTGTTGATACCTCACAAGGTGCCCCCGGTGATGCACTAGAATACAGCGCATCTGCAGGAGGTGGAACAATGATTATAGGTGATAAAAATGTAATTGCTACAATAAACCACACTACATCTTACACTACAGACACTCCTGATTTCTGGAGAAGGGAAGGACAAAAGTATCCTAGGCATGGAGGTCGATTTACAGGTAAGCCTGCATTCTTTAAGCATGTAATGATGTGTGGAAAAATGATTATGGATATGGCTGGAAGTAAGCCCGAAGACTATGATTATGTAGTTACACACCAACCAAATGGAAAATTTCCAATTCGTGCCGCCAAAAGTTTAGGATTTACTGAAGAACAATACAAAACAGGATTATTAACTCCAAGAATTGGTAATACATACTCTGGTGCAGTTTTCCTTGGTTTATCTGCAATTTTAGATATTGCAAAACCAGGTGATCGAATACTAGCAATTGCCTACGGGTCTGGAGCTGGCAGCGATGGCTTTGATTTGACTGTCACTGATGAAATAACAAAGATGGACCGTAGTGAAACTGTTGAAGATATGATTTCTAGAATGGAAATCATCAACTACGCCACGTATGCTAAGTATCGTGGAAAATTAAACATGGGGGATTCAAAATGAGAGACGTTAGTATCATTGGAGTAGGAATTACCAAATTCGGAGAACTTTGGGATAAGTCTTTGAGAGAATTAGGACTTGAAACGGGACTTGCCGCAATAAATGATGCTGGAATAACAAGTAATGACATTGATGCCTTATATATCGGAAATATGGCTGCAGGATCTACACTACAACAAGAACACGTTAGTGCGTTGATCGCAGACTATTGTGGATTGGCCAATCAAAACATACCTGCAACAAGAGTTGAAGCTGCTTCTGCATCGGGAGGGTTAGCCCTTCGTCAGGCATACATGGCAATTGCAGGCGGATTCATCGACATAGCCGTTGTTGGAGGTGCAGAAAAAATGACTGATGTTAGTGATTCTGAATCGTCATATACAGTTAGTATGGGTTCTGATGAACAATGGGAAGCACAAGCTGGAGCAACGTTCACTTCCCTTCATGCAATTATAGCACAAAATCACATGCTTGAATATGGCACTACTAGAGAACAATTATCATCTGTAGCTGCAAAAAACCATTACCATGCTTCATTAAATCCAATGGCTCAGTTTCCCTTTGCACTAAAGCCTGAAGCTGTAAGTAAATCTGGAATGGTATCAACTCCTTTGAGAATGCTAGACTGTGCACCTAATAGCGACGGAGCTGCAGCGGTTGTTCTCTGTGCTTCAGAAAGGGCAAAGAAATTTACTGATAAACCAATAAAAATTATCGGCTCAGGACAAGCTTCCGATACTTTGAGTTTACATCACAGAAAATACTTACATCGCCTTCCTGCGATAAAAGTCGCTGCTGAAAAAGCATTCGAAGATTGTAATAAGAAACCTGAAGACTTAGATTTGATTGAAGTGCATGATAATTTCACAATTTCCGAAATAATTGCTCTTGAAGAGATTGGTATTTTCAAAAGAGGTGAAGCTGCTCAGAAAAGCCTTGAAGGTGAAACTAAATTAGGTGGAATTATACCTACAAATACAAGTGGTGGTTTGAAAGCAAGAGGGCATGCTCCGGGCGCTACAGGCATTGCACAAATTATAGAACTTGTTAAGCAATTGCGTGGTGAAGCTGGTGAACGTCAGGTTGAAAATGCAAAGCTTGCACTTGCTGAGAACCATGGCGGTACTGCAGCTACTGCTGTAGTTCATATTTTGGAGGCTGAATAATGTCTGTACCTCGATTTTGGAGAGAATTGGATACAAGATACAATTTAATTGGGTCTCATTGTAAAATTACTGACACATATCATTATCCTAGAAGAAGTTTCAACCCAGAAGCTGGAAGAGAATCTATCGGAAGTATGGAAGACTATCAGTTCAAAGGTACTGGTACTGTGGTTACACCTACTGTAGTATATCAAGCCCAAACTGGATACGAAATGTTTGGACCTTATTGTATGGCAATTATTGAACTGGACGAAGGACCAAGAGTAACTTCACAAATAGTAGATTGTGATCCGGAAAGCGTGAAATCTGGAATGAAAGTTAAATCCGTATTTCGGAAATTAGGAGAAGATAGTGAGAGTGGAATACTTCACTATGGCACAAAGTTCATTTTATTTGGAAATTCTAATGAACAAGATGTAGAAGAAGATACTATTGAAAATATAGAACTTTAGCTCGAAACTTATATATCTACTAGTGACGGGTAATGATTCTCAATGCCTAAAAAAAATAGTGAACTGAAAGACCCACGTGAATGGGTTAAAGATTTAGATATAGAATCTACTGAAGATATCGCAGTTCCAAAAATGCTAGTTGATCAAGTAATAGGTCAAAAGCAAGGTGTTGAAATCGTTCGAAAAGCTGCAGAGCAAAAACGGCATGTCATGCTTATTGGAGATCCAGGAACTGGAAAATCAATGCTTGCAAAATCTATGTCTGAATTACTTCCTAAAGAAGAACTGCAAGATGTACTTGTATATCATAATCACGAAGATAACAACGAACCAAGAGTGAGAGTAGTACCCTCTGGAAAGGGTAAAGAAATTGTTCAAGTACAAAAAGCCCAAGCAATGATAGAAAAAGAAAAAAAAGCTAAGTCTCAGATGCTAATTGTCTTTACAGTAGTTGGTTTTGGTATTTTGTGGTTTATAACCACAGGATTTAGTAATCCTATGATAATTTTTTACAGTTTAATCGCTGCCGCATTCATATTTATGGCAATGCGATACACCAACCAGAGGAGTGACACTGCAAATGTTCCAAAAGGATTGGTACTGCATAATTACGATGCGGAGGCGGCATTTATCGATGCAACCGGAGCACATGCTGGTGCATTATTAGGAGATGTACGGCACGATCCATTCCAATCAGGAGGTCTGGAAACTCCTGCCCATGATAGAGTAGAGGCAGGTGCAATACACAAAGCACATAGAGGTGTATTGTATATTGATGAGATAAATCTTCTAAGGATAGAATCACAGCAATCACTGCTAACTGCAATACAGGAAGGTGAATTTTCAATCTCTGGACAATCTGAAAGATCTGCTGGAGCAATGACAAAAACTGAACCTGTGCCTTGTGATTTCGTTATGGTTGCTGCAGGTAATTTAGATGCTATACAAGGCATGCATCCTGCGCTTAGAAGTCGAGTTCGAGGATATGGATACGAAGTTTACATGAATTCTACCATTCCTGATTCTCAAGACAATCGTGAAAAATTGGTAAGGTTTATAGCTCAAGAGGTATCAAAAGATGAGAAAATAGGCCACTTTTCAAGGGGAGCTATAGGTGAAGTTATACATGAAGCCCAAAGAAGAGCTGGGCGACAAAACCACCTAAGTTTAAGACTTAGAGAGCTGGGCGGATTAGTAAGGGTAGCTGGTGATGTGGCCAGAGAACTTGAAGAAGATACTGTAACTGCTGAGCACGTCATGAAAGCAAAAACTATTGCTAAGCCATTAGAACAACAAATTGCTGATAGGTATGTTGAAAGAAGGAAAGATTACAAAACTTATTCTACTGAAGGGTCTGAAATAGGAATGGTGAATGGGCTAGCTGTAATGGGTGCTAATTCTGGAATGGCTGAAATGGCTGGAATTTTAATGCCGATTGTTGCTGAAGTCACTCCTGCACAATACAAAAACCATGGCCGAGTTATTGCTACTGGAAAATTAGGTGAAATTGCTAAAGAAGCTGTCGAAAATGTTTCAGCATTAATTAAAAAATATACTGGAGAGGACATATCAAAACACGATATACATGTCCAATTTGTGGGTGCATACGAAGGCGTTGAAGGTGATTCAGCCTCTGTGTCAATTGCAACCGCAGTAATCTCAGCTCTAGAGAATGCTGAAATTGATCAAACCGTTGCTCTAACTGGTTCATTAAGTGTTAGAGGGCAAGTACTACCTGTCGGAGGAGTAACTGCAAAGATTGAAGCCGCTGCTGAATCTGGAGTTACTAAAGTGCTTATCCCTTCTATGAATGCCCAAGATGTTTTACTTGATTCAAAATACAAGGACATAATTGAAGTAATACCTGTGTCAACACTTAAGGAAGTTTTAGACAATATTTTGACTGCCAGTCCGAGTAAAGAAGGGTTATTGGATAACTTAACAAAGTTTATCCCTAGCTCACAGTTCTCAAACGAGATGAAAAAGCCATCAGTTTAATAAATTAATATTTTACCATATTTTCCTAGGCAATCTGATAATTCAGATATATTATCTGAAACTGCAATAACGGATGTTCCTAAATGTGCAACTGAAGAAACTGCACCTAATGGTATTGAATCGAATATTTCGGCCAAATTCTCATTTATCAAACCTGATTTTTCAGTAAAAATACGCCCAGCCTTTATGACTGATCTAATATCATAATCTGTAATTTTCAAGTTTGAAGATACTGTATTTATTATCTCGGACCATTCTGGATTAGAAATTATTTCAGATGTATTTCTACCTAAACCTGAAATGCAAATTACCAATTTAGTGTCAATGTAATGAGTCTCCGTTACACTAAGCGCACCAGGAGTCTTCCTATTGATAATCAGTGGAAAATTACCTTCTGCAATAGCTGAAGAAATCGCTACAACGTCGCCTAACCCTGTCTTATATTCAATTTCAGCCTGGTGGGCTGCTAAAGTACAATTATGTAAATTTTTATCTAGTTCAAGACAGGCTGCTAAAGCTGAAGCTCCTGAAATACCGAAGCCGGCTCCAATTGGTAAATCTCTTCTAAGATATATTGATAGGCCTTTGCCTCCGTGACCCAATAATTCAACAGCTCTCGAAACAACTGGATCTTCAACTATCTGATTTTCAATAATTATTACATTGTCTTTACCTTTCCGATTCTCATTGACAATTGAACAATAAACTCCTTGAGGTAAAACAATCCCTAAGCCTGTCGAACCCATCTTTAGAGGGTCAATGTGCTCATGTATCGTGAATGTCAGACTAATATGTCCAGGTGCAAAACTCATAATATTATCCTATTATACAATTCAATAGTCTCATCTATCGTGTTGTCCCAAGTCCTCCGTTTAGTGGCATAATCATACGCCAAATTAGCAATACGATTTAACTCTTCCTCATCATCTATCTTATCCGAAACTAAAGATGAGAGGCTACCTGGCTTAGCCAAAAAAGCATTACCCTCTGTAGCTTCCCTAACTGAGGGAAGATCTGTAGCAAAAACAGGTAATTTACATCCCATGTATTCATACACCTTTAAAGGAGAGAAACCATAGTCTAGATTAGGATAAGGGGCTAAACCAATGTCTGCCTCAACAAGCAATCTTGGAACTTCATCTCGGTTCAAACGACCTATGTGATACAAATTATCCAAATCTGGGAGATTTTTTCCATATCCGCCACCTGCAACTACGACGCTTAAAGAAGGGTTAGATTTTGCAACTGAAACTATCTCATCAATTCCGTGCCAAGGACCTAGAGCACCTACAAATACTGCTACTTTTCCCTCAATTCCAAGTTTATTTTTGATACCTAGCGGCTTTTTAGTTGGAACAAATAAATCACTTTCATAACCATTCTGTATGACTTGAAAATCCTGCGCTTTAAAATTCCACTTTGTTATCTGCTCCCTAAGAACTGAGCTGACTGTAAAGCCACCATCTGCATTATCAATTTGATTATAACAGGATTCTACTGCTTTTTTGTTATAAAGCCAATATTTAGCAAACTTAGTTGCTGATCTTTCCGAGCGGATCCAGTTATCATCAACCTGTAAAATTGATTTTACACCGCATTCTTTTGCCGCTTTGACGCCTGAACCTGCAAAAATATATCCTCTATCATGCACCAAATCATAATCATTAGCTTTTAATTCTTTTATTGCCAATTTATATGAATTATAAGTAAATATTAATCTCTCGAATGGAATCTGAGGATCACTTACTGACAAAAATTTAAGATTGGAATCAAAATCTGTAGTTGTGCTAATAGAATTGTATCTGCAAAGTAATGTAATCTTAAGTCCCCTCTTAGCCAACCCATTAGCTAATGCCAATTGGTGCAACGTTTGACCTAGAGTATCTGGCACCCTCACTGAAGGAGCTACCATCAAAACTTTCATAATTGTGCATAATAGACAGGTTTTAGAACTACCGCCATGGGCTATTGTGGCAAATGTATGCGTAATTTGTGATAGGGAATTCTTTAATCCCTTCGATCAAAGAGTCTACAAGGAAGTAAAATCTATAGCTAAAATGGGTCACAATGTTGAAATCATAACCCCGCATGAAACTACTGAAAAGAAAAAAATAGATGATATAACAGTTCATTGTGTTAGCAAAAAAAAAACCGTTCGGTTTTACAGCTTTAGGAATTTTAAGAAAAGCTTTTCAAAAAAAAATATGACCTCTTTTATTGCCATGAACTTGATCCTCTCATTTATAGTTGGATACTAAAAAAAATTACTAAAACTCCGATAATTTGGGATTGTCATGAATATTTAGTTCCAATGAAAAGAGAATTACAAGGTAATCTTTCTGCGCTCTTAACTAAAATTGTAATTAATTTCGCAGCCCCTAAAACTGATCACATTATTACTGTAGATAATACGCTGGGAAAACAACTTCGAAGGTTTGGACCTGTAACTGTAATTCCAAACTATCCCACTATTTCAGATTTTCCGTTGCCTGTGAATAAAAAGAAGAATGAAATACCAAATATCCTATATGTAGGAGGTTTAACTAAAGAAAGAGGCCTGAAGAAAATGATTGAGGCCTACAAGATAGTTAAAAGTAAAAGTAGAGCTAATCTGACTATTGTTGGTGGTTTTTATGATCCGGAACTGGAGAAATGGGCTATGGATTACGATTCAAAATATAGTTTGAATATTAATTGGAAAGGCTGGATAAAATACACTGAACTGGCTCCTGAATTTTCTAAAGCCGATATCGGATTATGTATACTTCAAGACTCTGATAGATACATGAAAGCAATAGCTACTAAGATATTTGAATATCTTATTATGGGATTACCAGTAGTCAGCTCTAAAGGACATATGTCTGATAAGTTGATAGAAGAAGGCAAGTGTGGAGTTTCTGTAGACTCATCAAATGTAAATGAGATTGCAAAAGGAATTATAACTATAATTGAGCAAAAGCCAATTGAAGAAATGGCCAATGAAACCATTAACTTTTCTAGAGACAAATATATTTGGGAACGAAGGGAAGGAAAAATAAACGAATTAATTAATAATCTAGTATAATATTTTATATACACTGAAACTAATGATAAAATGAGTTATTCGCTCACTTATTTGGAGATGAAATAAAAAAATGTCTAATTCCCCTGGAAAATATGGTAATGTAAGAGAATTTTTAGATAATCTTGGTAATGAAAAGATAAAGATTTGTAAAAATTGTAATACTGTATTTAGTTATCAAAATGAAACTACTGTTTTGTGTATTTCATGTGATTTTGAAGAAGAAGTAAGTACTCTACCTGCTGTTGTTGAAATTGAAGATGAGTTTGAAATGGCTGAGGCCGAGACTCCTGTTTTAACTGCACAACCTACTATCTTACAAGCTGAACCTGTCGTAGCTGAAGTTGATATTGTGGAAAGTACAACTGATTGGGACATGGACTCATTTGATGATTTCGAATCTGAGTCTGCTGTTGAATCTGAACCTGTTGCGTTAGATGCTGTTGAATCTGAACCTGTTGCGTTAGATGCTGTTGAATCTGAACCTGTAGTAGAAGAAGCTGTTGAAGCTGAGCCTGTTGCGTTAGATGCTGTTGAATCTGAACCTGTAGCTGAAGAAGCTGTTGAAGCTGAGCCTGTAGTAGAAGAAGCCGTTGAAGCGGAACCTGTGGCAGAAGCCATTGAAGCGGAACCTGTGGTAGAAGCCGTTGAAGCGGAGCCTGTAGCAGAACCTGTGGTAGAGGCTGTTGAAGCGGAGCCTGTAGTAGAAGAAGCTGTTGAAGCTGAACCTGTAGTAGAAGAAGCTGTTGAAGCTGAGCCTGTAGTAGAAGAAGCCGTTGAAGCGGAACCTGTAGCTGAAGAAGCTGTTGAAGCTGAACCTGTAGTAGAAGAAGCCATTGAAGCGGAACCTGTGGTAGAAGCCGTTGAAGCGGAACCTGTGGTAGAGGCTGTTGAAGCTGAACCTGCGGTAGAAGCTGTTGAAGCGGAAACAATAAAAGATGCAATTGAATCAGATGAAATTGCTACAGCCATTGTTGAAGACGCAATGGAAAAAGAAGAGGAAGCTATAGTCAAAGTTGAAGAGGCAACTGATGATGAGATTGAAGCTGTAGAAGAATATTCAGAAGCCGTAAAAGTTGAAGACAATGCTGCTGAAACTGTTGCAGAAGCTGCAATTATTCAAGATGATGCTGTCGAAGCAGTTATTGAAGCATCTGAAAAAATTTCTGATCTCGTAGAATCTGGTGCCGCTGAAAGCGAAGTTAAAGAAGCCTTAAGTGATCTTGAGGAGACAGTTCAAAATAAAGAAGAAGCTGAAGTTAAACTATCTGAGGCTGTTGAAGAAGAAACACAGGCCGCAGTAACACTAGAAGAAAAAGTAGAAGAAAAAGATAGTGCTGAGGAAAAGCTTGAAAATGAAATAGAAGAACTAAAGGAAGCTAGTAACACTCTAGATGATGCTATTACACAAAAAGACCAATCGGAAAAAGAATTAGCGCAAACTGCAGATATTGATAATAGTGATGTTAATGATGATTCTGAACCATTTACAAACGGCGATTATGTTTCTCACGGAGTCTATGGTGAAGGTCCAGTTTTGTCCATAACTAAGGCCGGAAAACATTGGTCTATTGAAGTCAACTTTGATGAAGGCAAAAGAAGAATATTGAGTACTTTCCTAACAAAAACTAACATACCCGAAAAAAGTAAAGATGAAAGTAATTATGAACCACCTGTTGAAAAAATAAAGGAAGAGAACATAAAGACATATGACGAACACTCTGGAGAATACAAACCAGGAACTGAAGTTATCCATGACATCTTTGGTAAAGGATTTATAA
>JBJLCA010000002.1:0-18983 GCA_045567915.1 Candidatus Poseidoniales archaeon | reverse complement strand
CTTTTCCATCATTTACGCTGTGTAGAGTAATAGTTCCGCCGTGTGAAGCGATGCTAGGATTAACGTCATTTTTGATTAATAAATTTACTTGAGTGAATAAGTCTGCATCTCCAATATCCATTACTTCTTCCTCTACTGCAGGTTCACCGGTTTTGATTTGGTCACGTATAACTCCACCAATTTCTTTTCCGATAGCTGGCCAACTTTCAACGTTGTCGCCGGTTAATGTAACGGCAGAACCGCTAATACTTACTCCTGCAATGTAGGGTAATGCTAGTAATTTTTCAGCTAAAGGAGCCTTGCTAGTATCAGACTCATTATCGAAGCTAACAGGAGAACGAGAAAGAACTTCAGCGTCCAGTACAAATCTACACTTTTGTGGGTCTGCAGTTGGTTCACCGCGTATTCTAATTTCCTGTGCTAACATAATTATTGATTCCTATCGTGATTAATAAGGGTTCTTACGCATCAAAAGCTGAATTCTGAGCTGCATCTTCCCCAAGTTTCCTAAGGAAAGAGAAAGTGTAAATTCCAGCACCAGCCCCAGGACTTGGGTCGGTGAAATTAAATCTGACTCCATATCTTCCTACAGGTACAGATTCGGTAATCTTAACATCAGAAGGTATGTCATTTTCCTTGACTATTTTTTCTCCAGTAATTTCATCAACACAGTGAGCACATGGACACATGAATCGTACATTGAATGCAGAAATTACATGTTCAACATTATCTTGCCATTTGATAACTAAAGTTTCTCCGTCATTCGCTAAATTAATTTCTTGAGGTGCAAATGGAGATAATTCTTCGTTAGTTACTACGGCCATTGCTTCAACTGCAATTAATGATGCGATTGAATCTATGTTATCATTAGTGAATACAGTTCCATTATCCATTGCTTCACGGAGATCTTGCCTGATAGGTATTTGGCCTAGTAATGGCAGTTCAAACTCTTCAGCAGCAGAAGTTCCTCCACCTTCTCCGAAGATATGGAAAATTTCGTCAGAACCGGGTGGTGTGAAACCAGCCATATTTTCAACAATACCTAGGATTGGAATCTTAACTTGTTGGAACATTCTTAATCCTTTTTCAGCAATAGTATGAGCTATTTCTTGTGGAGTTGTTACAATTACAGCTCCAGTTAGTGGAACACTTTGCGATAATGTAAGTTGAATGTCTCCAGTTCCAGGTGGCATATCAACGAATAAGTAATCTAAGTCTCCCCAGTCAACAGCTCCTAAGAATTGTTGTACAAGTTGTGAAGCGATAGGCCCTCTCCAGACAACAGGGGTATCTTTTGTTGCTAAGAATCCCATAGACATGACCTTCATCCCATGAGCTTCTACAGGTTCTAGAACTCCTTCTTGGGCTCCGCCCAGTTGGTGGGATCCTAATCCTACCATGTTCGGAATACTTGGTCCATAAACATCAATATCTAGAACGCCAACTTTTGCTCCTGCATTTGCGAAAGCTTCAGCAATACATACTGTAACTGTAGATTTTCCAACTCCACCTTTTCCAGAAGCAATGGCAATAATATTTTTTACATTTTTAAGAGCTTGAGGTGTATTCGGCTGATTAAGAGCAGGTAATCGTTGTACTTCCCAATCTTTTTTGATTTCAATAGTCTCAAGGCCTTTTACATCTTTTAGAGCTTCTCGACATTTTTGAGCAAGTTCTTCATGATTTGGCATTAAAGGAGCAGGCAATCTAAGAGTGAATCGTAATTCTTTATCTCCAATAGACATTCCTTTGATGTATCCCAAAGTAATCAAGTCTTTATTGAAATAAGAATCGTTCACTTTTGAGAGTGCGTCCGTGATTTCCTTTCCGTCCATGTTAAGTGTTTACCGAGTGTGGGTATATTGAATTAATCTTAAAAAAAAGTTGACGGCGTACTCGAGTTTCCGTGGGCTCGCGCACCACAGTACCATCGAATACGCTGGCGGGCTTAACTTCCGTGTTCGGAATGGGAACGGGTGATCACCGCCGCTATGGCCGTCAGACAGCTCTCGATTTAGAGGCTGTATATATCATTTGACTTTAAGACTGGTTACTATCGTATCTAACGCCATCGGTCCACATTGTTTCATGCCAATAAGTGTCATCGAAATTAGTGTCTGTTACCGTAGCTCCAGAGAACTTTGCGAATTTTAAGTCAGCTTCAGCCAATGTTGCATCCTCTAGGTCTGCATCTTGGAAGTCTGCATTCGTTAGGTCCGCATAGTTGAGGTCTGCATACGTTAGGTCAGCATCTTGGAAGTTTGCATTCGTTAGGTCAGCATATTTGAGGTCTGCATATCTGATGTCAGCATCTTGGAAGTTTGCATCTTTTAGGTTAGCATAGTCGAGGTCAGCATATTTGAGGTCAGCATCTTGGAAGTTTGCATTCGTTAGGTCAGTATATTTGAGGTCAGCATATCTGAGGTCAGCATATCTGAGGTCAGCATATCTGAGGTCAGCATGGTTGATGTATGCATTGTCGAGTTCAGCATTTATGAAGTCTGCATACGTTAGGTCAGCATAGCTGAGGTCTGCATATCTGATGTCAGCATATCCGAGGTCTGCATACTTTAGGTCAGCATAGCTGAGGTCAGCATAGTCGAGGTCAGCATCGTAGAGGTATGCATCCGTTAGGTCAGCATATCTGAGGTCAGCATCTTCTAGGTCAGCACCTGCGAGGTTTGCACCAGTTAGGTCAGCATATCTGAGGCCTGCATTCGTTAGGTCAGCATTGTAGAGAGTTGCCCTCGTTAAATCAGCATCGTAGAGGCTTGCCCCTACAAGACTAGCGTCTTCGAGATCTGAATGTGATAAATCTGCAAATCTGAGATTTGTACCATTTAGGCTAGCTCCGTTTAGATTTACACTTTTGAAATTTATTCCAGTTAAATCCATTCCAGATAAGTCTGTATTATTGAAGTCTGTACCGGCACAATTACTGTATGGAACTAGTCGGCAAGAGGTCATATTCTCCAGTTCATTAATTCGCTCTTGCATTTCTTCTATTTCTGAGGTCATTTCATCAATTTCCTCAGTCATATTATCCATCTCTCTCTGCATTTCGTATACAACTTCCCAAAGATGGTCTACATCATCATACAAATATTCGATATCATCAGACATTTCAGAGACACTAATATTCATATCATGAATCATTTCAGACATATTGCTTATATGATTATAGAGTTCTTCGTCTCCATCTTCCAAAAATTGTACAATTACGTTCATATCTGCATAAATTTTGTCTACTGTATCATTCATACTCTCTTCGATGTAATCGAATTCAGACCATATGTAATCGGTCATATTTTTTGCATATTCTAAATCATCTCTTACTTCTTCAAATTCTGATGATATAATGTCCCATACAGCTTCATCTAGCGGTGGAAGGAATTGTTGAACATGTGCACATCTCCATTCCATACCATCATACGCAGCGATTTCATCTTCTTCACAGCCTAGGGCATTCAAAGTATCTTCAGAATCATCGATTCCTTCGACTAGAGTTTCTAAGTTATCCAGTCTTGCAATTTCTGCATTTATCATATTTGTAAGATTTTCTAAATCTTTCTCAAGACTTGTAAAATCAGTTTCACCTACAGGTTCTACGGTATTGTCTTCTGTGGTCAAATCATTGTCAGATCCACCGAGACATCCACTGAAAACCAGCAGGAAAGCTAACGCAAATGATGCGTATTTGTTCATACCAGCTAATGGTTTGTACATAAAAAGTTTAAATGAAACAATTTATTGCTTTAGCAACCAATTATTTGACTTTAATCAGCCGTAGTAGTTGGATTGTAGTCATATCTTTCACCGTCAGTCCATTTCACTTGATGCCAATAAAAATCTGAATATTCAGAAAAGTTTATACCATCTACCGTCGCATCTTCAAATATTGTGAATATTAGTCGAACTTCTTTATCTCCATTCCAGGAAGCATCCCAGAATGACACATTTGTTAAGTCAGCGCTAGTAAAATCAGTATGAGTGAGATCGAGAGGATACCCGTAGAATTCAGAACCTGTTAAGTTCGCACCTGTGAATAAAGTGTCCTTAATGCCATAAACAAATGAACAATTTATACATTTTGCATTTTGGAAATAGGCGTTATCAAAACCAACTAAATCAGAGTCAATATAGTCAACATTATCGAAACTAGCTCCAGTACCTTTATCATTGGCATTTATATACAAAGCATACAAATTCCATCCACCACAATACCAATCATAATTTAAAGAGTTACTGAAAGATGCGCGTTCCAATTCGCCTGAAATGTATGCACATGTCAGTTCAGTTGAGTCAAAATATGAATTCTTCATAGTTGTATCATAAATATACACATGTGTAAAGTTAGCATATTGAAAATTTACATTCTCCCATTCTGCATATTCAACATGTGCATCAACGAAAAAAGTTGAGCGGGCGCTTGCTTCATTTAGAATTGAATAATCCAAAATCGTATCGTTAAAATTTGCGCCATCTAGTATTGCTCCATGGAAATTTATTCCTGTAAGATTCATTCCAGAGAAATTATATCCACTAAAATCAGTTCCTGGACAATTGCCATATGGTGCGATTTCACATTCAGGCCCTCCATTTTCCAAGACATTAATTCGCTCTTGTAGATTATTTATAATTGACCAAATTGTGTCAATATCAGATTCTAAATCTTCAATTGCATAAAAGATTAAATCTAAATCTCCATTCAACTGGGAAATTTCATTTTCTAAGTCATTAATATCATATTGCATTCCATCTTTAGAATCTTTAAGATATTCTAAATCAAGGTTTATCTCATTTATTGAATTTCTTGAAAAGTTTAATTCAAAATAAATATACTCAAAATCATCATCTAAAATACTGAATACAGCTTCATCTAGCTGTGGAAGAAATTGTTGAACATGAGCACATGACCATTCCATACCATCATACGCAGCGATTTCATCTTCTTCACAGCCTAGGGCATTCAAAGTATCTTCAGAATCGTCGATTCCTTCGACTAGAGTCTCTAAGTTATCCAGTCTTGCAATTTCTGCATTTATCATAGTTGTAAGATTTTCTAAATCTTTCTCAAGACTTGTAAAATCAGTTTCACCAACAGGTTCTACAGTATTGTCTTCTGTGGTCAAATCGTTGTCCGATCCACCGAGACATCCACTGAAAACCAGCAGGAAAGCTAACGCAAATGATGCGTATTTGTTCATACCAGCTAATGGTTTGTACATAAAAAGTTTAAATGTAACAATTCTATACGATAATATGAAAGAAAGGAGTCAAGAGGATGTCGAGCGCGAAATCAAAAGTCTTTCTCCTGAAAATTTACCTTGGATGCTACATCCTTTAGCCGTAATGCTTCATCCCATTGTTATTGGTGCAGCTTACTATTTTGGATTATTTGGCGCAGTCTTCGGACTTATTGTAGGTTTTACAATACGTTCATTAGTTATTGAAGAGAGAAAGAGAAGGCGCGAAGAATTACTTAGCTTCAGCAGCCGCTTTTCTTGATTCTTTAATTTTCTCTGTTGCTTCACGTCTTGCAATTCTTTCCATTCTTCTGGATTGTACTCTTTCAGTGATTAACTTCATGTACATTGCATCGTGTTCCATCAGTGGAGAATCAGAAATTGTAAGAACATTGTAACCATTTTCTAAGATAACTTCAGCTAGGTATTCGAATTTAATTTCACCTTTTTTGATAGGCGAGTAATGCCTTTCATTTCCTTCAATATCAAATTCAACACCTGAAAAATGAGTATAGAATTTTGTTAAACCTAATGATGCTTCTAAATAATCAAAAACACGTTTGAAACTTTCACGATCATTCAACCATCTATTTCCTCTTGCATGTAAGTGAGGCCAGTTGATACATGGTGCAGTTCCTTTAACACGACGACATAATTCAGTTATTTCACGGATGCTACCAAATAAATCATGTTTACCAGCTAATTCAAAACAAATCTGTGATGTGTATCCTTTCTCCAAATAATGATTTCTCATTTCTTGAAAAATAGGTACTAATCTATCAATTGCATCTTTTGAAGAGATTCCATTGTATGGTCCAATATGAGTTACAATTCTTCTTGCACCAATCATATTGCCTACTTCTCCAGCAAATTCTAGAAATTTAATTGATTTGTTACGCATGTATCCATTACCAAGGAAATCCATGTAGTATGGAGCATGTATTCCCATGTGGATATCTAATGACTGAGCGATACTTCCCAATTCTTCAAAGTCATCTAATTCGTCGACATATTTACCTCTGACTAATTGTATTTCCATACAATGTAATCCTAGAGCATGTATATCTTCAATTCCATCTCGAATATTTCTTCCTTTACAAGATAGTGGGATTCCCGCAGGTCCATAACGTAACATCGGTCTGTGTGCATTGAGAGGTCCTATAATTACTATTGCTTACTTTTGGGCTTTTTTGCAACATTTTTTTATTTTTTTTGTCTTTTTGGCTATTTTTTTAAGGGTCCCTCTTCTCGTACATTGTGAATCCCAAGACAATAGAGTCTAAATGGCAAAAAAAGTGGACCGAAGCTAAAGCTTACGAGTCTGAGCCAGGGGGACCTAAAGAGAAGTATTTTGTTAATTGTCCGTATCCTTACATGAACGGATATTTGCACTTGGGTCATGCTTTCACTTATCTGAGAGCCGATATGGTTTCACGCTATCAAAGAATGCAAGATAAGAACGTACTTTTCCCTTTTGCATTCCATTGTACAGGTACGCCAATTGTGGCTGCAGCTCAACGTGTTGAAGAAGGTGAAAAAACACAAATTAAAGCCTTGAAGCAGATGGGTTTGAGTGATACTTTAATCAAGAAGTTCTCAAAGCCTGAAGAATGGACTAAGCATTTTCCAGATAAAGCAGTTACAGATTTGAAAAATTTTGGCACTTCGATTGACTGGCGTAGAAGTTTCATCACAACCAGTTTGAATCCACAATATGATGCATTTATTCGTTGGCAATTTAATAAATTATTAGCTGGTGAATATTTAATCAAAGGAAGTTTTCCAGTAGTCTGGTGCCCCAAGAGAGGCACAGTTGTTGGAGATCACGATCGTTTGTCTGGTGAAGGAGAAACACCACAAGAATATACCTTGTTGAAATTCAAAGGCGATGGAGATTACCTAGTCGCTGCAACTTTACGTCCTGAAACAGTATTCGGTCAAACAAATATTTGGATTGATGGCGAGGGAACTTATGTTAAGGCAAAAGTTGGAAATGAAACTTGGATTATGTCTAAGGAAATGCCTTCAAAGTTAGAGTTACAAGGGCATGAAGTTGAAGAAATAGGTGATGTTGACGGTAGAGATTTAATTGGAAAGAAATATTTGGCTCCAGAAATACACAAAGAATTGATGGTTTTACCTTCTAAATTTTGTGATGCTTCAATTGGTTCAGGAATTGTTACTTCAGTTCCAAGTGATTCACCAGATGATTATCAAGGACTTGTAGATCTTCAGAATTCTGAAAAGGAATGTAAGTCTTGGGGAGTTAATTTTACAGAAGTAAGTAAATTACGTCCAATTGCAATTTTAGATTCAGGAGAGATGGGGACATTACCAGCTCCGGACTTGTGTAAAAAATTAGGAATTAAGGATCAAACTGATCGTAATAAGCTTGAGAAAGCTAAACAAGATTTGTACTTACACAGTTTCAATAATGGTGTAATGCTTGATTCTTCTGGCTTCATTTCAGGAAAACCTGTTGCAGAAGCTCGTGAAATGGTTAAGACAAAATTAGTTGAAAATAATGAAGCTATAGTTTACTATGAGTTAACTGGTCCAGTCAAATCTAGATGGATGGCAGATTGTAAAGTAAAAATTGTAGATAATCAGTGGTTCTTGGCTTATGGCGATGAGAAATGGACTGAAACTACCGAACTTGCTTTGAAATCGATGGAACTTTACCCTTCGAAAGCACGAAGCCAGTTTGAATATGTTCTTCAATGGCTGAATAATTGGGCCTGCGTCCGTGAAAAAGGATTAGGAACAAAATTACCTTGGGACGATGACTGGGTAATAGAATCATTGAGTGATTCTACAATTTACATGGCTTTCTACACTGTAGCTCATCACCTGAAAGGTTTGGGTGAAGATAAGCTAAATGATACACTTTTCGAAGCTATATTTGGTAGTGGAAATACAAAAGAAGCTTCCGAGGAACTTGGAATACCACAATCAGATATTCTTGATTGGCGTAATGAATTCAATTATTGGTATCCTTATGATCTGAGAGTAAGTGGCAAAGATTTGATACAAAATCATCTTTCGTTCAGTTTGTACAATCATACCGCAATGTTTGAGAAGGAAATGTGGCCTAAAGGTTTCGCAGTTAATGGCTGGGTTCTTGTTGACGGCGAAAAAATGTCTAAGTCTAAAGGTAATTTTTTCACATTGAAAGAATTAGTTAAAAATTACAGCGCAGATGTAGTTAGATTTACACTATGTAATGCAGGTGAAGGATTGGATGATCCAAATTGGGAACTATCTTTTGCTGAAACTGCAGGTAAAAAATTAGAAAATTGGTTAAGTTTTGTTAAGAAGAATAGAGGCAAAGGGCGCAAAGAATCACATCCTGTTGATGATTGGTTCAGGGCCATGATGTCTGATACTGCGTACAAAGCAACT
Source organism: Candidatus Poseidoniales archaeon (assembly GCA_045567915.1). GTDB lineage: Archaea > Thermoplasmatota > Poseidoniia > MGIII > CG-Epi1 > CG-Epi1. The sequence continues at coordinate 10,335 of JBJLCA010000002.1, read as the reverse complement.
CAAGCTTCAGATCGATTAAAGTTTAGAACATCTACACGTTTACTTTTCTTTGAATTGCCACAGTATTACAAGTGGTATTTGCAAAGAGTTGGAGAACCAAATGCAGAAGTTTTGAGAGAATATATTTCAATGATTACTCGTGGAATAGCTCCAGTGGTACCTCATATTGCAGAAGAAGCTTGGTCATTACTTGATGAAGATGGTTTTGTCATAGATCAACAATTTCCAAAAGGTAAGGAATCAGATGTAGCATTTTTGATAGGCGAGGATTTGATTAAGCAAACTTTGGAAGATACTAAAGCTATTCTAAATATTGCAAAAATCGAAAAGCCTAGTGAGATTGTACTAATCACTTCTCCAAAATGGAAATGGGATGCGGTTCAGACTGCAGGAGATTTAGCGGATGGACGTGGTCAAGTTAAATTAAATCAATTAATTGGAAATGTTATGCCTCAGATACCTAATGATTCAAAGAAAGTAGGGGCTGAATTCTTGAAAAAATGGGTTTTGAAAGACATTCCTTCACTTGGTCCAGAGTGGCAAGAAAGATACAAAGTTCAAATTGATGAAAAGGCAATTTTGGAGTCTTCAATAGACTTCTTTAGCAAAATATTTGATTGCCCAGTTTCGGTGATTAATGCTGAAAAAGCAGTTTCTCGTCTAGAACCCAAATCAAAGCAAAGTGCACCTCTAAGACCTGCAATATTCGTTTCATAGTTGATGTTTTGTCGACGATAAAAGGCCTTTTTTTTCTTTTAACAATCCTTTATAAATGCGGTTCTTGTCCGGCGGACCCCGTGTTAGAGAATCTCTAACGGGAGTAACAAAAATGACTGAACAGCGAAACTCGCGAATAGCTTTGTTAGCCGTAGTAATGCTTCTTTCTGGAGCTTTCTTAGGGCTTGTAGTATCTGATAATGCATCCGCAGCAAGATACGATCTCAATGGTTTTGTTTCTGATAACAATTCCAATGTTTCAATAATAATTTTGGACAGAGATACTGGATACGAGAAATCAACTTCAACACTTGCAGATGGATATTATTCTTTCAATAATGTAGAGTCTGGAGATTATGATATAATGTATATGAAAGAAGGTTATCTTTCAATTAGAAACAATTTATCAGTTTCAGCAGATGGACCTTTGGACACAGTATCAATGGTTGCAGCACCAACTGGAGCTAGCACAATCACAGGAACAGTTACAGGCAACGGTATTGCAGCTTCTGGAGCTACAGTAACACTTTTTTCCACTACAGATTTCCAAGATTCTTGGTGGGGATATGACGATGTAGGTTATTCCTGGTCTACAACTTCAGACGAAACTGGAAACTATGAATTCACTAACATGCCAGGAACTACTTTTGATGCACGTGTAGATTCAGATGATCATTATACACATAATTCAGCATCAGTTGATTTTTCAGGACCTCATGAATTTGCATTGAGCAATATTACCGTGGATAATAATCAAAACATTAATGTTAAAGATGGATCAGACAACATAATCAGTGATGCAACAGTTTTCATGTATGATGAATCAAGTTCATCATGGACTGATGCAACTATGTTTGGTGGAGCAACTTACATTTTGAGCCCAGATACAGGAAGCACAGTCTACGTTTATGCTTACCATGAAGATCACAAGCCAGTCGTAACTAAACTTTCAGATGTAAGTGGTGCAGGATCATTTGTAATGATTCTAGGTGAAAATAACTTGGGAGATGATGATGTCATTTATGTTCCAAGCTTACCAACATTAGGTAGTGAATCAGATTTACCAATGAACCATGATAGAATTATAAATCTAAACATGGGGCCAACAGCTAAGATATCAAGTAACAGTGATGACTATGTAGTTACAGAAGGTGGAGCAATTAATTTCTCAGCTTCAGGTTCTTTCTCTGTAGTCGGTATCTCATCATATGATTGGGGTGGAGATAACACAGATGTCGCTTACAATGATACATTTTCAGGAAATCCGAATTCAGTTTCTTTAACAGTTACAGATAATTTTGGTGCAACAGATACAGTTACAGTTAACGTAACAGCTGATGCAGACGACCCAGTAGCTTCCTTTACATCGTTAGTGAAAGAGAATATTAATGATCCAGGTTCAGCAGTTAACGCAACTAATGTTATTGAGGATTTCAGTACCGTAGTTTTCAACGCAACAGAATCAAGTGATGTAACTTCTTCAGTTTCCTCATATTCATGGGACTTTGGAGATGGTAACACAGATACTGGTAAACTTGTAAGTCACTCATTTGAAACACCAGGAAATTTTGATGTAGTATTGACAGTAGCAGATGGTGCCGGAAATACCGGAACTTCTTCAACTGCAGTCTCAGTTCATGATGTTACAGCACCAAATGTAAACTTCAATTGGTCGTATGTAGACAGTGATGGCGTCAAAAGAGATTTTGCAGCTATTGAAGGTATTCCAGTAAATTTCAACGCAGGTCTTTCAAGCGATAATTCAGGAGCTTCATTGAGCTATGAATGGGATTTCTCAGACGGAACTAATATGCAAGGAAGAGAAGTTACTCATACCTTCGAAAATGTTTCATCATCAGGTTATGAAGTAATTCTAGTAGTAACTGACGAATCAAATAATTCTAATCAGAGAATGATTGTAGTTGCAGTTGAAGAAATGGACAGACCAGATCTTTACATTTCTCAGTTATCCTTCAGTAACGATAATCCAGATGAAGATGATACAATTCAACTGAATGCAGTTCTAAAATTAGCTAAGATGAACATAACTGACGAGATTCAAGTTGGTTTCTTCCTCAATAATTTAGAAACTCAAATAGGTTCAGTTATGGTTGATGGTTCTAATTTAACAAAAGGAATTGAAGGCGGAATGAATATTTCCGTAGATTGGAAAGCAATCGCAGGAACTCACACAATATTTGTAGTTGCAGATGCAACTGACTTGATAGATGAGGGAAGCGATGATGGTGAGAAGAACGAACTAGCTAAGGACATTAATGTTGTAGCTAAAGAAACTTCAAACGATACTTCAATTATCTTATTGGTATTGGTAGTAGTAATTTCAATCGGTGCAGTCGGATATATCTACAAAGATTCCTTATTCGGGAACTAAGATAGCTAGGTAGCCATGGAGGCTGACTTAGTCATAGGGCTAGCCTTAGCTGGTATTACTTTAGGAGTTGTAGAAGGAGTCAAACCAGGTCCACTTCTGACAACTGTAATCAAAGAAACTTTAACGAACGGTTTTAAGGGAGGAATAAGAGCCGCTTCAGCACCATTCTTTACAGATGGTCCATTGATACTTTTCAGTATTTTAATGGCGGGTGTAATTGCAGATCAACCTCTCCTTTTCTGTGGGATTGCAGTACTTGGAGCGATATTCCTTACTAGGATGGGAATGGAATGTTTTAATCCTGAAATTCCAGATATTGATACTACAGATGTAGATTTAACTCAATCACTTAAGAAAGGAATTTTGACAAATTTATTGAATCCCAATGCGTACATTTTTTGGTTACTAATTGGCGGTCCATTAATGGCTACAGCAGCAGATACTGAGCCGATAGCGCCTTTTGCATATGCGATTTCTTTTTTGGTTAGTATTGTATTAGTAAAAATTACAATTGCTTATTTTTTTAGTAAAGCACAAGTTAATCTTTCATCTGATAGATATTTGTTAACATTAAAAATTTGTGGATTTGCAATGTTCATTTTTGCAGGAAGTTTTCTCTACAAAGCTTATGATTTGTGGCAAAATGGCCTCTAAATAATAAATACAACAAGTTATAGTATACTAATGAAATTTCTAGGCAATTTGTTTCTTGGATTATGCTTTCTGATATACGCTCTTTATTGTTATCAAAATGGAGGGTCTCATCACAAAGGAAGAGGATGGGTTACTAAGGAAGAAGCTCCTAAAACTCACATTTTTAATATGATTTTGATTATTGTTATTGGGCTAAGTCAAATAATCTTTTTTGCTTATGCTAATCTAAAGGATTTCTAATGTCCGCGTTTTGCCATCTTAGTTTCAAGGCTTGATTCTTCTAAGCCAGGCATAGATTCACCAAGATTTCTAGAAACATCTCCGACTAATTTAGCATCATTGAAATGAGCTGTAGCTTCAACAACAGCTTTGGCCATTGTAATAGGATCTTCAGACTTGAAAATACCTGAACCAACGAATACTCCATCCATTCCAAACTGCATCATTAGTGCAGCATCTGCAGGAGTAGCGATTCCTCCAGCTGTAAATGTCACAACTGGTAACCTTCCTAATCTCTTAACATCTTCTAAAATCTCCACTATTTCAGATTCGATAGTAGCCCTATCACTTCCAAATGGATTAAAGTCCGTGGATTCACCTAAGTTTGCTTCGGCCTCATTATCCAAAACAAAGAATTTTTCAGCTATTTTAGTGGCAATAACATCAAGGTTTTCTGATTTCTTTACAACTTCAATTTCAGCTTGCAAAAGTCTTGCATGCCTCATTGCCGCAACAACATTTCCGGTTCCAGCTTCTCCTTTAGTTCGGATCATAGCTGCACCTTCCCAAATTCTTCTGACAGCTTCTCCTAAGGAAGTAGCACCACAAACAAAAGGTACTGTGAAATCGTCTTTTACAACATGATAGTATGGATCTGCAGGAGTCAATACTTCAGACTCATCAATCATATCTACACCTAAAGCTTCCAAAACTCTTGCTTCGGCAGTATGTCCAATTCTACATTTTGCCATAATAGGAATACTTGTACAATCTATAATCTCACTAATCATAGTTGGATTTGACATTCTAGCAACTCCTCCGTCTGCACGAATATCAGATGGAACTCTCTCAAGTGCCATAACTGCAACAGCTCCAGCTTTCTCAGCAATATCGGCTTGTTCAGCATTCACGACGTCCATGATTACTCCACCTTTTTGCATTCTTGCAAATCCTCTCTTTACAAGTTCTTTACCGTGTTTTAGCGATTCGATATCAAGTTCCATTGACATTTTGTTTCCTTTCCTGATTGTTTAGATATAGTATCCAACATCTCAGAGATTAAGCCACCAGCATGGCAAATATAAGATTGGTTGTAGTGACTAAAAGATTTTAGCTACTTTAAAAAATAAATTTAGTCTCTAAATGTTCGGTTGCAGCTTCACTTAGATCCTTGTATAATTCTTCGTCTTCTACACCAGAATAGCTAACATTTCCATCTTTGGCTCTGTTAATTTTCATAATTTCATATTCTGTTGTAATCACGTCATCAGCATAAGACATAATTGCATATTCTTCATTTTCGACTTCAAGTGCGCCGTGAATTATCATTTTCACATCATTCCCTTCTGCATCTTCGAAAATTTCAAAATCTTCTTCTTTTTTACTATCTTTATCTTTAGAACCAAACAATGATGCACCCCAGCCTTTCACTTTGGTCTCTTCTTCAGTAATCTCTCTTCCCATTCCTTTTGACCATTCCGAGATAATTTCTTCTTTACTAAAACCACATTTGGCTTCAGCTTTAGACCAATTATTCATAATCCATGGAGGTGTTTCAAATTTTTCTGCGAATGCTTGTAAGAAGACACGAAGATCGTTCTGATTTTGAGTTCCAATCTTTAATTCCATGTAGGAATTGCCTGGTTTTCCAAAAAATCCTTTGTATTTAACAGAAGTAATTCTAGCTTTAAATCCAGCGAAACGAAATGAAACACTCCAGTCCATTTCATCGAAACCACTTTCTCTTAATCTTAATTTAGGAGTATCATCCACTCCCTGACATGCTTCCCAGAATTTGTCTCCAAAATCAGTGAACCACATAAGTCCAAAGGTACCACTTTTCCTTGGTTCATATTTACCTGACTTCATGGCACTAACTTTGGCAAATGGTGTTTTGCTTCTAGGCTGAGCAATAAGAGTTACTGAATGCACTGATTGACACGAATAGGCGTGCATAAAACATCACCGCTAGCTATTAATACGGCGTTACCGGCGTGAAATTAGGCCTCTTGGCTATTGACAGTACTTAATTCACGAACATGACCTTTCAACTCCCTTTGGAGATTTAAGAGATATTAGAACTTTGTCTGCCCTTGGTTAAGAGGATAATAAAGAGATGATTAAAATGAATATTGATCCAACAAGTAGTAAGTATGTTATCCGAGCTTCAATAAGAGCAAACGGAGTAGTAAATAAGTCAGATGTAGTAGGCGCAGTCTTCGGTCAAACCGAGGGATTACTAGGGGACGAATTAGACCTTAGAGACCTTCAGAAAAGCGGAAGAATGGGTCGCGTAGAAGTCGACATTAGAAGCGACAAAGGCAAATCCAAAGGTGAAATAGAAATTTCATCAAGTATGGACCAAGTGGAAACTTCAGTTTTTGCTGCAGCTTTAGAAACGGTTGAGAGAGTTGGACCTTGTAAGGCAACTGTCAAAATCACAGCTTTAGAAGATAGTAGAACTTCCAAACGTGAAGTTATCATTGAGCGTGCTAGATCCTTATTGATTGATTTACTTTCAGATTCAAGGACAGCAGGTTCAACAATTACTGATACTGTAAGAAAAGCTCTTCAAACTGAAGAAGTAGTTAGATTCAAAGGCAAATTGCCTGCAGGACCTAACGTAGAGACAAGTGACGCCGTTATTATCGTAGAAGGTAGAGGAGATGTTTTGAATTTATTAAAGCATGGAATTAAGAATGCAGTTGCTGTTGAAGGGACAAATATCCCTAAGGAAGTTACGGCATTAACCAAAGAAAAAACAGTTACAGCCTTCGTTGATGGAGACCGTGGCGGTGAAATGATTATTCAAGAATTATTGCAAGTAGCAGAAGTTGATTTCATAGCAAGAGCACCTAGCAATACAGAGGTAGAACATATCACTCACAAGCAAATAATGAAGTGTTTGAGAGATAAGACCTCAGCAGAATTGTTCATGGAACAAAACAAATGGGCACGTCCAGGAAGCGGTGCTTCAAGTAAAAAAACACGTCGTTCCCCTTCCAAGAAAGCTAACTCAACAACTAAAGCTAAGAAAGAAGCTGCACCAGTTGCACCAGCAGAACCAGCTGAACCAGTAGAGGCAAGTCCTGTTTTCTTGAAACAATTAGATGCGCTTCAAGGTTCAAAAAATGCACGCTTTTTAGCTACCGAAGAACTTGCAGATGAAGTTTCAATCAGCGGTCTTCAAGATCAATTAGAGAACTCCGGAGCTACGTACAAAAAGAATGGAGTCAACACATTGGTAATGGACGGCATCATAACTCAGAGATTAATTGAATTAGTTCCTAAAGCAGGAATTAACGTCATAGTTGCTGAAAAGAAAGGCCCTCTTCCAAGAGACCCTGTAGGCATTACGATGTTTACAAGAGAAGATTTATCATAATCTAATAACTTAAGCCAAATGGTTATATCCCACTATACCAGTGGACAATAGCATGGCAGACGAAATGATAGACGAAGAAGGTTTACGACGCTCCGCAAGAAGCCAAATTATTGTAGATACTATTGAACGTAGTTTAGAAAAAATGATGTTCGTAGAATCTAACATTGGTAAAGAGATGGAACCTAAGGATCTTTTTCAAGTAAAAAGGGAAGCTGTGGCATCCGTTGCTGAATTAAAATATGCAATTTCAATCTTAACTGGGAAACTAGAGATTTAATGGCATCACGGCTCGTGCTCGCCCTGGACGAAACTGATCCAGCTCGGGCTCTAGATATTGCAAAAGAAGTATCTCCTTTTGTATCAAAAATAAAGATAAATTATCCACTTGTATTATCTGCAGGTTTAGATATTGTAACTGAAATATCCAAATTCAGTAAAGTTATTTGTGATTTCAAAGTAGCAGATATTCCTAATACAAATCGTTTGATTGCAGAGGCCGTATACTCAGCAGGAGCGACAGGCATTATTGCACATGCATTTCCAGGACCTGAATCTTTGAAAGCCATTAGATCGGTTGATCCAAGTAAAGAGATGTATGTTGTAATCACAATGTCACATCCTAAAGGTGGGGACTTTTTCAAGATAGAAGAATTTTGTTCTTTAGCATTAGAGGTTGGAGCAACAGGCGTTGTAGCTCCTGCGACTAGACCTGAAGATGTAGCTCGAGTCAAAAGTTTAATTGGAGATTTAGAAATTATATCACCAGGAGTAGGTGCTCAAGGTGGAGATCCTAAAGAAACAATAAAAGCTGGAGCAGATTTCATTATTGTTGGAAGAGGGATTTATCAGGCAGACAATCCTGCATCAGCAGCAGAAAAATATATGTCAGATATGAACATAGATGATTAAGTTACGAAATTTTTTCAAATCATTTGGTCCAAAGAACGTTCTTAGAAGTTTAGATTTAGATATTGATTCAGGAGAGATAGTAACAATTAAAGGAAAAAATGGTAGCGGTAAAACTACACTATTGAAAGCTCTATCTACTTTGGAAAAGCCAGATGATTATGATTTGGCAGAAATAGATGGATTTGATTTGGTTTCAAATTCAGAAGAAATAAGGTCGAGAGTAGGTTTTCTATCTCACAATCCTCCATTTTATCCAGAGTTAACTGGTCTTGAAAATTTAGATTTTTGGCTTGATTTACATCCTGCAGATTATGACTCAGATTATGCAAGTGAAATGTTAGCTAAAGTAGGTCTTATCATGTTCAAAGATGACATGGCAGGTAATTACTCTAGAGGAATGATTCAAAGATTAGGATTTGCCATTGCAATAGCGCATTCACCAACTACCCTTTTACTTGATGAACCTTTCACAGGACTAGATGATGAAGGTAGTCAAATAATCGAGGAGCATTTACTTCGTTTGAAAGAAAATGATTGTAGTATTTTACTCTCATCACATGATGATATCTCATTTACAGATAGAACACTGGAGTTAGATCAAGGAGCGATAAAATGAATCCAATCTTAGTTCTCCTGAAAAAGGAGTTAAGGGTTGAATTTCGAACGTTACAAGGTATTGTTCCTGCAGCATTAATGTCCTTTATGATTCTCATGTCTCTAAAATTTTCCATCATGGATTCAGTAGCCATTGAGAAATCAGGGATTTTATGGGTTTCAATTCTTCTAACTGGTTTAGGACTGATTACTCACACAGCAACTAGAGAAATTGAAAGAAGAACGATTGAAACATTAAAATTAGCACCAATATCAAGATATGAATTGTTTTTAGGAAGGGCTTTTGGTTCTATGATTTTACTTTGGATCTTGAGTACTCTCGTATTCTTGTTATTTGTAGTCCTTTTTGGAAACGTATTTGGAGATGAATGGATTTTGGCTTACGTAGTTGTCTTAGTGGGTTGTATTGGAATTGCAGCCGTTGGCACTCTAGCAGCAAGTTCCATGACTCCTATGTACGGAGGCTGGATGCTGACTTCGCTTTTTTCTATACCAATTCTACTATTTACTGTGATTGAGGCTGGAATTAAGTGTACAGATTCTTTGATTACAGATTCTTCTGATTTCCAGCTAGCATTGACCTTACTTTTCCTTTACAATATGGTTTTTGTAACTGGTGGAGCTTGGTTAAGCGAGATATCTGAATAATTATTTTTTAAGTTTCAAAGAAGCTGAATTGATACAATATCGAAGTCTTGTTGGCTCAGGACCATCATCAAACAAATGGCCTAAGTGAGATTCACAATTTGAGCAAACAACTTCAATTCGTTTCATTCCATAAGAGATATCTTCTTTTTCAGTAACTATTTCCTCACTAGCCTCTTTGAAAAAACTAGGCCATCCAGTTCCTGAATCAAATTTGTGTTCAGATTCAAACAATACTTCATCGCAACAAACGCAATGATATTTTCCTTTATCATGACAATCCCAATACTCATTTTGGAACGGAGGTTCTGTAGCACTACACCTGCAAACTTGGTATTGTTCTGGCGTTAACTTTTCTTTCCATTCTTCTTCGCTCATATAATTCCTGCAGATTTTCCGCCTTTTTCAAAGGCATTCAATGCATGATCTAAATCTTTCTTTTCCAATCCTGCACTCATCATAACTCTAATTCTGGATTTATCAGGAGCAACCATTGGGAACACAATAGGTAAGGCAAATACATCCATTTCCAATAAATTTGCACTTAATTCTTTAGCTTTGTGAGATTCTCCACACATAACTGGAATGATTGGAGTTTCAGATACTCCCGTATCGAATCCCATAGATTGAACTTCTTTTCTGAAATATTCAGTGTTTGACCATAGTTTTTCAACATGCTCAGGTTCACTTTCCAATACTTCTATCGAAGCTTTACAAGCTGCAATGGTAGCAGGAGGTGCTGAACCCGATAGTAACATTGTTCTTGATTTATTGAAGGCATAATCAACCATATGTTTTT
>JBJLCA010000001.1:0-20412 GCA_045567915.1 Candidatus Poseidoniales archaeon | reverse complement strand
AGGTAAGTCCCATAGATTTGGCAACACCTAAAATTTCAGAGGTCATTGCTTTGATATCACCACCAGTTAAACCTGGACCTTTCTGCTTAGCAACAGTAATGGCATTATCTAGAGTCATATCAGCTGCAACTACAGTTCCAGCTTCTCCAGATCCTTTATCTATTCCTAATACTTGTTTTATTAATGATGAAGCCGGAGGTGTTCCTATGTCTATAGTGAATCCTTTATTGTCATCTATTTTAATTTTAACTGGAACTTGCATACCTGCCATTTCCTTAGTTTTTGAATTTATTTCAGCCACTACATCTTTAACATTAACGCCAGTTGGCCCTAATGACGGACCAAGCGGAGGTCCTGCAGATGCTTTGCCTGCGTCTACTAATGCTTCTATTGTTTCACCCATATTAATTTACCTCTTTTTCTAAGACCCTTACGTGGTCACCTCTAACTGTTATTGGAATAGGGACCATTGCCTCAAATAATTCCACAGTAACTTCTTCTTTTGCTTCATCAATGCGCTGAACTCTGGCCTTTTCTCCTTTGAAAGGTCCAGCAATAACTTCTACAATATTTCCTTCTTCTATACCAGTTACAGCAGGAGGAGGCGTTAAGTGCGGAGTTAATTCTTCAAGCGTAACCGTACCAAAAGTATCAGGTTGCTTGGATCTACCATATCCAACACCTTTGTTCATAACCATTCCACGAGCGTGAGTCAATCCTTTTAGATTATCGCGCAAAGCTTCAGGACTATCTGTTTCTACAAATATAAATCCACGAAGTTTAGAAGGTGCTAAAATAGCATAAATCGGAGCTCCACTTCTTCGTACTCTGTCAGCTAGCCTTTCACTAGCAGTTCGTTCATGTCCGATTTGAGATTTCATAGTGTAAATCTGCGTATCAGACGAGGGCTCATTAGTTACCTCTTCAGTTTTCTCTTCTTCTTCAATGAATTTTGCCATTTTTAAATTCCTAATAAATCTGCAACAATAGGTGGAGCTTTAAGCCATACATAGTATACGACAAATCCAATAAATCCAACAATTGCTATTCCAATTCCAACAACCCATGAACTCTTCACAAACTCGTCAGTAGTTGGTTTCCTAGCTAATCGTAAAACTCGACCATATTGACCTCTTCCGATCCTCTTGAAACGTTCTTCAAGTTTCTGTTGCGTTTTCCATACTTTGTTTATGAAGCTCATATTGCTAATGTACGAAATCTATTCCGTATTTACTTTGCATTCCATCGTCTACTCCGTCCGGAGGTCCCAAGATCTGAGAAGATTTGACACCAGTAACTACAAGCATCACACGAATCTGATGCTCGAGAGTAGAATCTATCGAAGCTCCCCAAATGATTCGAGCATCTTTATTAATCTTACTATGAACTTCTCTCACAACTTCGTGAGCTTCTTGAAGGGTCATATCATCACCACCAGTCACATTTACCAAAGCTCCTTTTGAGTCTTCGATATCTAATTCAAGCAATGGCGAAGTTAGTGCTGCAGTTACTGCATCGGATGCACGTGTAGCGCCTTGCCCTTCACCCAATCCTATCATTGCTACGCCTCCGCTAGACATAATGGAACGCATATCTGCAAAGTCTATGTTTACAAGACCACTATGTGATGTAATTTCGGTCATACATTTGATTGCATTGCCTAATATTTCATCAGCTTGTCTAAATGCTAAATTTAGAGGTAATTGCGCTATATCTTCAGTGAGAAGTTTATCATTTGGTATAACAATCACAGTATCAGCACATTTTCTTAACTTTTCTAGACCAATCCTTGCATTTCGGCCTCTTCGTGCACCTTCGTTACTAAAGGGTAGAGTAACAATTGCAATTGTTAGTGCTCCACTTTCCTTAGCTAATTTAGCAATTACTGGTAATGATCCTGTACCTGTGCCTCCGCCTAAGCCTCCAGTTAGAAAGACAATATCAGCATCTCTACATGCTTCTAATATTTCATGCCGAGCTTCTTCAGCAGCTCCTTCACCAACATTAGGTTCAGATCCTGCGCCTAATCCTTTTGTTAAAACTTTTCCAATAAGCATTCTATGAGGGACAGTTGTGTTCAATAGGTGTTGAGCATCAGTATTGACAGCTAATAATTCTAATGAGGTCATACCTTCTTTGTATAATCGAAGTAGAGTATTATTGCCAGCACCTCCGCTTCCTATGATGAGTATGTTTGTCTGTAGCCTAGAGACTAAAGCTTGCAATTCACTTTCGTCAGTTTCACCTGTAAAAGCGCTTTCGTCAGCGAGAGCTTCTTGCAAGGGATCCTCATTCATTATTTAATCGAGTTTAGTTCACTATATAAAATCAATCTATCTTTTTTACGACTAATACCTTATTTATACCGTTGGATTCTAAATAAGTTAATGAACAAATCGCTCTTTAGCGCATTTCGCCGTAAACGAGTGATTACTTTTTTAGTATTTTCAGTTCTTTTCCTTCAAGTTGTTTTAGTTCCTACGGCAACAGGTCCAGCAGTTATACAAGCTGATTATGGGACTGCAAAAGAGTTAGAGGCTTTCTTTGTGGACGTTAATGAGAGAAATGATCAGGTGGATGAGATAGTCATTAGCGAATTAAATTATCTTCGTTCACTTCACGAGGGCAACGAGCTTGATTTCTCTTTATTGGATAACAGAGAAATTTTATTAAATTCTAAAAATGAAAATGATAATGTTAATGCTACTGTAGATTATGAAACCGTAAGTTATAATTTTTCAGATAGAGGATTAGTTCCGTTTGAAGTGAATGACCCTAACCCAGTAAAGGCAGATATAATTGAGACAATGCTGAGCGATTCTGATTTTTACCAGGAATCTTTTTTAGGTTCAGCAGCTTCCCTCTTTACAGACACTTACCTGATTTATTGGGCATATGATACAAACGGTAATGGAATTATCGATGTTGGCGGTTGTGGAGATAGTCCTCTACCAGGTGAACCATGTGAAGAAGGTGTAGAAAATGCAAATCTTATTTCAACAATATGGGGTGCTTCGACAGCTATATTGTCAGCCTGGTTTGAACAATTTGGTCTGGACGGAATCGCGGCAGGGTTAATTTCAGCATTACTAAATGGCATTGATCAAAGTGATACAGCTTGGGTTACTATAGATGTTAACGAGGACGGAGGAGACGATATTCGAGTAAGGTTAGTGCCAGTAATCAATGATATAATCAATGATCAAACAGATTTAAATCCGATAAATGGAGATGTTGGTCTTGAGGCAAATTTAGGAATTGCTTTTGAGTTCCAAGAAATTGGAAATGCACTGAATCAAACATTAGATGTAGCCATTGTTCGAGGATTGACTTACCAGGATGAAAATAATGATGATCAAACCTATGTTTGGGGAATCAACACTCAATTTCTTCCAGGTGAAATTCCAGAAGAGTATTCTTTAGGTGTAGTTATTGAGGAATTTGTATTCACAATAGGTCCAGATGGCGGCGGAGGTATTGGTATTAATCCTGGAGATATAGACTACGTTAATGCACCTTATGAAATTTCTGTAAATATGAATAATGTATCTGGAGATTCTTTCAATAATGGAGTGGAAGCTTTAGATATCTCAATAGGTTATTTGAAATATAATTGGAGTAAAGGAACTTTTGCTAACCCTGGTGATGCATTAGAAGAAATAACATTTATCAAAGCAGATTTGTCAAATCCTAGAGGAAAAGTTCCGGATGAACTGAGAATTAGAATAGTTTCTCAAACAGAAGATGACATAGAAAGAGATTCGATTGAGATATATGCTCCATCTACTGAAACCAAGGAAGTAAGTGAGACTGATAAAAGGTTTGATTTAGGATTTGAATACTATGAATACAATGTCGAACCTTCAGATGGTTCAGATTCCTTCTTATCTCACATAGTAGCAGATATAGAAGGAGTACCAGTATGTGAAATAAGTTTAGGGGGCGATGAAGTTTGTCTTGATGAGTTAAACATGCCTGAGGCTTCATTGTGGTTAGAGGTAAGAAACGAATCTACTTCGGAACGGAACTGGACAGTAATTGAGTTCCATTCCACTCAGTCTATTGATTCGATAGTTTATGGAGATTATGAGTATTATACCGAGGATGGTAGAGAGCCTACGTGGAATGATCATGATTATAAATTATTTACAGGTTTAGAAATAACTAATTTACCTGAAAATTTGATTTTACAAGGGAACTTAAGACTTGATGATTCTAATGATAACGCTTTTGGAGACACCGATCCGACTGCCGTAGATGACTCAGCAGTAGGCGGTTTGATTAGCGATTTATTACTTGGTTTAGCAGGTAGAATTGTATATATTGGCGATTTATTACGTTCAATCCCTCAGGCAGTTCTACAATCAACTATTGGTGAAGGGGATGGACAAGTTGAAATTACTATGAGAACTAGGGAGGATGAATTGGCTTATTTGGAAAATTTATTTGTTTATCTAACTAGTGACAAGTATCTTGATTTAGATGACGGTAGTGGAGATGACTTCTTTGCAATCTATAACCAATCTGCTTTTTTAGATAGTAATGCACCAAATAATAGATCTTCAATATCACAGAAAAATCTCGATTACAGTTTTAGTGCTCGCGTAACTGATATTGGAGATATTAATTTTTTCTCAGAAGATGGACTTACTAACATTTCTTTGGATATGAAGCCTTCGCGAGAAAAACCATTTAGAGTTTATTTTGAAGGAATAAGTAATAGTGAGGAAACCACACATTGGGCAAATATTACTTTGAGTAATATCCCTTCAAATATTAATTTGAACATTGATAACGGTAATCTGCAATATGCCGGAGGAAATAATTCTGATCAGTTAATTGACCAAATCACTTTTACCAGTTTTGCAAGTGACATTTATTCACGAATTACTCTCGAACACCTTCCAGGTTCAGCAGAAATTGCGACTTCGGATGGTGATCTTAGATTAGTTACAGATAGTTGGTTTAATTTTTCATTTCTAATTACTAATGTTACTGATGGCGATAAAGCCACAGGATGGATATGGGATACTTCTAATTACAATGGAAGTTCGGTTATGCTTTACCAAGATAATATGGGCCAAGAAGGCGAAATTGCAAGTTTGTCTGGAGATTTAGATTGGATTCAATCTTTGCGACTTGACGGCGATGGAACTGGAGAGTTAGCAGACTTTAAGATAACACATAGACAGCCTGTTCAGTTCAAGGTTGGAGCAATTGATGACACGATTTACGAAGAAGATCATTTGGGATTAGATGCTTATGTCTTTGTTGATAGTCTTCCAGCAGAAATTGTAGTTGCAGTCCCTCTATTAAATTCAACAGCAATTCTTGGAGGCGATGTTTCTGAGGTAAATGATTTAGAAGACGTTGCTCAATTCATAGAAGCATTGTCTGAATTAGGTAAGGCTTTAGTTGACACTGTAGCAGGTCTATCCATTAATTTAGTTACTAATGTAGAGTCCTTTGAAACTGTGGCTAGATTCTTTTATGATGTAGATGAAACCGTTTCAGTTACAGCTTGGGTCGATAAGGGCAATATTTCGTTATTGGATGAAGAGCCAGTTTGGGTAGAAGGTCTTTGGTCTAGTCAGAAAGATATTGGAGATGAAACAATTCTTGGAGCTCGTATGCTTTTCAAAGATTTACCTCAGACAGTTGATGCAAATTACACTTCAAGAGGCGATAAAATTGACTTAGAGCTAGAATTAGCCGATTTTAATTACGCAGATAGATCTGATTACATCATATTTAGAGAAGAAGGAATTATAGGTCCAGAGGTAACCGCTTTCATAGAAGGTATTCCTGCAGGTTTAGATCTAGAATTAAATGCAGATTTAGTTCTTAATGCAACAGTTGATAATTTGACATTAACTGGAAACATTCAATTCAAGACTGATCAACCAGTAGGTCCAATTTATCTAGTGATAGATCAAAAAGAAGACGATAACCCCTATCATTTGGAAGCATTAATTCCAAGATTGCCAAGTGATATGAATTTATCTTTGGATATTAGAGAAAGTAATTTTGGAATAGATATCAGTTCAAACCAACCAATAGACTTTTTAGCTTTGGAGTTACAGCTTGGTGATGCAGATGGACTTGTAACAAACTGGGTTGAAGGCGTTTCCCTTAACATGTCTGATGAAGGGGCAATGGATGCAAAGGTTTACGTTACCGGAATTTCACCTAAAGTATCTCTTAACTTGCTTGATGTTGAAGATGTGGGTACTACTGTAGATGTAGTTCTTGAAGATTTCAATAATGATTCTCCAGCAATGAGTAGTATTTTAGTCGATGTTACAAATTTTGCTAATAGAAGTGTTTTATTGAGGATTGATGATTTGCCAGAAGAAGTAGACGTAAATGCTTCAATTTTCTTATCAGATTTAGAAGACTCAGATGAGCCAATCATAGGCAACATTTCTTTACTAACTAACAAACAACTTGGTTCTTTGTTTGCATCTATTGTTGATGAGGAATCAGAAACAAATCTTGAACTTTCAATCCCAGAAGTTCCAGAAAGGGTAGATTTAGATATTGCTTTAGGTGAGGACATTTATGCGAATTTTAGTTCTTCAAGCGCACCCTCAAGAATAATATTAGGTATTGAATCAGGAAACACTACAAACATGGATACAGCTTGGACTCATGGTATACTCTTGAGACAGGATGATCAGGGCGATGTTCTTAGAATGTATCTAGAAGGAACTTTAACTTCAGCTAAGCTATCAACTGAATTTGGAGAACCTGATAAAATAAATCTGGATTTAGGTGACTGGTCTCCAGAAACCGATTGGATTTATTTAGATATAAATAGGGGTAAAAATGAGACTGCTATAGAGTTATTTTTAGATGAAGTTCAGCAAAATAATAATATCAAGGCTTATTTCCAAACTGGGAAGACAAGTGAAAGAGACTTAGATGCTATTTTTGATATTGAGCAGACGGGAGGAATGGGAAGAGCTTATCTTAGAACACATAACATGACTAGACCTTCATTTAATGAGGTTTATTTCTCAGAAGTGCCTAATGATTTGCGTGCAGATATCATAGTCGGTAAAGAAATAGATATTATTTACAAAGCAGATAAAGCAATGGATTACGTTTGGGTGAAGACAGCCAATAGAGATTTTGGATCTTGGAAGTCAGCACAAGCAATAGTCCATGATGTTCCTGAATCATTTCACATGGGTATCAATCCTAATTTTGAGTTTGATATGGATGAATCATTTGTTTTCCAAGGTTTTCCAGATTTATTTGTAACGACAACTTCGCAAGAAATAGATATTATGCTAATAGTCGATGAAGGGTATACTGGTGGAACTTCAGGGACTTTCATTGATGTAAAGAATGTAGGTGATAACACTACAATGATATTGGAGGGTACAAATTATGTCATCGATTCTCCTCAAGGAATAGAAAGTGCGTACCTCAGGACAACGACATCTCCAGCCACACCTCAGTTCCATCTAGACTACATGGTAATACATGCAAAAGACATAAAGCATGTTGAAATAATCCCTAATCAATTATTTGGATTATATCCTGTTTTTGAAATGTTGAACAGTGAAGGCGGCCAGTTATCATTTGCAATAGGTGGCGAGCTAACAATGGGTCCAATTAAATTAAAAACATCAGCAGTAATGATGGATCTACGTGTAAAAGAAGTTGGTGGCTATAATATTCTTCCAACGTGGCTTGGAATACAGAAAAATGGAATGGATACTGAGTTTGGAAACGATGAAAAACATTACATAATGCCAGAGCCAGGAATGAGTTTAATTTCTTCAATAGGGGCGACACTATGAATTCAGTAGAGCAACGTAAAATTATTGGAAAATTTGCAGTGGTAGTTGTAGCTGTGTTATTAGTTTTGTTATGCTATTCATATTTCTTACCAAGAACAGAGGTAGAGATAGATACAGTATATCACAGCTCATATTCAGGACTATTTGTACAATCAAAAGTAAGTAATACTGGAACTAAGGAGATTACAGATCTTAAAGTGAAATTAGCAGTTTGGAATTCTACAGAATTACTTCAAAGTGAGATTCACTATCCTGGTATTTTAAGCCCTAAGCAATCTGTAAAGTTACCTGTGTTAATTTTTGATGGTCCTCATGCAGACTCTTATGAATTAATAATATCAATGGAATTTAATTCAGAAGAAGGAAAACAGCTTTTAAATTACAATTATGAAATTAAAGATTATGGTAATTTAGCTTGGCATGATCAGTATTTCAGTTTCTAGCGCCTTGCACTAATTTTTTTATTATGTGCTCCTTAGGTATTTCCGACTTAACCCCGGACTTAACCCCATGAGCAAACATATTATTTCAGCTTCAGAAATGGAGCGATACGGCTATTGCCCATTATCTTGGCACTTAGATTTGAAAGGTATAGATGCAGAAGGGGAAGAAGTGACTTCAGGCGTTGAAAAACATAAGGAAATAGGTACTTCTTTAACAAATTTATTGGTAGAAGAAAAAAAAGTCTAGGGAAACCTCTTCTACTTTATTGACAGTTGTTGGAATGATAATGGCTGTTGTTACAATAGCACTTTTTATTCTTTGGCTTTCTACAGACAGCTTACGTTTAAACTTAGGAGTTATACTTTTGATTATAGGTATAGGTTGGATGCTTGTAGCTTCCTTTTTTCTTTACAGACTGCTGGTATCTACAGAAAAAATAGATAAATTAAGAGACGATTACAAATTAGGAGAGGAAACAATTGAAACTCCCGATGGTTTAACAGATGAAACTCCGATTTTAAAGTCACAAAATTATAATTTAGCAGGCCGGCCAGATTTTATTATAAAGAAAGGCGATGATCGTATTCCTGTAGAAATTAAAACAGGGCGCCCCCCTAGAGCTCCATTTTTCAGCCATATTTTGCAGATAGGTGCTTATTGCTTGCTTACGGAAGAGACTTTTGGGCAGAAGCCGCCACTAGGACAAATAAGATATGGTTTTGATAGCAAACCTCATGAAGTAATATGGGATTCCAAGTTAAAGAATCTAGTTATTGATAAATTAGAAGAGATGAATGATATTTTATCTGGAAAAATGGAAGCTCATCGAAATCACAAGAGAGCAGGTAAGTGTAATAGTTGTTCAAGAAGGAAGAACTGTCCAGAACGTTTAGAATATAATTCATAGGCATAGATACTTATATCGACTTTTCAATTAAGGCATTCTATATGGTTCCTGTAAAAGTAGCTATCTCTGGCCAGCCAGGTACGGGTAAAACTAAAACTGTCCTAAGAATTGCTAAAATGGTTGAAGAAAAATTCAGCATAGGTGGATTTACTACACACCCTATTGTAGAAGAAGGTGAAATAACAGGTTACAATCTCAAAGATTTCATAACTCAAGAAGAAGAATTATCAGCTTCTGTAAGATGGGATGTCAAACCAAAAATACCAGGAAGAAATCCAGAATCTACGGCATTAGGAATTCGACTTGATGCAGTCAATAGAATTGCAACAGCTTCAGTTCAAAAAGCAATTGAAGAGTCAGATTTAATTTTAGTTGATGAGGTTGGTAAATTAGTTTCCGAGTCTAAAGAATTTAGTGCAGTTCTCAAAGAAGCATTAAAGTGTGGTAAACCTATGCTAATAACAATGCACAAACGGTCTAGAAATCCATTACTTCAGTCAATCAGAAAAAGAGACGATTTGAGGACTCTTGAAGTAACTCCTATTAACTCCGCAATTTTACCTTCAAAAGCAGTTAATATTTTGAAAACTGGAATGGTTTGATCGAGCACCAAGAAGGTAATGCAAATTTTAGAGCAAATCTTTCAGGTAAAGACAAGGGTCCAGGTAAGATCAAGGGCGTTTTCTATAATCCCTCAATGAAATTTAGTAGAGACTTGAACGTAGAATTTGCAAAAAAATTAAATTTCAAGGGACTCTTTCTAGACGGGATGTCAGCTTCAGGAATTAGAGGAATTAGGCTTGCATTAGAATGTAATTTTAATGTTGAATTTTGTGATACCTCTAAGTTAGCAGTAGAGACAATAAAAGATAATTTGAAATTAAATAATTTAGATTCAAAAGTATTCCATGATGATGTTCAAAATTTAGTTAAAGAAAGAAAATATGATTGGATAGATATTGATCCTTTTGGCACACCAGCACCTTATTTTGAAGCTATAATCGAAAATGTAAAAAGTGAAGGGATTTTAGGCATAGCTGCCACAGATACAGCCGTCCTTTGTGGTGCTAAACCTTCAATTTGTTTCAAAAGATATGGAGCTTATTCAATGAAAAGAGTTGCAGCTAAAGAAGTAGGGGTAAGAATATTGTTAGGGCGGATTCAAACCTTAGCTGCAAAATATGATAGAAGTATTGTGCCATTATTGTCCTATTCAGAAGGTCATCATTTACGTGTTTTTGTAAAAGTTATTAGTAAAAAAGATATTACGCTAAAATGGCTTAATCATGAAATGGAAATTTTAGATGTAGAACATTCAGAAGCTGCAGGACCTATTTGGATGGATAAAATAATAGATTCGGATTTGGTACCTGAAAATTGTGAGGGGCCGTTAGGTAATTTTTTTGAGGTGCTAAAGCATGAAGCGAATGGCCCTCCGGGTTTATTTGATATCAATGATATGGCGAGAGATGCGCAAATAGGCCAAACACCCAAAAGACTCAAAATTATTGAATGTTTGGAGAATGAGGGTTTTTTTGCAAGTAGTAGTGTTTTCTCTCCACTGGGAATTAAGACAAATGCTCCACCTAAAGCAAGAATTAAAGCAATTGAAATTGCCCAATCTTTATAATGACCCTTTTTGTCCATAAAAATCTATGGAAGTTACAGTTGTAAACAAAACTAAAAACGAACTAGAGTTTGAAATCCATGGTGCAAGTGAAACATTACTTGGACCTCTTATGAATCATACTCTTGCAAATTCAAACGTTGAGTATGCTTCTTACTACATGGGTCACATTGTATTGGATAATCCTAAATTTTATGTTCGTACTAAAAAAGGTACACCAAAAGCTTCAGTTATGAAAGCTGTTGAAAAAATAATCGCAGACATAAAAGTCACTGCTAAAGCGATTTCAAAGTGAATGGGTTTAGTTAGTCAACATATAGTTGGCTCAGAGTCTTTTTTTTCAAATACCAGAGGGATAGGCGGTAAGCTTAGAAAAAGATTTGAAGATTTTGAGGTTGAAGAAGTAGTTTCCATTCCAGGGCGTTCACATTGGATTTGGATGCAAAAGAACCCTAACGGTAAACATCAAATAGTAAAAATCAAAGCTGATAATTGGGATACTCATGTTTTAATGAAGGAATTATCTCATAAACTGAATATAGGTCAAAAGTCTATAGGGTTTGCAGGAACTAAAGATAAGAGGGCAGTAACAACTCAGCATTTTTCGATTCGAACTTCTGTAGACAAGCTATCTAATATTGACTTGAACAATATTGAAGTAGAGTTTTTACATAGTTCAATAAAGCCAATTAGATTAGGTAATTTAGTAGGTAATAAATTTAAGATAAAAGTAACAAATTCAGATAATGGTGAAGATAATATTAATGAAATTTTATCAGAGCTAAGGGGGTTTTTCCCTAATTACTTTGGTGTGCAAAGATTTGGATCAGTTAGACCTATAACTCATATTGTTGGAGAAAAAATAGTACGCGGCGATTACGAGGGGGCCGTTTTGGATTATCTAACATTTGAATCACCGAAATTTGCAGGTCACGAAGGTCGTGAATATTTATCAAAGACTAGAGATTTTACAAAGGCTTTGGGAAAATTCCCCTCAAATATGTTATTTGAAAGACAACTATTAGGCCATTTATCTAGAAATCCAGAAGATTACCCAGGAGCCATTCTTCAACTCCCTGAGAGTTTGTCTAAAATGTTAGTTCATGGCTACCAAAGTTTGATTTTTAACAAAGTTCTTGATATGAGAATAAGAGAAGGAACGGATGCTTGTTTCCCTCAAATTGGAGATTGTGTTATGCCAGCAGATGGTTACGGTGGCCCTGACCAAAGAGTTACGATTGAAGTTACAGAAAGAAATCAATCAAAGTTGTCAAAGAGATGTAGAGAGGGTAAGGCTTGGGTTGCAGGATTATTGCCTGGTGCTAACAGTAAGTTTTCAAAAGGGATACAAGGAGAATTAGAAAAAAAGGTAATGGATGACTTAGGAGTTAAATTCAAAGATTTCATAATTGATGAAATTCCTGATTTATCATCTTATGGTATGTATCGACCTTTATTTCAGAAATATAATGATATTAATGTAGAATTTGATTCTGGTAACCCGATCTTTAGTTTTTGGTTACACAAGGGTACTTATGCAACTTCATTTCTAAGAGAAATAATGAAATCATTGGATGTGACTGTTTATTGAATAAAATTAAGTGTATTATTTTTGATTGTGATGGGACTTTGGTAGATAGTGAACCTTTGACTAACAACGTTATAGCTGAAATGGCAGGTGAGCTTGGAATACAGATGACAGGGGACGAATCAACTAAGTTATGGGGAGGTAAAACGATAGATGCTGTTGTTTACGGTATGAAAGAAATGTCAGGTAAAGATTTACCAGATGATTGGATTCCTAGGCTGGTGCAGAAAGTATCTGAAGCTTACAAACATGATCTAGTTGCTATGGATGGAATATCTGAAGTTTTAGATTCATTAAAAATAGCCACATGTGTAGCTTCAAATGGTAGGCCAGGACATGTTGAAAATTCGCTTAAATTGACCGGACTTTACAAATATTTTGAAGGTAGAGTTTACACCGCTTCTGAGGTTGCAAATCCGAAACCAGATCCAGCACTTTTTTTGTATGCAGCAGATAAAATGGGTTTTTCAAAAGATGAATGTGTAGTTATTGAAGATAGTATTACAGGTGTTACGGCTTCAGTCAGGGCCGGAATACGGGTATTGGGTTTAGTAAATATGAGTTCAAAGGAAGAATTAATTGAAGCAGGGGCCGAACCTTTTACAAACATGCATGAATTACCTAAATTATTAGGTTTGTAATGAAATCAGTTGTAAAATTATCTACTATTTTAGTAGTAGGTTTGTTAATTGGAGCTATCGTTAATCAAATGTTATATGATGCAGATTTTGATGGTATTCCTAATACAGATGATGCCTTTCCTAGAGATTCTAGTGAGTGGAATGATAATGACTCAGATGGTATAGGTGATAATTTAGATGCAGATGATGATAATGATGGTTTTAATGACTCTGTAGATTTTTTCCCACTTGACTCTCTAGAAAATTCAGATAATGATTTAGATGGAATAGGAGATAATTTGGATAATGATGATGATAATGATGGTTTCAATGATTCAGTTGATATAGATCCTTACAATGATTTAGCATTAAAGTTTAGTTTCAAACAGGTTAAGTTAATAGATAGACAAAATAATAGGCAAACTGCACCGTTCATCTTATTTCTATATCAGGGCAACGAACAGTTAAAGCGTTTTGATAATGATGGTAACCCATGGTATGTTCCTTGGGAAGAAGAATTTAATTTAACTGCAGATTTTGAATATAATGTTCCAGATAATCGTACTTTTCATGAGTTTACAATAGTTGCATATTTTTTGAAGTATCGCAATTCAGAAGAATTAGATATTAGTATTTCAAATACTACATATAGGGAAACCATATTTTTCAATCTAGAAACTAAAACTTGGAATGATTCGAATGAAACTTTAGACGGTAGTTTAGATAATTCAAATGATTCAAATGATGCTTCTTTACTTCTGGAAATAGATGTTTTTAATTTTGGATATCTTAAATCATTCAAATGGACATTTCGTATGATAGAGTATCAATTTAGTTATACCTTTGATCCAGCACGGTATTCATATTTTGTGAGTCAACCACATAAAATATCAGAATATAGAGACTACCTTAATTTTGTTACAGTTGATGATTTAGCCTTAATAGAAGTAGCCAATATATTGCATAATATGTCTTTAGAAGCAAACTTTACACTCCTAAACGAAGTTGATTTTCTTATTAGTTTTTCTCAGTCTCTAAAGTATTCAGAAGATAACATAACTGCAGGTGTTGGAGAATATCCTAGATATCCAATAGAAACATTAGTAGATCAAACTGGAGATTGTGAGGATACTTCAGCCCTTTTGATTTCGTTGCTTGAAATTTTAGGATTTAATGCATCTATAATCTTAATACCTGATGCATGGGATGGTTATGGGCACGCAGCAGTAGGCATTAATGTCACTGGAGCGTCAGGAGTACATTACGTATTAAATGAAGGCGAAATCGATGAAATTAGTTATTATTATGCTGAAACAACAGCACCAGGTTGGAGGTTAGGAGAAATGCCTGATTTAGATTCTAATAGTGCATATATTTACGAGGTAAAATGAGCGATTCGGAAGTTAAACAAGAGTATTTAGTCAAAGTAGATGATGAAGTATATGGCCCTATTCCAGAGGAAAGGCTGATAGATGATTTAGGAAAAGGCCAACTATCTAAAGATGCAAGATTTTGGGATGGCGAAGATTGGTTGCCTATAGAGTTTCTGTTAGAAAATAATATTTGGAATGAGGACGATTGGGGAGAATCAAAAGAGATAACTACAGATGGACCTCCTCTTCCAGCTAGTTTAGCCTGGAAAGATGTAAAGGTAAAAGGTAGATGGTTAATGATTTACGGAGATCACTTAGTCGTAGAAGGTGGAGGTTTTCGCAAAGAAGACATAAGTTCTATTTTGACTGGAGAGCCACGTGAAGGTGGAGTTCCAATTGTTAAAATTTTAAATGTGAGCATAACTAAATTTGAAGATTATTCAAAAGTAGAAATTAGTAGTTTTCATAAAATGTATGAAGTATATAATTTAGTTTGCAATCTAAATAGTTCAGATACAGATGCTTTAGTTAAAGAATTGAATAATTCTGAAGTTAGAATTAGTTATTCTTAGAAATGAGGTTGTATTTTCTGCATTACTGCGTCTTTTGGCATGGCTCCAACTAATCTATCTACTAGTTCGCCATTTTTGAAAATCATCATAGTTGGTATAGACATAATACCGTGAGCAGATGAAGTATTTGGGTTCTCATCTGTATTCATCTTTGCAATAACTATGTTTTTGTTTTCGGAAGCAATTTCCTCTAGAACTGGGCCTAAGGCCTTACAAGGGCCGCACCAAGGTGCCCAAAAATCAACCAATACGAGATCATTGTCGCTAATGGTTTTTTCAAAATCTGTGTCAGTTACTTGAATTGTACTCATTTTTTTTCCTATAGCAAATTAAAATATTAATAGCTACAATTTTTTGCATGAGAGGCCTAGTTATAGCCTTTTTGATAGTTTAGGCCGTAGCAACTTACAAATAGAGTGCAAGATAATAATAATTATTAAGAGGTAATTACATGAAAATAGGAATATTTTATGGTTCAAGCACGGGCAATACTGAAACTGCAGCAGAGTTGATTTCAGAAAATTTTAGTGAACATGATTGCACTATACAAGACGTTAGTTCAATTGAGCCTGATGATTTATTAGGTTATGATTTTTTACTTTTAGGAATTTCAACATGGTATGTTGGTGAAGCTCAAGATGATTGGATAGACCTTTTGGATGATATGGACGGTATGGATTTTTCAGGAGTTAAGTTTGCTATATTTGGTCAAGGTGATCAATTAGGTTATCCAGATACTTTCCAAGATGGGATGGGTATGGTTTATGAAAAAATGATTGCTGGTGGGGGTGTAGCTTTGGGTTTCACATCTACAGAGGGATATGACTATGATGAATCCAAAGGAGAAATAGATGGCCAGTGGTGTGGTTTGTCATTGGACGAAGATAATCAAGGTGAAATGACAGACGAAAGAATAGAAGATTGGTGTAAAGCACTTCACGCCGAACTTTAATTTAGTATTCTTAAATTAAAAGACTGCAATTTGCCAACCTTTGTCAATGACTTGGTTGATTCTTTTAGGGGCTGAAGATGTAGTGAATTTATATTCGCCCATTGTAGGAGTTAGACCTCTTTCATTTAATGAGGCTCCACAAAGAAAGATAGGACTTCCTAGTTCATTTATAACGCCTAATGAAATTTGAATTTCTTTTCTGAAGTCTTCCTCTCCTTCTTCTAACCATTCAACACCTTCTCCTTGCAACATTAAAGCTATGTTTCGTGCATCTCCAGCTTGGTATTCTGCAAGTCTAAGTGCTTCAGCAGCCCTTCGATAATCTTTAGTTCCGCTAATAATGAGGTATAAAATTCCTTTTGAGGCCATTAGTTTTGAACAATAATTTTAGATGCAGTTTCCCTATCTAAGGAAAAGTTGCCTTCATCGGTTTCTATATTATAAATGATTCCATCAGATTTTTTCAACATAAGAGAGTTTCCAGGTTGAATTCCTTTGTCTTCTAATATTTTTGATAATTCATTATCTTCGAATATTAATTTAACTGTGCCGGTTTTTCCCTCATCAAAATTGCTTAATGGTAGGTATTTGTGTTTAGTATTGTCTTCGATATTAATTTTATGGCAAAACAGTTCAGATTCTTTTTTTGGATCAACGCCTAAAAATGTTGTAAGTTTATGTTCAACATCTCTTGTTAGGACGTGTTCCATTCTACAAGCTACTTCTGCAGCTTCTTCTCCTTCGACGCCAAGTATTTCAGTTAAAAACCGTTCAAGAATGTTAAATCTATGTTCGATGACATCAGCTACGTGTTGTCCTTGTTTAGTTAGGTGCACTCCATGGTATGCTTCATAATCTACAAGTCCTAAATCACCTAAACGTTGAATCATTTCAGTAACGGTCGCAGGTTTTAATTCAGTCTTTACTGCGAGATCTGAAGTTCTAACTCTTTTATCATCTGCAGCTAGTTGATTTATATTTTTAATCATCATTTCTGCACTTTCAGATAGAGCATCCATACTTGCCATATTTCTCCAACAAGTACTAGGTATAAAATAGGTACTTATTTATTTTTTAGGGAAGCCTAAATTATATATAGTGCCGTTTTTTTAGGTTGACCTAAATTAGGGCGACCTAAACCCTTTAGAAGCAAAAAATGTTGAAAAAAACAAGTGTATTTGCCCTCGCTATGCTGTTTGTATTCACCAGTTTTACTGGTTGTTTAGACAGTGATGATGGAGTAACTAAAAAAGAAAAATTAATAATCGCATATGAGGTTAAAGAAGATTATGAAAATCTTGATGACAATCCCCAAAGAATGGCAGATTATCTAGCTAAAGAACTTGACATGGATGTAGAACTATATCCAATAACCTCAGAAGGTGCAATAATTGAAGCACTCAGGTTTGGAAATGCTCACATTGCATTCATGGACGGGGCAGCTGCATGGGTTGGTTGGCAACAATACGGACTTGAAGCAATTGCAGCAGATCAGAAAAGCGATGGCCGTACTTTCTATAATGCACATGCAGTCGTATTGAAAGATTCTGAAATGGCTGAAGCTTTTTTGGATGATGATGAATCTACAGATCCATTCGCATTGTTAGAGGGCAAGACTTCTTGTCACACAGGATGGCTAAAATCTGCAGGAATGTTATTGCCTATGGGCTTCTTGATTGGAAATGGATATGCAGATATTGTTGGTGATGTAAATGATATTGAATCTTTAAGAAATACAGTTTATAATTTTTTCAATGAGAATTCAAGCATTCCCGAATCTGGAACTACATACTACAGCTATTCTGGTGCAGTGAAGTGTTTATCTGAAGGCATAGGCGATGTAGCATTTGCCAAAGATTCGACCGTTGCAGGTTATTGTGGTAATGAAAATTCTGCAGATAATGAAGAATGGTGTCTTCCCGAAGATGATTACGTTCTATTACCATCATATGGTTCTGCACCCTCACACCCAGTAATGTATAATCCCGATTATATGGATGCTGAAACTCAAAAGAAAGTCCAGGATGCTCTTATTGGCATGAATGATTCTACAGAAGGCAGTGCAATATTAGAAAACATACTAGGAACGCCAGGAATGACTGCGACTGATTCCCAAACACATCTTAGCTCTTATGGAAGCCTAATTGAAGATATTCCTGGAATTAAAACCTACTTCAACGATAAATTCGATATTATCGAATCGGAAAGTTAAGGTAAAAAGGGTGCTATTTTCTCGTCGTAATACGTCCAAGCAAGTAGGCGAGGAATTTCCAACATTGTTCAAAGAGCAAACACCTAAGAGTTCCTGTGATGTAGTGGTAAATAGTGCGTCCAATACGAAGGACTCCAGAGGTGTCTATGAGTAATGTAATCCATGCTGTAGATTTAAAGATAGGTTATTCACCTGATTTTATCTTAGCCAAAATAAATAATTTAGAAATTGTGCAAGGAGAAATAGTCTCAATAGTAGGCGAATCTGGAATAGGTAAAACTACACTTCTAAAGAATATTGCACATTTAGTAAATCCAATAAGTGGAACTCTAAAAGTTTTTGATGCCGAAAAAACTCCAGA
This sequence comes from Candidatus Poseidoniales archaeon, assembly GCA_045567915.1. GTDB lineage: Archaea > Thermoplasmatota > Poseidoniia > MGIII > CG-Epi1 > CG-Epi1. Next base: position 1,945 of record JBJLCA010000001.1, on the reverse strand, counting down.
TAGAGGTATGATTGGATACATTCCACAAAAATTAGGTTTAATCAATCACGAAACAGTATATTTCAATGTTCTAGAAGGTGCCGTTTGTAATCAATCAATTTTTAGATCTATAACTGGTTTTCACGAAGAGAAAGTAGTTGATACTGTTAAAGATTCAATTACTTTGATGGACTTATCACATAAAATTGATGAGCCAATAAAACATCTCTCAGGAGGGCAACAGCGACGTGTTGCAATAGCAAGAACAATGGCTCAAGGACCCAAATTAATTCTTGCAGATGAGTTTCTTAGTGAATTAGACGATACAACGGCAAATAATGTTTGGAATATTATGCATGAATATGTTAAGGAAAATAAGATTACATTAATCATTGTAGAACATAATATTGATAGAGCAAAATTAGCAGATCGTTGTTTTAAGTTAGAAAAAATGTCAGATTCACCTTTATCAGTTTTTGTAGAGGTTGACAAATGAATTTTGATAAAGAAATATTTCTTAAAAGAAAAAAATACCCTATTTTTTTATTCGTAATAATTTTAACAACATGGTTTGTTTTTGTTGACTTGGTTGACGGAAATTGGAAGACTCTTGAGAATAGTTTAGATAATTTATCAGTATTCTTTTACGAATCACTTTGGCCTCCAAATTGGAAAGTATTAGAAGCGAGATCATATCCCGTTTGCGATAGAAATTGGGATATACTTTGTTCTCCAGCATATATTGGAATTATTGAAACATTGAAAATTGCCTTTGTTTCTACAGGTCTAGGATTTATATTGAGTTTACCTCTTGCTACACTTGCATCCAGGAATTTATATAGAGATTCAGTAGCAATACCTTTTAGGTTTTTGTTATCAGCTATGAGAACATTACCTAGTCTTATTTGGGCTATATTTTTCGTTATTTTAATTGGCCTAGGTCCAATTTCAGGTGTGATGGCTATGACTTTTTACACAATAGGTTATCTTGGTAAATTGCAATATGAGACAATAGAGGGTTTATCTAAAGATCCATTAGATGCAGCAAAAGCTATGGGTTTGAGTAATATTGAAATCATTATGAGAGTAGTTATTCCAGAGTCAGCTAACAACTTAATTTCACAATTATTGTTTATGTTTGAATATAACGTAAGGCATGGTTCTGTAATAGGTATAGTAGGTGCCGGAGGTATTGGCTATTATATTTCAACCTATCTTAAATTTTTACAATATGACAAAGTTATGGCCTTACTTATTGTATTGTTTTTTGTAGTTGTCATAATTGACTTATTATCAATCAAGGCTCGATCATATTTTGTGGATGATGTAAGTTTCAAATATCCAAGCTTTCTTCATAAAATTTTGAGAGGTAAATAGTATGAATTTTAAGACTATAGGAATAGGAATTGTGGCTGTAATGTTAATTTCAGGAGGAATATGGTTTTTCATGATAAGTTCCTATGAAGAAGACCTAGGGACTAAGAATAAATTTAGAGCTATAGATTCTACAAATAATCTAACTTTAGAAAAAAATAATTCTTTGTTTGACTTGTCATTTTCAGAATCTGAAGAATCATTAGAGTGGTCTAAATTGAGAATTAGTATTGATAACGGTACTGAAAGGATGGATTGTTCTAAAGGTAATTTTACTTCTAATGAAATAGGAAAATCTAAAGTTTCTCCTAAATTGAGTTCAGATGGTGTAACATTTACTGTAATGATTGATGCTACATCAGAGGATGAATTTACTTATCTGGATATTTTTGACCTTGTAGAAGGAAATCCTTCAAACTTTAATTTAAGATTTTCAAAAACTGATATTTATTTATCAGAAAATACAACCGGTACGATTGTTCAAGATAAAAGATTTGAAGAACTCACAGAGGTTCCTGATCAAGATTTTACAGAGAATAGTGATGAAAGATTAGATTGGTATGATTATAAGATTAGTACACATCGAATTGAA